>DATKMM010000034.1:0-6743 GCA_035541855.1 Minisyncoccota bacterium | reverse complement strand
GCTCCGACTTCAACCTCCGTCACGATAAATTCAACCACGTACAGCGGAATCGAGCGCTCATGGTTCACTGATATGTGGCATTATAACGGCACCAGCACGTATCTCTCGGATGTTGCCAACCAAATGAGTACGTTCGCTGTCTATAAGGTAAATGGCATTCAACTGATTCCGACAAGTACCCAAACCGTCCAATTATCCAACGATCTGAATGTCGCTGCGGCGAATTACACTGTATTTTTAGTATTCAGCCCAGTCGAGCCGCGCATCATAGATTCTTCGGGAAGGATCGCTGGATTGGTGAACGGTCAGGCCGACGAAAATATTCCAGGTTCAGCGTATAATCCGAACAACAAATCAGTGGCTGTCATCATGACCGACGATCCGTTCACGTACGAGGTTGTCGGAACCGAGCCGGGGGCATATGGAGTCGAAATTGATATCGTACGAAATGGAATCAAGGTGGCGGTTGTTGGCCGCGCGATTCCAATCGGTCGCGGAGCTATACACCTATACACTATTGATTTCAATAAGCTGATTCACGGTGGGAATGGCGTCACGGTCAGCATTGACAGTGACGGAAATGGCACGATTGATAAAGTCATCACCTCGGGAGCGACCCTAAGTGCTGCTGATTTTCCTGCTGTCTTGCAGTAAAATTAGTACTGCCAGGGCTGGTGGCGTTTGGGTGTTAAAAAAAAAGATTAAAGAACTTTTGACAATGGTCATGGTATCATTTAAAAAGAATATATGGACAACCAGGAAGCGCTCACGAGCACGTCAGGCGCTCGGTGCAGCCGGAGCTTCCCTTTGGAAAAAAGGTGGAGGATTGACGGTGTGTTAGAATAACAGGATGGTTTGGTTGATCCTGTTTGTTTTCGGCCTGATGATCGGCAGTTTTTTGAACGTGGTCGCTTTGCGGTACGACGGGGAGCACTTCGTGCTGGACCCGAAGGAGATCGGCGGCCGGTCGCATTGCCCGCACTGCCGGAAGCAGCTTGCGTGGTACGAGCTCATTCCGGTCGCGAGCTTCCTCATCCAGGGCGGTAAGTGCCGGAACTGCAAAAAGCGGATCGGCGCTTGGTACCCGCTCGTGGAACTGCTGTCCGGCCTTATTTTCCTCCTCGTCCCGTTCCGCTTGTCCCTGGCGCTTGCCGCGCCGGTGGCCTTCTCCGCCATCTGGATATTCGCGTTCGAGGTGCTTCTGCTCGTCGCATACATCGACATCCGTCTCGGCATCATCCCGGACGAGCTGAACATCGCCCTGCTTGTCGCCGGCTTCGTGGAGACCTGGTTCCTGGCGGCGAACTTCGGCATCCGGAACCCTTCCTTTTTCGGCCCGTTCTCGGTGTTTTTCGGGTTGCAGGCAAACGTCTGGGTGAACCATTTCGCGGGCGCGGTTTTCGGCGCGGCTTTCTTCGGGGCACTGGTCGCCGTGACGCGCGGGAAGGGGATGGGGGTGGGCGACGTGAAGCTCGCCGCGCCGCTCGGCCTGCTCTTCGGCTGGCCGGACATCCTGATGCTCGCGGCCTTCGCGTTCGTGGCGGGCGCGGCGTTCGGGCTGGTCGCCATCGCGCTCCGCCGGAAGACCATGGGGAGCGCGGTGCCCTTCGCGCCGTTCCTCGTCCTCGGCGCCGTCTTCGCCTTCTTCGCCGGGTCGGGATTTTTCAATTGGTATTTCCGTCTTATCGGGTTTTAGGAACGGCCGGACGGGCCGGACATGGTAGAATATAAGCATGGGAACCAGGCAATCCGGCGGTTTCACGCTTATCGAGATCCTCGTCATCCTCGCCATCACGGCGATCATGTCGACGCTCATCATCGTATACTCGAACGTCAGCCAGACCAGCGTGGCGCTTTCGGTGGAGGAGGCGAAAATTTCGCAGTTCATCCTCCAGGCGAAATCCCTGACGCTCGCGACGTACGGGACGGTGACCACGCCGGCATGCGGCTATGGCGTCCTTTTCAATACCGCCGCGGATCCGCAGACATACTCCATTTTCGCCTACGTGCCGAACGGAACGAGCACGTGCCCCTCGCCCCAAAGCGTCACGGCCATCAACCAGGCGACCGATGTCCACGAGTATACCCAGGGCACCTGGCAGGTCCCGCTCACGAGCGGCATTTCCGTGGTTCCCACGGCCCAGAACCCCGACGGATTGGCGCTCGTCCTGTTCTATCCGCCGGACCCGACCGTGTTCCTGAGCCATGACGGCGCCACCTTCCAGCCCCCGTTCAGCACGGATAAGATATACCTGACGACGACCGGCGGCCAGGCTGCGGCCATTTCGGTGAACTCCGAGGGGCAGGTTAGCTTCTAGGGTTTTGGTGGTACAATGATTACAATGCTCCGCCAACCATCTTCCGGACAGACCATCGTCGAAACCGTCGTCGCGCTCGCGGCGGTCACGGTGGGGCTGCTTGGCATCCTCGGCCTGCTCTCGCAGTCGATCTTCATCAGCAAGAACGTGAGCACCGACACGACGGCGACCTACCTCGCGGCGGAAGGCATCGAGATCGCGCACAACCTGGTCTACCACGATGTGTACGAAAATCTCGCCGGTTTCGGCACCGGGTGGGGGACGTGCTTCCTGCAGGGCACGCACCAGGATGAGATCGACTATACGACCACGAACTGCCCGGCCATCCATTCGTATTCCGCCAGCGATCCGGACTACCTGGAATACAACCCGACCCTGCACCGCTACCTCTACCAGTATGACGATACGACCGGCGGCGGTTCGCCGACCATCTTCACGCGGGACATAACGGTCAGCCAGAACAGCGTCACCGCCCCGATCGTCGTGCGGTCCACCGTGTGGTGGAACATCGGCCTGCCGACCCAGCAGAGCATCATGCTGGAGGACACTTTCTATAACTGGCACCCGGCCCCATAAACGCCATGAACAAAGGTTTCACCCTCATCGAGGTCCTGGTTTCCGTCATCCTGTTCGCCGTTTTCGTGACGATCGCCGTCGGCGGTTTCGTGAGCGCGCTCCACTCCCAGCGCGAGGTGGCGTTCCTGATCGCGGCGCAGTCGAACGCGGGGACCGCGCTCGAGCAGATGGCGCGCGAGATCCGGACGGGCTATCTCTTCTGCAACGACCCCGGCCATAACGGCAATCCGGGCCCGGCGTGCGCCTATCCGATATGCACGATCACGAACAACGTCTGGACGTGTTCCGAGCTGGATTTTTACGACGCCAACAGCGAGAACGTCCACTATAAACTGCAGGGAGGCTCGCTGTTGCGCAGCGATACCGGGAGCACCGGCACCTTCGTGCCGATCACGGCCGACAACGTCCGGATCACCTATCTGGACTTCACGCTGTTCGGCAATACGGAAGGCGACCATTGGAACCCGCGCATCACGATCGCCATGCAGGTCGTGCCGAGCTCGACCGACCCGGCGCTTACTTCCGACATCCTGAACCTCCAGACGAGCATCAGCGCCCGCACGATCGATTGTCCGCAAAACGGAAGTTCATGCTGAACATGAAAAAACACCCGACCCATTCTTCCGGCCAGGCCATCCTCATCGCGGTGCTCGCGCTCGGCGGGGCAATCCTCGGCGCGACAGCCATCGCCGGGCTTCTGATGACCTACCAGGTCCAGTCGCTCACGAACTCCGAAAACTCCGCGGCGGCGATCTTCGCGGCGGATTCCGGCGTGAACTGGGCGCTCTATAACTATTTCCAGGTTTCCTCCACGAAGCCGGTGATCGCCCTGCCGACCTTCGCGAACGACGCATCCGTCACGGTCGCCTGCTACAACCGGAACAACGCGGCCGTGGCGTGCAACAGCACGAGCACCCTGACCGCCGTGGCTGCCGGAAGCTCGCTCAACTCCCGCCGCACGTTCCTCCTTAACCTGACCGACGCGACTACGGCGATACCGTAGCGCGCGCCGCCTGCCGCCATGCAAAGATCCGATGCCAAAATCCGCATCGAGCACCTGAAAGCGCTGATCGCGAAGTACCGCGACTCGCGCCTGACGCTCAATAAAGAACTGATCTCGCCCGAGGCGGAGGACGCGCTCAAAAAGGAGCTGTTCGATCTCGAGCAGGAATTTCCCGGCCTCGTGACGCCCGATTCGCCGACCCAGCGCATCGGCGGCAAACCGCTCAGGGAGTTCGTGAAAGTGCGCCATGGCGAGCGCATGACGTCTTTTAACGACGCGTTTTCCGAGGAGGACATGCGCGCCTGGCTCAAGCGGCTCGAAGATCATCTGGGCGGGCCGCTCTCCTCGTTCCTGCCTCATACCTCCAAGCTCCCACCTCTCTTTTACTGCGAGCTCAAAATAGACGGCCTCGCCATCGAGCTCGAGTACGAGCGCGGTGTTTTCGTGCGCGGCTCCACGCGCGGCGACGGGCTCATCGGCGAGGACGTCACGCAGAACCTCCGCACCGTGGAGGCCATCCCGCTGCAGCTCCTGCCCGGCGACGAGATCAGGAAAAGATTAAAAGCCGCCGGACTTTCCGCGGCGAAGTATAACCTGGCGCGCGTGCAGGGCGGGCATTTCGTCATCCGCGGCGAGGTTTTCCTCACCAAGCGCGAGTTCGCGCGCATCAACCGCGAGCTCGCGAAGAAAGGCGCCAAAACCTATGCCAATCCGCGCAACGTCGCCGCCGGTTCCGTGCGCCAGCTCGATCCCGCGATCACCGCCAGCCGCCGCCTCGATTCGTTCCAGTACGACATCGTGACGGACATCGGCCAGACCATGCACGAGGAGGAGCACCAGCTCCTCGCGGCATTCGGTTTCCGGACGAACCCCAACAACCGCCCGGCCAATAACCTTGCCGAAGTGTTCGCGTTCCGCGACCACTGGGCCGAACCGGCGCGCCGCGAGAAGGTGGATTACGAATACGACGGCACGGTTGTCATCGTGAACGACAACGCCGTGTTCGCGCGCGCGGGCATCATCGGCAAAGCGCCGCGCGCCGCGATGGCCTACAAGTTCTCGCCGCGCGAGGCGACGACGGTCGTGGAGGATATCAAGGTGCAGGTCGGGCGCACCGGGGCCCTGACGCCCGTCGCCGTCATGCGCCCGGTGAACGTCGGCGGCGTCACGATCACGCACGCCTCGCTCCACAACGCCGACGAGATCGCGCGGCTCGGCCTCAGGATCGGGGACACCGTCGTCGTCCAGCGCGCGGGCGACGTCATCCCGCAGATCACGAAGGTTCTGCCCGAGCTCCGCACCGGCCGGGAGCGCGCGTTCAGGATGCCGGACCGCTGCCCGGTGGACGGCTCGAAGGTCGTCCGCGACGGCGCCATCGCGCGCTGTTCATCGAAGCAGTGCGCCGCCCAACACCGCGAACAGCTCTATCATTTCGTCTCGCGCGCCGCGTTCAACATCGAAGGCCTCGGCCCGAAGATCATCGACAAGTTTTTGGACGAGGGCCTGGTTTCCGACGCCGCGGACATCTTCACGCTGCGGGCCGGCGACATCGCCGCGCTCGAGCGCTTCGGCGAAAGGTCAGCCGGGAACATCGTGAGCGAGGTCGCGCAAAAAAGGCGCGTCACCCTGCCGCGGTTCCTGTACTCGCTCGGCATCCTGCACGTGGGGGAAGAGACCGCCATCGCGCTGGCGCGGGAGGGAGCGGGGAGGCATCAGATGGGAGGTAGGAGATGGGAGGTAGGAGATAAGAGGTATGAGTTAGGAGCTATGAGCATCGCAAAAATGGCGGAGATCTTCCGCGGACTTTCGCTTGACGACCTGCAGGAAATTCCGGACATCGGACCGAAGGTTGCGCAAAGCATCCACGATTGGTTCCGCGAACCGCGCAACGGCAAGTTGCTCGAACGCCTCGAGAAGGCCGGCGTGGAGATCGAGCCCGAGCCGCAGAGCGCCGCGCACGGCAAGCTGGCGGGTAAGACGTTCGTCCTCACCGGCGGCCTCGCGACCATGACCCGCGACGAGGCCAAGGACAGGATCCGCGCGCAGGGCGGCGACGCGTCCGAGTCCGTGACGCGCAAGACGGATTACCTCGTCGCCGGCACCGACCCCGGCTCGAAGTACGAAAAAGCCAAAAAGCTCGGCGTCAAAATAATTGACGAAAAGGAATTTATCAGTATGCTGAAGTAGATTAGTATTGCGGCCGTAGCTCAATTTGGTTAGAGCACCGCCCTGTCACGGCGGGGGTTACCGGTTCAAGTCCGGCCGGCCGCGCACACCGAATAAAGTTCAATAGCTTGTAATCAGTTCGGCAATTTTTTCTTGCGGCGTTTTCATACCAAGTCCCGGGGCTTTATTTTAGGCCCCTTTGGTGCGATAATAGCCCTATGTCGGACATCAACATTTACTGCGACGAAAGCAATCATCTCCAAAATGACCATCGCAATCCGATGGTTCTTGGTGCTGTTTACTGCTCAACCAAAGAAGTGCCAAAAATCCATGGCCGCATCAAAGAGATCAAGATCAGGCATGGTTTGTCGCCGAAGTTTGAAATCAAATGGAAGAAGGTCTCATCGAAGAAGATCGATTTCTTTCTCGATCTCATCGATTATTTTTTCGACCTCGACGATCTTCATTTCCGCTGTGTGGTCATCGATAAGACCCAGCTCAACCATGATGCCCTGCGTCAGACCCATGATCAATGGTATTACAAGATGTACTTTGAATTGTTGAGTAAGATTTTTGACCCCGAGCAGTCGTATCACATCTACATCGACATGAAGGATACTCGTGGTGGGATGAAAGTAAAAAAGTTGCATGAGGTTTTGTGCAACGACATGTATGATTTC
>DATKMM010000033.1:0-6677 GCA_035541855.1 Minisyncoccota bacterium | reverse complement strand
AGAGAACAGCTCCGACTTGCATCGGAGCTGTTTCATCATGTTCACCTTCTGAACAATGTTCAGATTGTGAACCGTTATCTTTTGGCCCACTGGGGAGCTCTCCTGGCTTTCTTGAGGCCGTACTTTTTGCGCTCTACCATGCGGGAGTCGCGGGTGAGGAAACCGGAAACACGGAGGAGCGCCTTGCGTCCGGGTTCCTTTTCGACGAGGGCGCGGGCGAGGCCGAGGCGGACGGCCTCCGCCTGGGCGTGGATGCCGCCGCCGGATACCTTCACCGTCACGTCGTATTCCTTCATGATCTTCAGGCTCTCGAGCGGGGCGAGCGAGGCGGCGACGAGGCGCGCCAGCGTGAAATATTCCTTCGGGGTTTTGCCGTTCACCGACACCTTGCCGTCGCCAATCGAGATGCGCACGCGCGCGACCGCCGTCTTGCGCCGGCCGACCGCCTCGGTGTACCGTTCCTTGGTTTTCGCGGTTGCCATGTTATTCTTCGACGAAAATGAGGTTCTTGATCCGCTGCTGGTTCAAAAAGTTCTTCGGGAGCATTTTGCGGACCGCCTGGCGCAGGACGGACTTCGGGTCCTTGCCGAACTTCTGTTCGTACGTGAGCTCCTTCAGGTGGCCGACATAGCCCGTGTGGTGGTAGTAGACCTTCTGCGTCGCTTTGTTGCCGGTGACGCGGATCCCCTGCACGTTCTTCACGTACACCTTGTCGTCGCTCACGCGGTTGCGCTCGTACGAGGCGCTCTTTTTACCCTGGAGGATCAGGGCGATGTCGGAGGCCACGCGGCCGAGCACTTTGTTGTTTGCGTCGATATGGTATTCCATGCTGGAAAATTGAAAATTGGTAGGTATTGGAAATTAAACAAATTCTATCCTGGCCATGCGGGTGCCGTCGCGCTTGCGCGTCGCCGGCAGTTTCGTGATCCGGAGATAACCGCCGCGCCGCTCAGCATAGCGCGGACCGAGCTCGTTGTAAAGCTTGGCGGCGATCTTCTCGTTGTGCACGCGGCTCAAAATGAGCCGGCGCGCGGCGAGCGTCTGCCGTTTGGCGGACGTGACGAGCTTCTCCACAACGGGGCGGACCGCCTTGGCGCGGACCTCGGTGGTCTCTATGCTGCCGGCGCGGATCAGGTCGTTCGCCAGGTTGCGCACGAACGAGATGCGCTGTCCGCGGAGCCGGTGGAATTTTTTGCCTTTCTTTAAGTGGCGCATGGTTTATGCTTCTTTCTTTTTCCGGCCGCGCTTTTTCGCTCCCTCCTCTTCGGTCTTCGGAGCGTCGAACTCCCGCACTTCGATCGTGGCCACTTTCTCGAAATGGTCCTTCAGGATGTTGGCCGCCTTGTGGAGCGCCGAGGACGGGCTGATCGTGCCGTCGGTCTCGATCTCGAGGCGCAGGCGGTTGTAGTCCGTGCGGTCGCCGACGCGCATATCTTCCACGGTGTAGTTCACGCGGACCACCGGCGTGAAGATCGCGTCGATGGCGATGACGCCGATCGGCAGCCGTCCTTCGCCCTTGCGCGATTCGGTCGCGACGTAGCCCAGGCCGCGCTCGACCTTCACTTCGATATCAAGCTCGGCGTCCTTCGCGGTCAGGTGCGCCAGCTCCTCGTCCGGGTTGATGAGCGCGACGTTCGCGTTGAGCTCGATGTCGCCCGCCGTGACGGTCCGGTCGCCTTTCACCTTCAGCGAAAGCACCTGCGGTTCGTCCACGTGCGAAATGAAACGAAGCTTCTTGAAATTGAGCAGCAGCTCGACGATGTCCTCCTTCAGGCCGGGCAGGGTCGAAAATTCGTGCGGCACGCCTTTGATCTTGATCTCCGTGACCGCGGCGCCGGGCAAAGACGACAACAGCGCGCGGCGCAGGGCATTCCCGATCGTGAGGCCGTAGCCGGCAAACAGGCCCTCGATCTCGAACACACCCTTCTTCGCGTCCTCGGAAACGGTTTTTATGGCAACAGTGGAACTAAGATAAGCGAACTCCATGGTATGAAAAGTTTATTAATTATTAATTATTTGCTGAATGATTCGACCAATAGACTTATTTCAAATGGCGGGTTGAGGTCGGACGGCGCCCCGAGGACGCGGCCCTCCATCTTGTCCGGCGTAAGCGCGAGCCAAGCCGGCACGTCGTATTGCTTCATGGCCTCCTTCCGGCCCGTGATGTGCTTCTTGGCGGCAGAGGTCCCGCGCACGGCGATCACGTCGTCCTTGCGGACCGAATAGCCCGGCGACGTGACCTTCCGGCCGTTCACGGCGAGGTGCCCGTGGAGCACGAGCTGGCGGGCGGCGAGGCGCGACGGCGTAAAACCGAGGCGGTAGACGACGTTGTCGAGACGCCGCTCAAGCAATTCGAGCAGCTTCGCGCCGGTCGAGCCCTTCGCTTTCTGGGCGAGCCCGTAAAGGCGCTTCAGGTTGGTCTCGTCCACGCCGTAGGTCAGCTTGAACTTGCTCTTCTCGCGGAGCTGGAGGCCGAATTCGGAAAGCGCCCGTATGCGGCCGTTCGGGCCGTGCACGCCGGGCTTGTACGGTTTGCGCACGAGCGCCGATTTCGGCGACATCGAACGGTCCCCTTTAAGTCCCAGGTGCATGCCGAGCGCGCGCTCTCTTTTTTCTTTAGGTCCGGTCATAGTGATAGTGGTTTATACGCGGCGGACCTTTGGCGGCCGCGGGCCGTTATGCGGGACGGGGGTGGCGTCTTTAATAGAGAGGATGTTGAACCCGTGATTGATGAGCGAGCGGATGGCCGAGTCGCGGCCGGAGCCGATGCCCTTCACGATGATCTCTATGTCCTGCGGGCCGTTGCCCTGGAGCTTCTCCGCGAGCGCCGCGATGATCTTCTGCGCCGCGAACGGGGTCGCCTTGCGCGGACCGCCGAAACCGAGCGAACCGGCCGACGCCCAGGCGATCACGTTGCCGCGGTCGTCCGTCACCGTGATGACAGTGTTGTTATAGGAAGCGTTCACGTAAACCTTCCCCTGCTGGACGCGCTTCGCCTTCCTGCCGCCGGACGGTTTCGCGGCCGGCGCCTGAACGGCACCCTGCTCTTTGGGGGTGGCCTCTCCCGATTGCGTTGTTACTTTTTTCTTTCCCATGGTATCGCGTTGGTCGTTACTTCAGGTCGACTTTACGTTTTCCGCTGCCGGCCGTCTTGCGGACATTGCCGCGCACCGTGCGCGAGTTCGTCCGCGTCCGCTGTCCCCGCACCGGGAGCCGGCGCGCGTGGCGGTTGCCGCGGTAGGTCTTCAGGTCCTTCAGGCGGTTGATGTTCGCCCGGATCCGCTGGCGCAGCTCGCCTTCCACCGGAAAATTCTTCTCGAGCCAGTTCTGGATGCGCAGGATCTCGTCGGCGGTCAGTTCCTTCGCCCGCTTGTCGCCATCCACCTTCGCGGCAACCAGCGCCCGGTTGCTCACCGTGCGGCCAACGCCATACACGTAAGTAAGCGCGATCTCGATCCTCTTATTGTCCGGAATGTTGACGCCGAAGATACGCATGATGGTTAGGTTAGCCCTGCCGCTGTTTATGCTTGGGATTCTTTTTGCAGACAACATAAAGCTTGCCGCCGCGCTTCACGACCTGGCAGCCGGCGCAAATTTTCTTGATGGAGCTTCGTACTTTCATTTTGTTTTCATGGCAGGCGCCGGTCTACAGGCGCCGGATGATCCTTCCGCGGCCGCCGTCAGGGCTCATCTCGACGAGCACGCGGTCGCCGGGCAGCACGCGGATGTTGTTGATCTTCATTTTCCCCGCGAGATGCGCGAGGAGAAGGTCCTCCCGGCCCGGCATTTTCACGCGGAACATGAGCCCCGGCAGGGCTTCCATAACCACCCCTTCCTTTGCCGGAATGTCTTTCGGCCTCATGCGGAATTCTTCCGGCGAAACATGGTTAAAGATGGCATAACCGCGATAGAGGCATTATAGCCGAGAAGGCCGTTTTTTGTCAAACGGCCGCACCGCCGGATAAAAAAAGCCGGGGGCTGGAAGGGCCACCGGCTGATGAGAACCAACGGATCCCAGGTCCGCCAAGCTAGCGGGTGCCGGGCATAAATCTCCGCTCCGTGCCCGCGAACCGCAGGCGGCGCCTGCGGATCTTCCATACGAAGGTAAAATCCACCGCCGCGAACCCGATGAATGGGATGAGCGACACGGAATCGTAGGCGGTCCAGACGATCCCCTGCTGGACGGCAGAGGCCCCCGAATACGCCGCGAGAGCGAAGAAGATGACCCAGAGGACCGGCACGATCCACCTGAAGAGTATGCTATCAGGCAGCTCGCCGATCGCGAGGACGAGGACGAGCTTGAGCACGGTCGCGAGAAAGAGAAGCATCATCAGCACGCTCCCCCACCCCGCGATGGCATAGGACTGCCATACCGCCCGGTCGCATCCCGGGCATGAAGGCCATCCGACAAGCCACGAACGCGGCTCGGGCTGGGGCAACGGCAGAACCGCGCAGATGAGAACTATCGCGAACGGCGCGATGACAAGCGCCCGATTCGATATGGTCATAGCCACTCCACGTTCTCAGGTTGAGAACTATCGCCAAGATAACACAAAAAGGCGCGCGCGGAAAGTTCTCGCGTGCGCCAATCTACATTGAACGGCAGGAAACGGTTATTCGACGCAGCCAGGAGGCCCGGATAGGTTCTTGGTGAACGGAAATCCGGAGAGGTCTTGGTCCTTAAGCCTGTTTACCACAAAGCAGAATGCGCCGTCCATGCCGTGCCCAAGCTC
This sequence comes from Minisyncoccota bacterium, assembly GCA_035541855.1. GTDB lineage: Bacteria > Patescibacteriota > Minisyncoccia > UBA6257 > 2-01-FULL-56-20 > JAJXYP01. The sequence goes on along the minus strand of DATKMM010000033.1, from coordinate 1,944 downwards.
GAACTGTTCATCGATGTCGTCGTATAGGCCGGTGTAGTCAAATCGTTTCGCAAGACGCACGTCCGTTGCGAACTTCGTCGTGGCTTCATCGAGCTTTTTCCTTACGATTGCAGCTTGCGCCACTTGCTCCTGATAACCTGAACCTTCGTCAGTATGCTCAAGGCGATGGAGCTCTTGCTCCCGGTAAAGAATCTGCTGAGCCTCGACCAACAGAACGTGCGCAATTTTCACCCGCCTGATCTGAGACGCTTGATATTCGGCGTCGGTAAAACCAGCCTGATCCGCCCGCTCAATGGCGGGCACCTGGAAAGCTCTTTCAAAGTCCGCCCTGTCCTGCGGTTCGCGCTGTTGCCACTTGACCTGTTCTTGATGACCCTTCACCATCAGGCCGACCAAGAGGGCGCTCACCCCCAGCTCTGGCAAGCAGAAAATGAGGCAGGCCATCACCGCAACGATGCCGGCGAACAGCCATTTCAATTTTTGCATTTCGTCTCCCTTCTCAAAACTTCTGGATATAGACTATACATGATCGGCCGCGTTGTCAAAATATTCCCGTCCAAGCCCGGACCTGCGGGGAAGTCTTGGCAATGAAAAAAGCAGCCGGCGCCCGGGTGGGGTTGCGGCTGCTAAAATGGATCCGAAAGTGACTCGTACCGATTCAGTCCCGGGGAAACGAAGCTCTCGCAGTAATGCCGGGCAATACCCTTTCGAGCTGCCGAATGGCACGATGCGCGTCGTAAGCCGACGCTTGTTCCGCTCTAGCTTTCAGGGCCATCCTTGCAGCCTGCCGCAGCGTAGTTCCGTATCCGCAGATGTCTTTTGTTTCACTCGCCAGTTTGTAATCAAGAACCCCTTGCCATCGACCGACCAGACGCACGAGAAACGGAGACGGGCAGTTCGGCGAGTGTTGTACGGCATAGGTCAATTTATTCAGTTCCGCCATCACTTTCATATTGCCTCCAAAATCTACTCAAGAGAATAACGTCGTTCAGGTCCGCAAGGCCGTCTCAATAGCTTTCCTCAACACGTGGAGGAGCGCCCAGATGAGGAAACTGAACATTCCCAGCACGGTTGCCCCTATGGCGAATGCCCAGACGGGAATGCCAGGAAAGAATGTGCTATGGAAAATAGCTGAAGTCACGCATCCGATGGATGCTAAAAGTAACATCAGCCAAACGAGCTTACCGAATGCGAATCCCGCTACCAATTCGAAGGACGGCATCTGAAGAACATCCTCCTTGCTGATTTTAACGTTAAACCTTTTAAACATTTACCACCTCTCTGCAGCCAACTCTAGCAAAATCGTTTGACGACGTCAATCAATTTGCGACAAAAAAGCAGCCGACGATCCGTTTCGCGCCAAATTCATAAGAAAAAGCCAGCGAATGCTCGCTGGCCGGGAACTACCTGACAGAGGAGGCATACCGTTCAATCCCTCGGGAAGGGAGTCGGCGGAGACGTGAAGCTCTCCAAGACTTCTGTCCATTTTCTACCCAACCCTATTTGGAATTCAAAGAAATGACGGGCGGATGCCATGATTTATAAAAAATCCCCGCCGCAGCATGGTGCGCTGGGCGGGGAATATCCTTACGGCTAACTTCCCGGCGTGAACATGAAGATCGTCCCGCCGTTTTCACCGATCGTCGGGCCGCCGAAGGTGGTGCCGTACAGGTTTCCATCCTTACCCATGATGAGGGAGTATGGATAGGCCCCGTCACCGGTGAAGATCGGCCCGTTCTTGAAGTTGTACGCATCGACGAAGCCGGACCCGTTCCACGCAAGATGGAAGATCATACCATATCCGAGTTAAGGAAAAATCGGTGTGTTTTTTGAGGAGCCAACACAATCGAAAAAGCTAGAATCCATCGAGCTATTTCGATTGCATTGACTTTCGGATATACAGACGATTGTATATCCGGATGAGAAAACATAACAAAATATGCG
>DATKMM010000032.1:0-6955 GCA_035541855.1 Minisyncoccota bacterium | reverse complement strand
AGGCCGCCGGTGGTCGTAATAGTTAGTAAGCTATGCTATGCCCGAGCGAACCGACGAGGAGGTCGCGGTCGAGGTGCAGAAAGGCGATATGGAATCCTTCCGTATCCTGGTCGAGCGTTACGAGGCGAAAATGTCCCGTTACGCGAAGCGTTTCCTTTTCGCTCCGGATGACGCGGACGACCTCCTGCAGGAAATTTTCATAAAAGCGTATGTGAACATCCGCAGCTTCGATGCCAGCCGGAGATTTTCGCCGTGGCTGTACCGCATCGCCCACAACGAGTTCATCAACGCGCTCAAGAAGAAAAAGAAGGACCGGAACAACATTTCGCTGTTTTATGTCGACGTGCTTTTTCCGCATCCGGTCGCCAGGGAAACCGCTGACGACGCGACGAGCCGCCGCGAGATCAGGGAGGTGCTCGACGGTTCGCTGGAAAAGCTCGGACCGAAGTACCGCGAGCCGCTGGTTTTGTATTACTTAGAGGACATGAACTATAAAGAAATCGCGGAAGTCCTCCATATCCCGGTATCGACGGTCGGCGTGCGGCTCCAGCGCGGGAAAACGCTCCTGCGGCAATTGGTCAAGCGGGTGGAAGGGGATTAAAATATCATGGAAACCATGGATAACCAGCCGGAACAGCGGCCGCTCGGGGAACAGGTCCTCGCGACCATCAAAGAAGGGAACGTGAAGATGCGCTCGCGATGGTATTTCCGCCTGCGGGATATCCTGGCGGTCATGGCGATCGTCATCATCCTGCTTATGGCGGTGTTTTTGGCGAGTTTCGTCATTTTTGTCCTCCACCAGGATGGCGCCTGGTTCGTGCCGGTCTTCGGGCTTGCGGGTTGGTATGCGCTTTTCAACGCGCTGCCGTGGGTGCTGATCCTGCTTTCGCTGGGTTTCGTGGTTGTCCTGGCGATCCTCGCGCGCCGCTACCAGTTCGGCTATCAGTGGCCGCTGCTTTACTCGGTGTTCGCCGTTATTTTCCTCGTGACCGCCGTTTGTTTCGTCTTCGTCCAAACCTCGCTCTACGGCCTGTTTTTCGCGTCATCCGTGCCGCAGGACATACCGTTCATCGGTTCGTACTATCCCGGCATCGGCGTGCTCGGTCCGGAAAACATCCATCGCGGCGAGATCGTCATCGCTACCGCCGACGGTTTCGTGCTGCTCGACAGTTCGGGCAGGGTCCTTACGGTCCTCGTCGGGCCGGATACCAATATCCCGTTCGGCGCCAGCCCGCAGGCGGTGTTCAGGCCGGGCGAATTAGTGGTCGTTTTCGGTGATATCAGCGGCACCAGCACCGTCAAAGCCATCGGCGTCCAGCAATTGCAGCAGTGACTGCCGCCGGAACATTTTTTTGCATCCCATGCAAAAAGCCGGGAAAATTATGAAAGAAAAAGAAAGCAGGCGAGTAGTACATGGTGTCGGCCGTCCGGGCGAGGTACCAGCCGCGGAGGGACCGGCACTGGAAACAAAGGCCGCCAAAGCAAAACAGCGAAAAATCAATCAAAGCCCAATATGTGAAGCAACTTTTCAGAACAACCGAAACATAAAACAGCTCTTTCCATAAGCCAGCATCGCCATCCAGCCGCCGTCCGGACTGCCGGGTTTCGGAAGCTGTAGCATGCGCGAACCTCATATGGCGGTATCCCGACCGAGCGTGCGGAGGCGGTGCGGCATAGCAGGAAAACCAATCCCCAAGATTACCGATAAGATTACCGAAGGGAAAAGGAAAAAAACGATAGACTGTGAAAAATCGTGAAACCTAAAACTCCTCGCTCCGATTCGACCCGGGCGGGGAGTTTTAGTTTTCCGGCTCCGGCTGGAAATTATCAGGTGATGACGGTATAGTGAATCACGAATGGACATCGCAATGGAAAAGCCCACTATCCCGGACGAGGTTGTCGGGATCGCGAAGGCCCTGGCGGGGGCGGGTTTTGAGGCGTATCTCGTCGGCGGGTGCGTGCGGGACATGCTGCTGGGGCGGAATCCGAAAGATTGGGATGTCGCGACGAACGCGCGGCCGGATGACCTGCTGGCGCTCTTTCCGGACAGTGTCTATGAGAACAGCTTTGGCACGGTCGGCGTGAAGACCGGATCGGACGATCCCGCGGTGAAGGTGGTCGAGGTGACGAGCTATCGCATCGAGGGCCGGTATTCCGACAAGAGGCATCCCGACGAGGTTGTATTCGCGAAGACCATAACGGAAGACCTTGCGCGGCGGGATTTCACCGTGAATGCGATGGCAATGGGCCTGCGAGGCGGGATTACCGACCCGTTTGGCGGGAAAAAAGACCTCGCTGCCGGGACGATCCGGACGGTGGGGAAGCCGGAGGAGCGTTTTTCCGAGGATGCGCTCCGGCTGATGCGCGCGGTACGGTTCGCGGTAGAGCTCGATTTCGAGATCGAGCCCGGCACGCGGCGCGCGATCATCGCCGGCTCGCGAGGCCTGGAAATGATCGCGAAGGAACGCGTCCGCGACGAGCTGGTTAAAATTTTAATGACCCCGCGCGCGGCGAAGGGGACCATCCTCCTCGAGGAACTGGGGCTTTTGCCGTACGTCCTGCCCGAACTGCGGGAAGGGCTCGGCGTCGGCCAGAACAAGCACCATATCTATACCGTGTTCGAGCACAATGTTCGCGCGCTCGACTACGCGGCGCGGCAGGACTATTCGCTCGAGGTGCGGATGGCGTCGCTTCTGCATGATGTCGGCAAGGCGCGCGCGAAAAAGGGCGACGGGCCGGACTCGACGTTCTACCAGCACGAATACATCGGCGCGAAGATGGCGGTGAAGATGCTCGACCGGCTGCGGTTCCCGCGCGAGTTCACGGAGCGCGTCGCGCATCTCGTCCGGCGGCACATGTTCTACTATGACCCCGGGATCGTTTCGCCCGCCGGCGTGCGGCGCTTTATCGTCCGCGTGGGGCCGGAGAACATCGACGACCTGCTTCGGGTCCGCGAGGCCGACCGCATCGGTTCGGGCGTGGACAAGGCCGTCCCGTACCGCCTGCGCCATTTCCTTTTCATGATCGAAAAGGTGAAGCGCGATCCCCTGACCCCCAAGATGCTCGCGGTGAACGGTGACGACATCATGGCGCTGCTCGACCTGCCCGAAGGAGCGCGGGTCGGCTGGGTCCTGAACGCGCTTCTCGAGGAAGTGCTCGACGACCCCGCCAAAAATACCCGGGAATATCTCGAATCGCGCGCGCGCGAACTCAACGCGATGGGCGACGACGAATTGAAGCGGCTCATGGCAAGCGCCCAGGAGAAAAAGAAGGAAGTGGAGACGGAAAACGAAGAGGAGCTCAAGCGGGAGTTCAGGGTGAAATAATCTGTCGGGCCGCCGGGAATCGAACCCGGTTTTTACGAACCCCATTCGCATGTACTACCGGTATACTACGGCCCGCTTTTTAACTTTGTTTTAACCTCCCCATGATACACTTCTTGTATGGAAAAGACAAAACACCAACGGCAAAATGGGAATCGCGCCCCGTCCTGCTTCTGGCCAGGAAGGTTTTTTTAGGATAAGATAACGCATATGAACGAGGGCGAACCGCGGCACTCTTCGGAACTGGAAACGGCGGAAATTAACCGCTCGATTGAGCAAATGCTGCTTTCCTGTGAGCGGGCCGGTGAGGGAGGGAAGGCGGTCGTTCTCAAATTGTCGATGGACAACACGGCTCCGGAATGGCAGCCGGCTCTCGACGCCCTGGAGATCGAAGGTTCGGAAAGCGACAAAGCTATCAAGCTTTTCAAGCTGTATCTGCCGAACAAGGGTGCCTGGGAATACAAAATGCATCAACGGGCGTATGAAGCTATCCGGAATGCTTCCGAAGAAGAGCGGGAGAATATGGCGCAGGTTCCGGCGCTGTCATCGATGCACGAAGTGCATCTCGAAGAGGAGGTAAGGCGGGCTATTGAAGGGAAATTTTCGGTTTCCATCTCGGGAAGCGAAAGCCAATTGATAGCGATGGAATATATTGACGGGGAGGATCTTGCCACTGTTTTTTACAAATGGATCCTTGAGCACGAGAGGCTCTTTTCGGCCGAGGAAACCGACGCTATGACCTTCGCCCAGCTTTATGAAGCGGTTGCCGGGCGCCTTCACTTTGAGCAGCTTCCGGACGAGGTCGTTCACGATCCCCGTGCCTTGGAGTTGGCTGAGTGGAAGATCTCGGCGAACAATACTAATAAACTTTACGATTATTTACGCAAGCAGAAATTCCCCCTTCCTCCCCAGGTTGCCGCGCAGGTGGAAAACACCCTTAAAATACTTCATCGAAATCATATTACCCACGGGGATGCATTTGAAAGGAATATTATGGTTACCGGCGGCATGCAGGCGTTGCGTTCCCGGCGGAATCTTGAAGGAGAGCGGTCGTACCTTATTGATTTCGGAGAAGCCAAAGACCATTTCGTGGAAGGTGTCGACGAATTCGCGGTCGTGCGCCGATTGAAAAAGCTGACCCGATCCGGGGAAGAAGAACAGCGGGACATCAATCAGGATAAGTTCCGGGAAATGGACGCGAAGGCCGCCGCGTTGCATGCCAATGATAAGAAGTGGCGGGAATCTTACGACAAGGTCAAAGCAGTGTCCAAGACAGACCCGCTGCGAGGTTTGTTGTCGGGGTGGAACATGACGGCGGGTGTCGATCCGGGTTGGGTGGATAGATTTTTCATTATCGCTAAAGACGGGGTCAGGGATGGGTTGTTCTCGAAAGATGAGGTCACATCATTCGTCCAGACCCGGTCAGCAAAAATGACCCCTTACCAGAAAGCGGTCGTCCAGGTCGGTTCGCGGTGGCTTGAGCGGCCAGCTTCAGCTTAGACTCCAGCTTTCACTTTCGCCGCTTTTACCCTTGGTGCTTTGTGGATCGTCCGGAGGCAGGCGGTGCAGATAAGCATGCGCTTGCCGTCGACGGTCGCGTATTGGAGGTTCGGGTACTTCCGGGTCCAGTTCACCGGGTTATAGTGGCCGCGGAGCAGCTTGCGTTCGCCGCCCATCCGCGAACCCTTGTGGCACATTGCGCATTGTCTCATGATGGTCCTCAGTGTACTTTATCCCGCGGGATTTTGCAAATCAGCGCACTAGGCCGGGAGCGCCTTCCTAGTCTATCCGAACTTTCAGTTTCCGGGTCTTCTTCTTGTTCACCTTGGGCAGGCGGACGGTCAGGATGCCGTTCCGGAAGGTCACCTCGGCGTTCTCCGGATCGACCTCCTGCGGGAGGATGATCGAGCGGGCGAACCGGCCCCAGTAGCATTCCTGGTAGAGGTAGTCCTCGTCGCGGACCGTTTCCTCGCGGTGCCGGGCGCCCTTGATCGAGATAGAATCCGTGGTCACGCTCACGTCGATGTCCTCCGGCCGCACGCCGGCGATGGCCGACTCGACGACGATATCATCCGGGGTCTGGTACACATCCACGGTGAGCTGGCCCTCCGGCCCCTCGGCGTCGTCCCAGGCGGCCGCTTCGCGTTCCCGCGCTTTCGGGGCTGCCGCGCGCTGGCGCGTCGCCATGGCGCTGGCGCCCGCTTTGGCGAGCTTCACTTCGAAAGCCTCCTCCGCGGGGATCCCGGCGTCCGCCGGGTTGCCGCCGTTCGCGATAGTTTCAAAGAATTTTTCGTCGTTGGATTCCATATGGTTGTAAAAGTTGTCGGGTTTTTATGCGGCAGACGCGGCAGGCTGCTTCTTCAGTTCCTCGAAATCATTCAGGACGAAGAAGCCGACCACGAGCAGGAAGAGAACCGAGTATCCGACGTCCGCGTAGTTCAGTATAAGGTAGTTGAAGGTGGCGTGCAAGATGGTGGCGATGATGAACCCGGAGATCAGGTAATGCGGCACGTTTTTGCGCGCCATGCCGAGCGCCCAATGGTAGCCGACGATGGCGGAGGTGAGGGAGTGGAGCAGGGTGGCGCCGACGAACCGGAGCGAGGCGGTCTCGAAAACGGTCGCGACGAGGGAGCCCGAGGCGGCGGCCGCGGCGACGTTCGTGAGCGCGCCGATGTTCTCGAGCGTCGCGAAGCCGAGCGCGGCGACGATCATGTAGATCATCGCGTCGATCGGCTCGTCGAGTTCGGGGCTTTTGCCGACCGCGAAGTAGGCCGCGGCGTATTTCATGAACTCCTCGATGAAGGCCAGGCAGACGAGCGAAAGCGCGGAGAGCTCGGCGACGCCGATCGCGCCCATGGCATCGTTAAAGAACTGTTCGATGATGACCGTGAAAAACCCGAACGCGATGCCGACGAAAAAAGTGAGGACGATCAGGCGTTTCGGTTCCGGGTGCGGGTCCTCGCTCAGGTAGAACACGAGCCACGCGAAGCCGGGGACGAGTCCGAGGACCATGGAAAGCAGGAGCATTGCAATAAGTTTAGCATTTTTCTTTAACCTTTTCTTAATGCCCCGCGTGGTAAAGTGGAGGAATGAGGCCGCCCGGGAAAGTGAAGCTGGAATGGTCGCCCGAATTCGCATACGCGATCGGGCTGATTGTCACTGATGGATGCTTATATAATGATGGTCGGCACATCAGTTTGACGTCGAAGGACGAAGAGCAGCTTATAAATTTTATGCATTGTTTGGGTATAGAAAGTCGTATCAGCCAGAAACGAGGTGGATATTTAGGAGGCATATCATTACAGGTCCAACCTGGAGATGTAGCATTTTACAGGTTCCTGAATGGCATTGGCATTACTTCCCGTAAAACAAAAACAATAGGGGCTGTCGATGTTCCTGATCGATATTTTTTCGATTTTTTGCGGGGACATCACGATGGCGATGGTACGTTCTATTCCTATTGGGACCCTCGCTGGCGTTCGAGCTATATGTTTTATACCGTCTTTTTGTCTGCGAGCGAACAACATATGATCTGGTTGAGGGAGAAAATCAATGCGTTAATCGGTATTGTTGGCCATATGACGAAGAGCGGGAAAACGCCTATGTATGAATTGAAATACGCGAAAAATGAA
>DATKMM010000031.1:0-37570 GCA_035541855.1 Minisyncoccota bacterium | reverse complement strand
TAAGGGTGTCAGGTACCCTTACGTCCTAGTTGTACATCTGCTTTTGGATTATCGCGAGTTGGGCGATGATTGCGGGATCAGTGATCTTATGGAAGCGCGGGATGGTTTGCCCGTCCTTTACGATGTTTTCCATGAACATCCCGAGGGGGCGGATATCGAAAAGCTTGCCGACTTTATAGACCGAAGATTCATAGAGCGGACGGTAAACGACGAGATTCGCGTCTTCGGTGCGGCAATCGTCTTCCGTGTGGCACCCGACGCCGATCACTTCGTAGGCATAGTTGTTCACGGTGCCATGCGGGTCGTGCTTGTAGTGGTAATAGAATCCTTGCCCGGGTATGTTGGTTGGTATTTTCATATATGTTTTGGCAGGATCGCTACATATCCTCATTATATCCTATTGAAGGATCCCGGTTATCACGGCGATGGCGCGCGGGTCGCTCACGAGGCCGGCGTGGTCGATGCCGGTCGCGGCGCTGTCTATGAGGTAAGCATGGGTCGCGTCGGGCGCGATGAAGGCGTTTGCGAAGGGGACGGTGCCGTCCCCGGTCGCGCCGTCGAACGTCGGCGCGCGGCCGCCGGCGATGCTCCAGGTTTCCGCGCTGTTGAACGCCTCCGCGTCAAGCGAAGCGTGGAGCGCCCGGGCGTCGGCGAGCAGTTTTTGGTTGATGCCGGAGTAGCTGCCGGTCGCGGGCAGAAGATCGTAGATGCCGGGCATGTTCTGCGCGATCTGCTTTATTTCGCCCGCATTCAGACCTATCCCCAGGAATCCGATGCCGAGGTCGTCGCCCTGGTTCAGGATCTTCAACGCCTCCGGCGCGCCGAACCGCGGAACGCCGACCATGATAGCTTTGCCGATGGGTGGCGTGCCGGTCGCGGCGGCAAGGTACGCTTCGAGGACCAGGCCGCCCATGCTGTGCGCGATGACGTCCGTCTTCCCGCTGGGCGAAGCAGCTGCCGCCCGGCTGATGACGCCGGCGATCGCCGCGGCCGAAGAGGCGACGCTTTGCCGCCAATCGTACGGCGCGAGGAACAGGGTCGAGCTTTCATCGTAGCCGAGATTCCAGAGCGACGCTACCAAGTTGCCGTAGAACGGGATGTCGAGCTCTTCCCGGATAACGCCGCCCGGGACGACTGCCGTTTCCGGGACGCCGCTCGTCGAGAAGGACAAGGCATCCAGGTAGCGGTCGCCCGGCGACACGAGCATCTCGCCGATATCCGGCCACAGTTCCTTGCCGTCCGATGCCCGGTCGAGCGAGGTGCCCATGATCCCCGGGATAATGACCACCGCGAAAGCCGCCGATGCGAAGCAGGATCGTTTCATGCACCTATCGTACCACGCCGGGATTAAATCTCTTTTAAATTCAAAGAATTGTGCGATGCCAGGATCATGGAGGAACTCCTGGCGCACCAGGCGTGCGTACCCTCGATCTGCCGGGATGGCATCACGAGCTTCTTCGCCACTACCTTGGAGGCCAAGGGCGGAGATTACTATGTTCCCGGTTTTGTCTGGGACGGGCTGAGATACGTTCACTATTATTATTGCCTGCGGATGCCGTTTTACGGGCGGATGTTCGCCGCATATCTTTCCTGAGCGCTCCCTCGCGCGACCGATGTCGCGCGGGGGATTTTCTTTGCCATAATATTTCGCTGCCGCTAGGACGTTTGATGTCAAAGCCGCATATCCTGCTGGCGTTGCGGTGCAAATCGTTCTTGATGATCTCTCACGGGATGCCGGTTGTGCTTAATGGTTTTTTGTAAATTTCTCCAGCGGCACCGACATTTTCCATGCAAGTTCGAATAACGACCGGAACGTATCTGCAACCTCTTTGCTCTCAATAACAACCGCAAAGAGTTCTTTCTTGATAGAAAGGATCGCGACCTGATCTTCGTAAATTGCACCATCGATGTAGAGGTCGAATTCTTTGGGAACGACGCGGCCTTCATAATTGCGGCCGACGGCGGCGTAGCCGAAATCGAGATCCTTCGGATCTTCCGTGAGGAGATCGCGGACATGGATATCCTGCGATTTGATGATTTCTTTCAGTTTGTCCGCGCGGCCTACGAATACCTCGGAGAGATTTTTGAGCGAGCCGAAAAGGGAAACCGATGGGCTTTGATAAATTTCGTCATACACCTTTTCGATGCCGTTGCGTCCTTCGTAGATCCTGATCTTCGGTTTGATCTTTGATGCCGCCATCCTGGCTTGAAGGAGCGGCAATGTCTGTTCGAGAAGGTCTTCTTTTTCCTTTAATGCCCGGAGCAGGATGTCCGGCTTCTCGGCAGCATAAAAAGCGCGGCGATCGTGATGCGTTTTGATGGCGAAATTTTTCGCGTAGAGCTGTTCGAGGATGACGTACGCCGTCGGGCGCTTGATGCCCGCTTTTTTGGCGATCTCGTGCACCTTTTCACTGCCAAGATCGAGAAGCGCCAGATATACTTTTGCCTCTTTCTCATCAAGACCGACTTCAGTGAGAATTTCCTCTAAGTTCATGATTTTGGCGTTGGGTTATCCACAGGTAAATTGCGCGTCATTTTGAAGCAATCGGCAACGGATCACGGAGCTTGTCGTCAATTTTTGACACCGAACAACGCTCCGATGAATCTCGAAAATTATTTCCGCTTTTATACTATGGCCTTTTCGGCTTTCTGTCAAAGATTATGACAACGATCTAAAAATGCATCATAAAGCCCTTGATATAAATAAAATTTTACGATTATAGCCATTGACAATAAATCCGGAGGATATATTTTGAACATGGAACGGACATGCAAGACCTATTTTTTATAACCATCATCGTCGTGTTTTTTGCGCTGTGCCTTCTCTATGTGAAGGCCTGCGAAAAACTCTAACCATATTCATGGCCACCATCATTATCGGCATTATCGCGGTCGGGCTTATCGTGTATCTTTTCTGGTCGATGATCCGTCCGGAAAATTTTTAAACCACCATGCCCCTTATCGACTGGCTCCAACTCGGCATCTATATCGCGGTAATCGTTGTGATCACGAGATATCTTGGCGCGTACTTGGTGCGCGTGCTTGATCCGGACGGCAAGACGTTTCTCGACCGGCTTATGAAGCCGCTCGAGCGGTCGACGTACCGGCTGTTCGGCATCGATCCGCGCAAAGAACAGAACTGGAAGCAGTATACGGTTGCCATGTTGCTTTTCAGCGCGGTAAGCCTCTTCTTCACTTACATCATCCTGCGTATCCAGCAATGGCTTCCGCTCAATCCGCAGGGATTACCGAACCTGAGTCCGCATCTCGCGTTCAATACCGCGGTGAGCTTCACGACGAACACGAACTGGCAGAGCTATGCCGGAGAAGCGACGATGTCGTATTTCTCGCAGATGGTCGCGCTCGTGATCCATAACTTCGTGTCGGCGGCGACCGGCATTGCGCTCGCGGCGGCCCTGGTGCGCGGCATTGCGCGGCACACGGCGACGACGATCGGCAATTTCTGGACCGATCTTACCCGCACGACGTATTATCTCCTGCTCCCGATCGCATTCGTGTTCGCCGTCGTCCTTGTCGCGCAGGGCATTCCGCAGAACTTCCATCCGTACACGACGGCGAATGTCGTGCAACCGACAAGCGCTGCAAGCACGCAATCGATCCCGCAAGGGCCGATCGCGTCGCAGGAGGCCATCAAGATGATCGGGACGAACGGCGGCGGTTACCTGAATGCCAACTCCGCCACCCCATATGAAAATCCGAATGGGCTTGCGAATTTCCTCGAGATGCTCGGCATCATCGGCATCTCGAGCGCGCTCACATACTATTACGGCCGCATGGTGAAGAACCAGCGGCACGGCTGGGCGATCTGGGCGGCGATGCTGGCCGTGTTCCTCGTCGGATTTTTTGTTGCGTACCATTATGAGCAAGCGGGCAATCCTATCCACCAGCAATTGGGAGTCGCGGCTCAGGATGGAAACATGGAAGGCAAGGAGGTCCGGTTCGGCATTTTCAACTCGTCGCTTTTCGCGACGCTTACCACCGACGCGTCGAACGGGGCGGTGAACTCGATGCACGATTCGTTCACGCCGCTTGGCGGCATCGTGCCGCTCGTGAACATGCAGCTTGGCGAGGTAATTTTTGGCGGCGTAGGATCGGGGCTCTACGGCATCATTGTTTTCGCGATCCTTGCGGTGTTCATCGCCGGGCTCATGATCGGGCGCACGCCGGAATATCTCGGCCAAAAAATCGAGGCGTACGACGTAAAAGTGGCGATGCTTTCGGTGCTCGCGCCCGTATTCACCATCCTCGGATTTACGGCGCTTGCGGCGACGACGCAATGGGGGCTCGCGGGATTGAACAACGCCGGACCGCACGGGTTCAGCGAGATCCTGTACGCCTTCAGTTCGGCAACGGGCAACAACGGGAGCGCCTTCGCGGGGCTTACGGCGAACGCCATGTGGTACGACACGACGCTCGGCCTCGCGATGTTCTTCGGACGATTCATCACGGTGATCCCCGTCATGGCGCTTGCGGGATCGTTCGCGCAGAAGAAACTGGTGCCGCAGGGCCAAGGATCGTTCCCGGTGACCGGGCCGATTTTCGTGATACTCCTCATTGCCGTCGTGCTTCTCGTCGGCGCCTTGACGTTCTTCCCGGCGCTCACGCTCGGACCCATCGTCGAGCATTTCCTCATGCATTCGGGAACATTATTCTGATCGACTACCATGGCCATCAAACAACAGCGCAGCATATTCGATACAACCATCATCTTCCCCGCGATCAAAGATGCCTTCTTGAAGCTTGATCCGCGCCGGATGGTGAAAAATCCGGTGATGTTCGTGACGATGATCGGCGCGATCGTGACGACCATTGAGATCTGGCTGAGCCACGAGCCGCAGGGTTTTGTGATCCAAATCGCCCTATGGCTTTGGTTTACGGTGCTCTTCGCGAACTTCGCGGAGGCGATGGCGGAAGGGCGCGGCAAAGCGCAGGCGGACGCGCTCCGCAGATCGCGGACCCAGCTTTTCGCGATGCGGTTCAAGCACGATGGCGAGCTCGAGAAGATCGGCGCGGAACTTTTGCGGAAGGGCGACATTGTCCTGGTCGCGGCGGGCGATACGATCCCGGGCGACGGCGAGATCGTCGAAGGCGCGGCGACGGTTGACGAATCGGCGATCACCGGGGAGTCGGCTCCCGTTATCCGGGAAGCGGGCGGCGACCGGAGCGCGGTCACCGGCGGCACGAAAGTGCTCTCCGACCAGATCAAGGTGCGCATTACCGCGAATCCCGGCGAGAGCTTCCTTGATCATATGATCACGCTCGTCGAGGGCGCGAAGCGCCAGAAGACGCCGAACGAGATCGCGCTCACGATCCTGCTCTCGGCGCTTACGATCATCTTCATGGTGGTCATCATCACGCTCCTGCCGATGGGCATCTATGCCGGAACGACGTTCTCGATCACCGTTCTCGTCGCGCTCCTCGTCTGCCTTATTCCCACGACGATCGGCGGTTTGCTTTCCGCGATCGGCATCGCGGGCATCGACCGGCTCGTCCAGCATAACGTGCTCGCGATGAGCGGGCGCGCGGTCGAAGCGGCGGGCGACGTGGATGTGTTGCTCCTCGATAAGACGGGGACGATCACGCTTGGCAATCGGCACGCGACGGAATTCATTCCGGCTCCGGGGGTGATTGTGGAAGAACTCGCTGATGCGGCCCAGCTTGCGTCGCTCGCCGACGAGACGCCCGAAGGCCGGAGCATCGTGGTCCTTGCGAAGCAGTTCGGCATCCGCGAGCGCGAGATCCACGAGATGCCGTCCGCCACCTTCGTTCCGTTTTCGGCGCAGACGCGCATGAGCGGGCTCGACCTGGAATTCACGAAATACCGCAAAGGCGAAGCGAATGCGATCCGCCATTGGTCGCGCGGAAAGTTCACGCAGGATACCGAGATGGAAGTGGAGCGGATCGCGAAAGCGGGGGGCACGCCGCTCGTCGTCGCGACGCACGACAAGATCCTCGGCGTCATTTATCTGAAGGATGTCGTGAAGGGCGGCCTCGTCGAACGGTTCAATCTGTTCCGCGAGATGGGCATCAAGACGATCATGATCACGGGTGACAATCCGCTCACGGCGGCCGCGATCGCCAAGGAAGCGGGCGTGGATGATTTTCTCGCCGAAGCGAAACCGAAAGACAAGCTCGATCTCATCCGCAGGGAACAGGCAGGAGGCCGCCTTGTCGCCATGACGGGCGATGGCACGAACGATGCGCCCGCGCTCGCGCAGGCCGATGTCGGCGTCGCGATGAACACGGGCACGCAAGCGGCGAAAGAAGCGGGCAACATGGTCGATCTCGATTCGAATCCGACGAAGCTCATCGAGATCGTAGAGATCGGCAAGCAGATGCTCATGACGCGCGGAGCGCTCACGACCTTCAGCATCGCGAACGATGTCGCGAAATATTTCGCCATCATCCCGGCCATGCTCCTCGCCACCTTCCCGGCTATCGCGCCCCTGAACGTCATGCATCTCACGAGTTCCTACAGCGCCGTGCTTTCCGCGGTCATCTTCAACGCGATCATCATCATTCTCCTGATCCCGCTCGCATTGAAAGGCGTGAAGTTCCGGCCGCTGCCTCCCGCCACGGTCCTGCGCCGGAACCTCATCATTTACGGGCTCGGCGGCATCATCGCTCCGTTTATCGGCATCAAGCTCATCGACCTCGCGATAACCGCGCTTCACCTCGTCTAAACCAATGAAAGAATTCCTGAAACAGATCCGAATATCGGTCGTCGCGACGCTCGTCTTCGCGGTCATCCTCTGCGGCATCTATCCGCTCGCCGTATGGGCGTTCGGGCAGGCGCTCTTCCCGTGGCAGGCGAACGGCAGCTTGATCACGGACGCGGGCGGCACGGTGATCGGCTCCGCGCTCATCGGGCAGAATTTCAGCGGGCCGCAATATTTCGAGCCGCGTCCTTCGGCGGCAGGAGCGGGCTACGATCCTACTGCGTCCGGCGGGACAAATCTCGGTCCGACCTCGCAAAAGCTCGCGACGATGATCCAGCAGAATATCGCCGCCTACCGCTCGGAGAACGGATTGTCTTCGAGTACGCCCGTCCCAGCCGATGCGGTAACGGCATCGGGGAGCGGCCTTGACCCGGAGATCAGCATTGCGAACGCCGCGATCCAGGCGCCACGCGTTGCGAAGGCGCGGAACATCCCGCTCTCCGACGTGGAGTCCCTGATCGAAGCGAATACCGACGGGCGCAGCTTGGGCGTTTTTGGCGAGCCGGGCGTGAACGTCCTTACGCTGAATATCGCGCTTGATAACCAGTACCCGGTGCGGAAATGACGCCGGGGCGATATGATTGAGCCATGGCCTACCATCAAACTCCTGATGATTTTTTGCAATTGATCGATACCGGCGAACGGGGCAAGCTTAAGATCTACCTCGGTTCCGCCGCGGGCGTCGGCAAGACCTACCGCATGCTGCAGAAGGGCAGGTCGCTTTTGGAAGCGGGTGTGGACGTGGTGATCGGCTACATGGAGCCGCACGAGCGTCCCGAGACGATCGCGCAGGCGACGGGATTGGAGGTCGTGCCGCCGAGGATCGTGCAGCATGGGAATCTTGAGCTCAGGGAGATGGACCTCGCGGCCGTCCTCAGGCGCCGTCCGACCGTGGCGTTGGTCGATGAGCTTGCGCACACGAACGCCCCGGGCGGCAAGTATGAGAAACGCTACGAAGACGTGGAAGACCTCCTCAACGCGGGGATCAGCGTCATTACGACGCTCAACGTCCAGCACCTCGAATCGCTCTATAACATTGTGGAAAAAGCCACGGGGGTGAAGGTGGCCGAGCGCATCCCGGATTCCATCGTGGCGCAAGCCGATCTCATAACGAACGTCGATATCGAGGCCATGGACCTCATCGAGCGTCTGCGGGCGGGGAAGATCTACAAGCCCGACCGCATCGATGCGGCGCTCAATAATTTCTTCACGATCGAGAATCTCACGCGCTTGCGGGAATTAGCCTTGAGCGAAACGGCGAATCTCTTGGACAAACGGCAGCGCGAAAAGTTCCACGCCAAAACAAAACCCAGCGCGCTCAACAAGATCATGGTCCGCATCCGCGGCGGGGAATCGAACAGCGAAGAGATCTTGCGGGCAGCCTCGCGATTGGCGGCGCAGCTCAATGCCGCATGGTACGTGGTACATGTTCTTACCGCTGCCGAAGAAAGCAGGGCGCTTTCCCCGGTCCGCGACGAAACCGCGAAGATCATGGGACTCGCGAAAAGCATGGGCGCGGAAACATTCACGTTAAAGGATGATAATGTCGCACAGGCGTTGATCCAATTCGTCCGCGCGAACGGCGTTACGCATTTGGTACAGGGGCATCCGACGCCGAAACGGGGACTCGCGAAATTCAAGAGATCGGTGACCGAAACGCTTGTCGAAAAATTGCCGGACGTGCATATCGTTATGATCTGATGAAAAAAAATCTGCAAAGAGCAATCGTTGAAGTTGCATTTATTGTGTTCCTCTTTTATGCCAATCTTTTGATGGGTCAATTTACCAGTTCGGGCATGGGACGGGAGAGGGGTCTCGTGTGGGCTATTCTCAATATTTTTACCCTGCCCAACTTCATCATTGCCGTCGTAGCCGCATTTATCGGTTATATCGTTTTCGAATATCTTCGGAAAAAACTGTAATATACCTTACCAAACGTACGGCACCAAACGGAACCGTACTTTCTGCGTATACTCGACATAGCCGGGCAGGTCTCTCCGTAATATTCTTTCTTCGTCCAAAAGCCGCCATAAAAGTATGGGGATAAAGAGAACGATGAGCGCTATGGTCCACCACGAACCAAGCGCAAGGGGAACTCCGACAAAAAGCAAAAGTGCTCCCGCGTACATGGGGTGGCGCACGTAAGCATACGGTCCGCTCGAGATCACTGTTTGGCCGGATGCGACGGAAATATTGGACGCCGCGAAGCTGTTGACGCGTATAACCCAAAAGATAAAAAGGAAGGAGAGGGCGATGATAAGATCGCCAAGGATGCTTGCCCAGGCGGGAACCGGCGAAAGTCCGTAACGATGGTCCACTGCGGGGAGGATCATAAAGATGAAAAAAGAGATCATGATGAGCGAGACGATGATCTTCTGCGACCTCTCCTTTTCCTTCCAGGGTCCGGCGTTCATCCGTCGCTCAAGGAGCGGCACATCGTAAAGAAAGAGATACACGGTGAATCCGATGGTGCAAAGCGTGAATACGCCGAGAAAAAGCCAGCCCTGCCAATAGTGCCATGTTCCTGCGCTGAAGTAGATGATGGCCACGAAGAAGGCGATCCCTGAAATTGATTGCACGATCGCTTTCCGGATAAGGGCGTTCATTACCATAACGATACATCCGTTACCTATCGCATGCCAATCTGATGCT
Source organism: Minisyncoccota bacterium (assembly GCA_035541855.1). GTDB lineage: Bacteria > Patescibacteriota > Minisyncoccia > UBA6257 > 2-01-FULL-56-20 > JAJXYP01. Next base: position 28,178 of record DATKMM010000031.1, on the reverse strand, counting down.
CCCCGGAATCAGAGCCGGTTCGAATCCCGGACGCCTGCCGGCTTTCGTCGCCTGAACTGCATTTCAAAAAGATAACAAAACACGAGGCCGGAAGGTCTCTCGAACCGCGAACGAACGGGCGGAGGGTACAGGATTCGAACCTGTGAGGGGATTTCTCCCCAACCGCATTTCGAGTGCGGCGCGTTAGACCACTCTGCCAACCCTCCCTGGTCTTGCTTGTATTGTATTGATTTTTCGGAATAAAACAACCCGCAACTGAAGAAATTATAAAAAACTGCTTGAATGACGGCGTAATGGGGCGGAGAATGGAGCTATGAGACATCAAAAATATTTTGCGGCGCTTGCTGCGTTCATCGCGGCCGCTACCGCGTTCCTTTCTCCGTGGGGATTGGGTTTGCCGGGCCGGTTGAGCTTGGGGCCGATGCTGCTTGCCGTGGCGGCGTATCGGTTCGCGGATTTCCAGGGGAACCCGCCGATCCACGTGTACCGCGCGGCGGCGGCGAAGCCGCAGGGCGTGACCCCGGCGCAGATCAAGAAGGCGTACAATCTCCCTTCGACCGGCGGGAAGGGGACGATCGCGGTCATTGACGCTTACGACGATGCGACGGCGGAGAGCGACCTCGCGGTGTTCAATGCGGCATACGGCCTCGCGGCGTGCACGACGAAGAACGGCTGTTTCGAAAAACACGACATGGCGAGTTCCACGGGTTCGAGCAGCGGCTGGTCGCTTGAGACCGCGCTCGATGTCGAGTGGGCGCATGCGATCGCTCCCAAGGCGAAGATACTGCTGGTAGAGGCGAAGACGCAGAGCGGCGCGAACCTGATGGCGGCGGTCGATTACGCCGCGGCGCGGAAGGATGTCGTCGCGGTCTCGATGAGCTGGGGCGGCGCGGAATTTTCCGACCAGCTTACCTACGACCCGCATTTCAAGAGCCGGAGCAATGGCCAGCCGGTTTTCTTCGCGGCGTCGGGCGACGATGGCGCCGGCGTGAGCTGGCCGGCATCCGCGCCGAACGTGGTCGGTGTCGGCGGGACGACGCTGGTGCTCGCGAGCTCGACGGGGAAATTCGTCAAAGAACTGGCCTGGGAGGGGAGCGGCGGGGGCGTGAGCGCGTACGAGAAGCAGCCGGAGTATCAGGCGGCGTACAGCATCCCGAAGGCGGCCGGCATGCGCGCGGTCCCGGACGTTGCCTACAATGCCGACCCGGCGACGGGGTACCCGGTGTATAAAACCACCGGTTCCTATAAGAACGGATGGTACACCGTGGGAGGGACCTCCGCGGGGGCGCCGCAATGGGCGGCTATCGAGGCGCTTGGCGCTTCCGTCTCGCTGGCAAAGATATACGCGGACAAGGCTTCGGCCGGGACGCTGACGTTTTTCCGCGATATCACGAGCGGTTTGAACGGTGATTGCGGCTATCTGTGTGCGGCGCGCAAGCGATATGACTACGTGACGGGCCTCGGAACGCCGCAGACAACCAAGTTCTGATGGTACAATGAATGCATGCGCCGATTCTGGAAGGTTGCCGCGATCGTAGCGGCGGCGACGGTGGGGGATGGCGTGTTTGCCCTGCCGTTCGTTTTCTACCAAGCGGGGTGGTTGCTGTGTCTGCTGTATCTTGCCGTGCTCGGCGCGATGGTCGCCGTGGCGCATGTGGTTTACTTCAGGACGCTTGAGGCCAGCGGGGAGAAAGAGCGCCTGCTGGGGCTGGCGCGCCAGTATTTCGGCCCGGGCGGTTTCTGGGTCGGGTTCACGGCGATCGTCCTCGGGCTGCTGCTGGCGCTGGTTGCCTATCTTATCCTTGGCAGCCAGTTCATCCAGCTTGGTTTCCCGGGGATCCCGCCGGGGATCGCTGTCGCGGCGTTCTGGGCGTTCATCGCCGGGATCGTGCTTCTCGGCGATGCCCGCGTGGTTGAACTAGAAATGGTCGGGATCCTCTTCACCGCGCTCGTGATCGTGCTCATTTTCGTCACCACCCTGCCGCATCTTGGCTTCGGCGGGGCGCCGGCGGTCAATATGGCGAGCGCATTCCTGCCTTTTGGAGCCGTCCTTTTCTCGGTGGCCGGATGGACCTCCGTGGAGCCGGCGTACGAATCGAGCAGGGGCAAGCGCTGGAAATTCGCGTCGTGGCTTCCGTTGGTTGCGGGAACGCTGCTCGCCGTCCTGCTCTACTTGCTGTTCGTTTCGGGAATCCTGGGCAGCGGCGCGCAGATAACGCCGGACACGATATCGGGTCTTGGCGGATGGGAGCCCTGGAAGCGCGGTGTCATCGCCGCGCTGGGTCTTTTCGCGGTCGCCACGAGTTCGATGCCGATCTCCCGCGAGATCAGGAACGCCCTCGAGAAGGACCTGCGGTGGAACCGGGTCGGATCGCGGGCGCTCATCATCTTTTTCCCGCTGGCGTGCGTGATGGCCGGGTTGAATGATTTTTTGGTGGTCGTCACCCTGGTTGGTGGCGTGTTTTTGAGCGTGCAATATTTATTGATCGTCGCCATCGGCCGCCGGGCGCTCGCCCCGCCGCCCGCGCAGAAGTTCCTGCTCGACGCTATCGCGCTGGTTTTTATCGCCGCCGCCGCTTATCAAATCATCGGTTTTATAGTAAAGTAGCCGGGACAGGACCTGCGGGTCCGATCGCCGCCCTCGTAGTTCAACGGATAGGACATCTCCCTCCGAAGGAGAAGATTGAGGTTCAATTCCTCACGAGGGCACCAGTTGAGGTGCGGATGGGAAATAAAAACGGCGCTTCCGATGCGGGAAGCGCCGTGGGGTAATGGGGTAAAGAGCCGGATCGTTATCGACGCGAGGCCCTTGCCTTGGTGGACCTCGTCCGTTCAGCTCCGGCCGCCGCCGCCAGGGAATCCGGTGCGGCTGATTCTATCACTTGCATCATGGTGTACGGCGCCATGGCCTCTTCTTCTATGAAGAAGGCTATCTGACCGATGGCGTCGTCGTAATCCACCTTGACCTTATCGCCGCTGTGTACCTGCGCGGTGGCGATAAGGTTACAGAGGGGATGTACGAGCAAGCGGTTGATCGCCCGCTTCAGGTGGCGCGCGCCGTACTGCAGGTCGATGCCTTCGCGCAGGAAAGCATCTTTCGCGGACCTGGTAAACGTGAGCACGAACGGGGCGCCGTTGGCTGAGTGGAAGACGCGCTGTTGCACGATCCCCAGCTCGATGTCGAGGACCTGGCGTAATTCATCCTCACTAAGAGGATGAAAGACCGCTATCTTATCCAGTCGATTGATGAACTCCGGCGTGAACTTGCGCCGGGTGGCCTCGATGGCGGCGCGCGAAATCTTGCCGGCCAGCGAGTCGCCTATCACACCCGTGGAACGCGTGCGTTCCGCTTCGCCGGCGGCGAATCCGAGACTGGGGCGCAGGATCGCGCTTATCTCCGTGGCGCCCAGATTGCTCGTCATGAAGATCATGGTATGCGAGAAATCGACGCGGCGGTTGTCGCCGAGCGTGAGCGTCGCCTTGTCGAGGATGCCGAGCAGCAGGTTCCAGAGCGCGTCGCTGGCTTTCTCGATCTCGTCGAACAGGACGAAACTGAGCTTGACGTGCTCGGTGTAGTACTGCTGCAGCACTTCCTGGCTGAACAAGGGGTGCGTTTCGCGGTGGCCAAGATATCCCGGCGGCGAGCCAATCAGTTTGGCGATCTCGTGACTATGCTGGAATTCAGCGCAGTCGACCTTGATAACGGCGCCCCGGTCGCCCACAAAGCTTTCCGCGACGGCTTCGACGAGCCGCGTCTTCCCGGAACCGCTCGGTCCAAGGAAGAGAAAATTGCCAATCGGCCTTCCCGGATCCGACATTCCGGCCAGGAAGGCCTGGTAGATATTCACCACTTGTTCGATCGCCTGGCGTTGGCCGACGACCCGCACGCACAGATCGGCCTCCAATTTTCCAGCTTCGTCCCCGAGCTTGGCGGGGTTGAGCCTTTTACCATTCCCGTTTTTTCTCACGTTATTCCCCTTTGATTATGATGAACTGCCTCTTCTTTCTTTCTATCACACAACGCGGCGCGGCGCCAGCGTCACGCGGCCATCTCGCGCCGGTGCGCACGCTTCCGGATGACCTCCCGTTGGTCCGATTTTTTGCGCGGTCGCGCAAGGCCGAGTTCGATCTTGACGAGCCCCCGCTTCACGGCCGCGCGGAGGGGAATGAGCATGCGTCCCTTTTCCCGCAGGGCGCCGGTCAGCTCTTTGATCTCGGCCTTCGTGAGCAGCAGCCGCCGGGCGCGGTCCTCTTCATAGCCATCAGGCGTATTTTTGGGCTGGTAAGGCGGGATGTGGGCGTTCACGAGGTATGCTTCGCCGCCGCGGATGAGCACGCGGGCGCCGGCGACCTGGAACCGGCCGATCTTCGCGCTTTTCACTTCATGGCCGCGCAGTTCGATGCCGGCCTCATAGGTGCCGGATATTTCGTAGTCGAACCGCGCCCGCCGGTTTTCCGCGATCGGCTTTGCCATGCCTCCATTATACAAGGAGATGGAAAAACGATATAATCCAGGGGCAAAGCCATGACGAATGACATTACCTCTATCATCGCGGAGTGCATCGCGGAGGCGGTCGGCGAGCCGGTCGATGCCCGCCTGACGGTCCCGGAAGTGCCGGAGTTCGGGCACTATGCCACGAACATCGCCATGCGGCTCGCGGCCGCGCGCGGGAAGAAGCCGCTGGCGCTTGCCGGCGAGCTTGCCGCGGCGATCGCAAAAAACGCTCCGGCGGGATTTTTCGGGAAAGTGGAGGCCGCGCCGCCGGGCTTCATCAATTTTTGGCTCAGCAAAAAGACCCTGCAGAACGAGCTCGCCCGCGTCGCGCGGGACAGGAAGTTCGGGGCGGGCAATATCGGCGCCGGGAAAAAGGTCATCGTCGAATATTCTTCGCCGAACATCGCGAAGACCCTGAACGTCGGGCATCTGCGGAATACGATCATCGGCGATGCGCTGGCGAATATTTTCGAAATTTTGGGATACCGCGTCATCCGTTGGAACTATCTCGGCGATTGGGGGACGCAGTTCGGCAAATTGATCGTGGCCTACCGCCGGTGGGGCGACCAGGCGGCGATCGGGGAGGATCCGATCGAGGAGCTGCAGAAGCTCTACGTCCGTTTTCATGAAGAGGCGAAAACGGATCCGGAGCTCGAAAGGCAGGCCCAGGAGGAGTTCAGGAAGCTGGAGGCGGGGGATGCGGAGAACCGGAAACTATGGGAGCAGTTCAGGAGCAGATCGGTCGAAGAGCTCAAGGGTGCGTATGCGGCGCTTGGCGTCCCGGATTTCGACGTCTGGGTCGGCGAAAGCTTTTTCGAGGGCGAATTGAAAAAGATAGCGCGGGAACTGCTGGAGAGGGGTATCGCGGAGCGGAGCGAAGGCGCGCTCATCGTGCGGCTGGATGAGTTCAACCTGCCGCCGGCGCTCATCGAGAAATCGGACGGGGCCAGTCTGTACCTGACGCGCGACATCGCGAACCTGGCGTATCGCCTCAAAAAATACAAACCGGCGAAGATTTTATATGTCATCGGCAACGAGCAGACCCTGCAGTTCGAGCAGTTGTTCGCCGTCGCGAAAAAACTTGGCATGGACTCCGCGGAATTAAAGCATGTTAAATACGGCCTGGTGCTCGGGGAAAGCGGCAAGAAGCTTTCCACGCGCGCAGGGCGGACGGTCTCGCTGAAGGATGCTATCCTGAAAGCCAGGACGCTTGCGCGGCAGATCGTCGGGGAAAAGGCGCGGGACCTGTCCGACGCGGAAAAGGACGAGGTCGCGGAGGCGGTCGGCATCGGCGCGCTGAAGTACAACGACCTCAGGGAAAACCGGATGACAGACATCGTTTTCGACTGGGACAAGATGCTTGATTTTACCGGCGATAGCGCGCCGTATCTGCAGTATACCTACGCGCGGTTGAAAAGCGTTCTGCGGAAAGCGGAACGGTCCGCGGCGCGGCGCAGTTTCGCGGGGCTTGATTCGGAGGACGAGCTCGCGCTCATGCGGAAGATCTTCGGGTTTCCGAACGCCGTCGCGCGGGCCGGCGAGCTGTATGCGACAAGCATCCTCGCGGCCTATCTCTATAATCTTGCCGTCGCGGCGAACAAGTTCTACGAGACCACGCCTATCCTGAAGGACGAAAGCGCCTCCCGCCGCGCCTCGCGCCTCGCGCTCGCCGCTATCGCCGCCCGCACGCTCGCGGACGGCCTCGCCCTGCTTGGCATCAAAACGCCGGAAAGAATTTAGTTTTTTTGTTTGAAAATCCCGGTAAAATCTGGTATTTTAAGGGGATGGCGAAGCGATCTCCTGATTTTTTGGACGGCGAGTTCGACCTGCCCCGGCTGGAGGAGAAGATTTTGAAGTTTTGGGACGAGAATGGGATCTTTGAAAAGAGCCTGGAGAAAAAGAGCGGCATTTCGGACAAGGGCGAGTTCGTGTTCTACGAAGGGCCGCCGTATGCGAACGGGAAGCCGGCGCTGCACCATGTGCTCGCGCGCGTGGTGAAGGACGTCATGCTGCGGTACAAAACCATGCGCGGCTACCATGTGCCGCGGCGCGCGGGTTGGGACACGCACGGCCTGCCGGTCGAGATGGCGGCGGAAAAGGCGCTTGGGTTCAAGACCAAAAAGGATATCGAGCAGTTCGGCGTGCAGCGTTTCAACGAGGAGGCGAAGAAGCAGGTCTGGATCCACAAGGACGAATGGGAGCGGCTCACGAACCGCATCGGCTATTGGCTCGACCTTGAAAATGCCTACGTGACGTACGCGCCGGAATATATCGAGACGATCTGGTGGACGCTCGCGCAGATCTCCCGGCGCGGGCTGCTGTATAAAGGGCATAAGGTGGTGCCGTGGTGCACGCGCTGCGGAACGGCGCTTTCCTCGCATGAGCTTGCGCAGGGATATAAGGAGGTCGCCGACAAATCGGTGTATGTGAAGTTTAAATTAAAACCTGGCCAGAACATCGGCGGCCATTTATCGAAGACGGACGATAAGATCTATGTACTGTCCTGGACGACGACGCCGTGGACGTTACCTGGCAACGTCGCCCTTGTCGTTGGTCCCGGTATAAAATATCGCGCCGTGCAGCGCGATGGGGAATATCTCATCGCGGCGGTTGACCGGTTGAAGGATCTGGGATTGGAGAGTTCGGATGTTTCCCATGAATTGACTGGTGCGCAGATGGTCGGCCTCGAATACGAGCCGCTCTTCGAGGTGGCACCGCTCGGAAAACCGGAGGCGTATAAAATTTATCCGGCGGACTTTGTGACGACGACGGACGGTACGGGCGTCGTGCATACCGCCGTGATGTACGGCGAGGATGACTACGCGCTCGGGAAAGAGGTTGGCCTGCCGCAGCATCATACCGTGGATGAGGAGGGGAAGTTCACCAAGGATGTGCCGGCGTTCAAGGGCGAGTGCGTGAAAGCGAAAGACACCGAGGAACACATTTTCGAGCATTTGCGCCAGCATGGGAATTTGCTGCGCATCGAGGAATATGAACATGAGTATCCGTTCTGCTGGCGGTGCGGTACGCCGATCCTGTACTATGCGCGCACTTCGTGGTTCATCGGGATGTCCCGGTTGCGCAAGGAGCTCCTGAAGCGCAACGAGACGGTCCATTGGATGCCGGAGCATATAAAGGAGGGGCGTTTCGGCGAATGGCTGCGCGAGGCGAAAGACTGGAACCTGTCGCGCGAGCGGTATTGGGGCGCGCCGCTGCCGATCTGGGAATGCAAGGCATGCGACCACGTGGAAGTGGTGCCGGGCCTGGACGAGCTTTCCACGCTGGCGGGCGGTTCAAAAAATAAATACTGGGTGATGCGACACGGCGAGGCGGAGAGCAACCTGTTCGACATCATCGATTCCGGACAGCGGAAGTTTTTGCATCTGACGCCGCGCGGACGGAAGCAGGTGGAGGCGTCCATTAAAAAATTCAAAAAAGAGCTCGCGAAGCGCGGCGAGAAGATCGATGTCGTGATCAGTTCCGATATTACGCGGACGAAGGAGACCGAGGAGATCGATATGGGCGTCCTCGCCGATGCGAAAATGTTTTTCGATAAGCGTATCGAAGAGATACGTCTCGGTCCGACCCTGACCGGCTATCGCGATAAAAAGTATCTTGAAGCGTATCCCACGTACCGGGCGCGGTTCGAGGAACGTCCGGAAGGCGGCGAATCGTTGCGGGACCTGCGCCGGCGGGTCTGGGGATTCCTGGCTGATTGCGAGAAAGAACATGAGGGCAAAAACATTCTGCTGGTGAGCCATGAATATCCGATCTGGGCGATGTTCCAGGCTGCGGAGGGGTGGAGCGAGAAACGGGCGGTCGAAGAAAAGGAAAATCGGAAGGGGGATTTCGTCAAATTTGCCGAGATCAGGGAGCTGTCCCTGCGGACCGTCCCGCGCGACGACATGGGAGCGGTCGACCTCCATCGGCCGTTCGTCGATGGTATTTTCCTGACGTGCCCGAAGTGCGGCGGGAAGATGAAGCGCGTGCCGGAAGTGGCGGACGTCTGGTATGACTCCGGCGCGATGCCGTACGCGCAGAACCATTTTCCGTTCGGGGGGAGCGCGAAAGCCGCAAAGGGCGTCGGAACGCCGGGCGCGGCGCTCCCGCACCCGCCAGCGTTCCCGGCCGACTACATCGCCGAAGGCATGGACCAGACGCGCGGCTGGTTCTATACCCTGCTCGCCATCGCCACCGCGCTCGGTTATGAAGCGCCGTACCGCAACGTGATCACGTTCGGGCTCATGAACGACAAGTTCGGCAACAAGATGTCGAAGTCGAAGGGGAACGTGATCGAGCCGTTCGCGCTGATCGACAAATATGGCGTCGACGCGATCCGGTGGTATTTCTACGCGGGCACGCCGTTCGGCGAGCCGAAGAACTTCGACGAGGACGAAGTGGGCAGGAAGCTCCGGCAGGTGCATCTCATCGTTTACCATTCGTTCGCGTTCTGGAAAACCTACGCGAGGCGGGATATGACGTCCGCAGCTACGTCGGCGGTGTTAAAAGATCCTAAAAACGTCCTTGACCAATGGATCCTGGCGCGCCTCGGCGAACTGGCGTCGGCGGCCACGAAGAAACTGGATGCCTACCAGATCCGCGAGGCCGCGTTCGATATCGAAGCGTTCATCGACGACCTGTCGCGCTGGTACATCCGCCGTTCGCGCAAACGGCTGCAGCGGCCGGAGAGCCAGGCGGATCACGACGCCGCGTCGGCCACGCTTGGCTTCGTGCTCGCCGAGCTTACCAAACTGATGGCCCCGTTCACGCCATTCTTTTCGGAGGCCCTCTATGCGGCGATGGGCGGGGGCAAGGCGTCGGTGCATCTCGAAGCGTGGCCGGTTATGAAAGAGATAGGAGCTAAGAGCACAAGAGATAAGAGCGCGGGAGCTAAGAGCGGGGAGCGGGGATTGATCGAGGGGATGCGGGCGGTGCGCGAATTGGCGGCGGCCGGCCTCGCCAAGCGCGCGGAAGCGAAGATCAAAGTGCGCCAGCCGCTCGCGACGCTCATGATCAAGGACGCCACGTTAAAACTTTCTAAAGACCTGCTTGCTATTTTGGCCGACGAGGTGAACGTCAAAAAGGCGGTATTCGATGCGAAGATCGCCGGCGACGTCGGGCTCGATACCGTCATCACGCCGGAGCTGCGGGAAGAAGGCCTGCTTCGCGATGTTGTCCGCATGGTGCAGGAATTGCGGCAGGCGGCCAGATTGGAGCCGAAGGACAGGATCGCGCTCGCCATTGATCTGCCGGCCGGGATCCGGGAGGCGGTCAGCCGGCATGAGACGGAACTCAAGAATGATGTTGGCGCGGAGGCCGTGGAATATAGGCGATCGGAAAAGTTCGATGCGGAATCGGCGGCCAAACTGGACGGCGGCGATGTATGGATCGGCCTCCGGAAACTGTAGTAATTCTTCAGGCGCGGCGGAACTTGCGCGGTTTCGCGGGAAGACGATAGAATAAAGTATGCCAACCAAAATCCATGCCGCTTCGGCACTGGACCTGGAGGCGGAGATCGCCGAACTCCAGGTTCTCCTCCGTGCGCTCGGCGAAGAGGCCATCATGATGCGCAACGGCGGGAAGCTTGCGGAAAAGGAAAAATCATATTTCGGCGATATCGTGACCGAGGCGGACCGGCTGATCGAGCACGAGATCGTGAAGCGCGTCCAGAGCCGCTATCCGGACCATTGCGTGAACGGGGAAGAGACCGGTCCGACGAAGCCGGCGGGCGGCGTCTGCGAGTACGAGTGGATCGTGAACCCGATCAACGGAACAACGAATTTTTCGAAGGGCCTCGAATTTTTTTCCATCGCGGTGGCGCTCCTGCGGCATGGCGACCCGATCCTCGGGGTGTTTTATTTCCCGGAGCTCCATCGGTTTGTCCATGCGGTGCGCGGCAAGGGCGCGTTCGATAACGGGAGGCCGCTCGTCCGGTTCGAACGGCCCGAGGCGCGGAGCGTGCCGCAGGCGCTGATCGCGGGCGCATCGCCGCGGCGCAAGAACGGCCGGTATGAGATCATGACCATGCTTGGCGACCGGTCGCTCCGGATGCTGAATTTCGGATCGATCATCTATAACTGCATGCTGTTGGCTGACGGCAAGATCGATGCCGTGGTGCATACCGATGCCACTACTTTCAATATTACGCCGGTGATCCCGATCCTCGGGGAGGCCGGGTGTCTGGTGTCGGGCTTCAGGGAGGACCGTCCCGATCTTTCGCGCCCGCAGATCCCGTTTATCGCCGCGAGCAACGCCGAGCTTCTGGAAGACATCAAGCGGCAGGTTCTTCCCATTTGGGACGGCGTGAAGTAAGCTGGAGGGTAGGAACTTTTAAACGGGAGGTTTGCCATGGAAGCGATCAACGTCGCTTCCATAGGAGGCGGCAACGGACAGAAAGCGGTCGTGGCGGCTCTCGCCATGATCAGTAAGCGGCGGCCGATGCGGGTGACCGCGGTCACCACTTCGGTCGATGATGACGATCCGGCGGGGAAGTATCTTACCTCGACCGGCCGGCTGGCGGCGCGGACGAAAAGCGCCGGGCCGTACGGGGACATAACGAGGATCTTCAGCGGGCTTGATACCGGCTGGCTGAACGAAAACCTGATGATGCGTTTCGGGTTCAGTATCGCAGGAGGGCAGACCTTCGGGGAACTGCTGGGTAGGTTGTTGTTCGGCGAACGATTTTCCCGCCGCATGAAGAACCCCTCGTCCCGCGCCGGAGCCATCGGCCTTCTGCGCCGGATCTTCGGTCTGGACCAGGCAACCCCGGAAAACGTGAGGATCTGGCGGTTACTGGTCGATGTTCTTGACCAGCAGCTCGAAGGCGACAGTTTCACCGGGCATTCGCTTGGAAATTATCTGCTGTTCACCCTGCAGAAGGTCGCCGAGCGGCAGAAGCTGCCGTCCCAGCTGGCCCTGAAGCTGGCGCTCGAAGCCCTGCACATCATCTGCCGCATCCCGGGGAATTTCCGGGTGATGCCGGCGACCTGGGAACCGGGGACTCTCGTTGCAAAGACCCGGGCGGGCGCGGAGATACGCGGGCAATGCCGGATCGATTTTCGGGACCGTGACGTCCTGGCCGATCCGTGCGACCGGATCACGGATCTTCGGATCGATCCTCCGGTTTCCGCTTCGGAAGAAGCGGTCCGGGCCATTCTCGACGCCGACGCCGTCATCCTCAGTTGCGGCAGCATTTATGGGAACCTCTTCGGGCCGTTCTGTGCCGACGGGCTCAGGGAAGCCCTGCGGGAAAAAATGGTTGCCGCGCCGCCAACCCCGCTTATTTACGTCATGAACCTCATGACAAAGATCGGGGAGACGCGGTTTGAGACTCCTTGCACGGCGGCCGACGTCGTCTGGTGCGTCCGGAAGGCGACCGGACAGTATCCGACCCATGTTATCGTGGATACGACCTGCTTTCCCGATGAGGTTATGAAGGGGTTGCTTCCGGAAAAGAAGATAGAGCCCGGCGGCCCGTCGTTCGAGGTCCCGCGGCCGGTCGCCAAGCTGGTCAACGGCCAATTAGTGCACGACCCCGGGAGGCTCGCGCTCGTGTTCGAAGAGATCTTTGCCGGGGCGCATCGCTAGCGTCTCCGGCTTTTTTATGCCTGTTTAATTTAGACGACCAGCCCCACCTTCTCTTTTATCTCTGTCATTTTAGCCTCGGCGATCTTGGATGCTTCTTTCGAACCGGCATCCAACGTCTTGACGAGCGTCGCGGGTTTTGCAAGCAGTGCTTTTTTTGCGGCGCGAAATCCGGCGAAGTGGTCGGCGATGAGCTCCGCGAGCGTCCTTTTAAAATCAGAATAATTTTTTCCGGCGAATCTCCCTGCTGCCTCTTCCGGTCCATATCCGCCGAAAGCCGCGTATATTTCCAAGAGGTTGGAAAGCCCCGGTTTGCGTTCGGGGTCGTATTCGATTTCCGAGCCGGAGTCGGTCACGGCCCGGGCGATCTTGGACCCGATGTCATCCGGTCCGTCGTCGAGGAACAGGCATCCTTCCGGCACTGATTTTGACATTTTCTTCGTCGGATCTTTCAGGCTCATCACGCGCGGCGTTTTGGTGAGCAGGGCTTTCGGTTCGGTGAAGGTTTGCCCGAAGCGAGTATTGAATTTGCGCGCGAGCGTCCGGGTGAGTTCAAGGTGCTGTAACTGGTCGTCTCCCACCGGGACGATTCGGGTTCCGTAAAGGAGGATGTCGGTGGCCATCAAAACCGGATAATCAAAAAGTCCAACGTTCACATTCTCCCGCTGGCGTCCGGATTTGTCCTTGAACTGGGTCATCCGTTCCAGTTCGCCCATTGGCGTGATCGTGTTCAGGATCCAGGTGAGCTCGCTATGCGCGGGGACCTGCGATTGCTGGAAAATAACCGAGCGCTTCGGATCAAGACCGGCGGCGAGAAAATCGGCGGCGAGGTCCAGGATCTGCGCCGATTTTTCTTTCGGGTTGAAATCGCCGGTCAACGAATGCAGGTCGACGATGCAGAAATAGCAGTCATATTTTCCGGAGTTCTGCAGTTCGACGAAATTTTTCAGTGCACCCAGGTAGTTGCCGATATGAAGACGCCCCGTCGGTTGGATGCCGGAAAAAAGGATCGGTTTGGCCATGCTCCTATTATATCTCAATTATCACCGGGAGGATCATCGGGCGGCGGCGGGTGGCGTTGTAGATGAACTGGCCGACCTGGTCGCGGATGAGCGTCTTCAGGTAATCCGGCTCGATGTCCTGGTTCTGCGGCAGGCGCTGCATGAGGCCGCGGATCCGCTTGCGGATCTCGTCGAGGAGGTCCTGGTTCTCCTTCAGATAGATGAAGCCGCGCGAGATGATGTCGGGGTTTTTCAGCAGGTGCGATCCCTTGCCGCCGTTGTGGCTCATCGTGAGGATGATGATCATCATGCCTTCCGCGGCGAGCGCGCGCCGGTCGCGGAGCACGACCTCCTCGACGTCGCCGACGCCGAGGCCGTCCACCATGACGTAGAATGCCGGCACGGTTTCCTTGGTGATCGTGAACTTGTCCGGCGTGAGCTCGGCGACCTGGCCGTTGTCCATCAGGATGACGTTCTCCTTCGGGATGCCCACCTCGCGGGCGGACTGGCCGTTCGCGGCGCGCATGAAGTAGTAGCCGTGCACCGGGACGAGGAACTTCGGGTTCATGAGCTTCATCACGAGCTTGAGGTCCTCCTTGGGCGCGTGGCCGGACGAGTGGATGTCGACGAGCGCAGAGTGGTAGACGATGGCGCCCTGGCGCGCGAGGTTGTCCTTCACGGACTGGACGCTGCGCTCGTTGCCCGGGATGACCGAGGACGAGAGCACGAACGTGTCGCCCGGCTTGATCTTGATATGGCGGTGTTCGCCGTTGATCATCTTCATGAGGCCGGCGTTCGATTCGCCCTGCGCGCCCGTCGAGAGGATCATGATCTTGTCATCCTTGTACTTGCCGAGCTCTTCGACGGCGACGATCGTGCCCTCCTTGGCCTTCACGAAGCCGAGCTGTTCGGCGATCTGGATGTTCGTTTTCATCGAGTAGCCGTTCAGGGCGACCTTGCGGCCGAGCTTCTCGGAGATCTTGATGATCTCCGCGATGCGGGTGATGAGCGATGCGAATGTGGCGACCACGATGCGGCCCTCCGCCTGGCGGAAGATCTCTTCGAGGTTCCGCTCGACGGTCTTCTCCGAAACGGAATGGCCGGGGCGTTCGGCGGCCGTGCTGTCCACCATGAAGCTGTGGATGCCCATTTTGCCGATGCGCTCGAACTCCTCGAGTCCCTGCGGCTCGCCCTCATCCGTATAGTCGAGGCGGAAGTCGGCGAAATGCACGATGTTGCCGATCGGCGTCTTCATGAGCACGCCGGTCGTTTCCGGGATCGTGTGCGGCACGCCGAAAAAGCGCGCCGTGAAGGCGTTCGAGATCTTCATCTCGTCGCCGTTCTTTATGGTGATCACTTTCATCTTCGGCGAGTTCGGGAAGTCGTCCTGGCGCTTCTCGATGATCGCTTTCGTGATCGAGGTGGCGTAGATCGGGGGATTGCCGAGGCGCGCCAGAAGGTGCGGCAGGGCGCCGATGTGGTCGTAGTGGCCGTGCGTCAGGATGATCGCCTGGATGTTCTGCCTTTTCTTTTCGAGATACTGCACGTTCGGGATGATGTAGTCGATGCCCGGCGTCTCTTCCTCCGGGAACTGGAGGCCGACGTCGATCAGGACGATCTCGTTCCTGTATTCGAGGAACATGCAGTTGCGGCCGATCTCTTCGAGGCCGCCGAGCGGGACGAAGCGCACCGCGTCCGGATTGCCGCGCGGCGCCGCGCCGGCACCGGCCGCGTCGCGGCCGGCGTTACCGTTGGCGCCGAACTGGCCGCCGTGGCTATTACCGAACTTCGAAGCGCTCGAACGGGATATCGCTCCCACCGGCGGGAGACTTTGCCGCCGCGGCGCACGCGGGCCGCGCGGTCGGTCGGCGTTCGGCTTCCGTTCCGCGTCGCGGCCGGCCTGGACGGCACCCGGTTCTTTCGGCGCGGTTTTGGCCGGCCGGGGCCGCAGCTCCGGCGGCCGGATGTGCGGCCGGTCTTTCTGCGGCTGTGGTTCTGATTTTTTGATCATTTTTAGTATTGATGCTTAATTTATATTTATTTAATTTTTATAGTGCTCGGGAGGAGAGTCGAACTCCTAAGGCCTTACGGCCACACGTACCTGAAACGTGCGCGTTTGCCAGTTCCGCCACCCGAGCCAGACTGGATGAAAGATCAGTATAGCACACCCCGAAACCTATTTCAACACCCTCGCCGTGTCGAGGTACCACCCCGTCATTTCGCGCGAGAGGTCGGACGGATCGACGAGCGTTCCGGTCGCCACGCCCTGCACGTCCCGGCTTGAAATATAGAGGTAGTCCGGGGAATAGAGGAAGACGGCGGGATCGTCGTTTACGATATCCTGTTCCGCCGCGGCAAACTCCTGCGTGCGCGAAGCGTCGTCGAGCTCCTGGCGCGCCGCCTCGATAAGCGAGTCCACGGCCTTGTTCTGGTAGATGGCGAGGTTCAGGCCGGGCGAGAAGCGCTGTGACGAGTCCCAGAACGAGTAAAGGTCGGAACTGGGGCCGAGCACGTTGCCGAAAAGCAGGGATTCGTACGCGCGGTTCTTGATCGCATTGGCGACGAGGTCGGCCGGCGTGTCGGTGGCGATGTTCACCTGGACGCCGATGGACTGCCACGCTCCCTGGAGGATCCCTGCCGTCGTGACGAGGAAATTGATATCGGGCACCGTGAGGTTGACGGCGAGCGGCACGGATGTCTTCTGGATCGTTTTCGACCGGAACGGACTTGAAGAGCTTATGGTCCAGCCGTCCTGCGAAAGGGTTTCCGAAGCGAGATCGGGCGACGAGCTTTCCCCGGTCGGGACGAAGTACGGGGCGTCCGGCGGGATCGGCCCGTCATCGGCGGCGCCATAGCCGGCCAGGGCCTGCGAAACGAGCGCGTCGCGGTCGACGGCTTCCGAAAGCGCCTGACGGACAGCCGGGTCCTGCAGGGCGATGTTTTTGCTTTCGTTCCAGAAAATGGCGTAGTAGCCCGGCGTGCGCCACGCGAACAGATTGTAGGGCCGGCTGATCTCCGCGAGGTCTCCGGCCGAAAGGTTGCCGAAGCCGTCGACCTGTCCCGCATTGAAGCTGGCGACGAGGTCGGCCTCGTTGCGGAAGAACTGGACGTTGAAGTTCTGGATGAGAGGCTGCCGGCCGGCGTAGCCGCTCCATGCCGTGAGGTGGTAGCCGGAAATGAAGCCGTCATCTTGTTCGTCGTAGGCGGTGAACTCATACGGCCCGCTGCCGACCGGCTTCAGGTTGTAGTCCGAGAGATACCAATTGCCCGGCGGCACGTCGGCGAAAATATGCTTGGGGATGATATAGAGATCATCGAGGTCATCCCCGAAGAACGCATAGGGATTGGCGAGCGTGAACTGGACCTCGAGTTCGCTCACGCGGCTTGCCGTGACGCCCTCCCAGCTGGTATAGAGCGGCGAGTTGGCGTCCGCGGCCTGGATGCTTTGGACGGTGAAAATGACGTCATCGCTCGTAAGCTTCTGGCCGTCCTGCCACGTAAGGCCGTTTTTCAGATGCACGGTCCAGGTCCGCCCGTCCGTCGAGGTGGTGATGTCGTCCGCCAGGTCGGTCAGGTTGGCGTAGACCAGCTTGACCAGGCTGAGATCGGCCTCGCTTTGCGCCGTCACCGGATTCACGTATTCCGGCTGCCCAACCATGCCTTCGGTATAGGTGCCGCCCTGGGTCGGGACCGAGACGGTCGCCTGCGCGACGACCATGCTCATGACGATCGCGAAGCTTGCCACTGCGATGGCCGAACAGGCGAGAAAGGCGATGCGTTCTTTTCCGGTGAACGCGAAAAAAAGCTTTTTAAAAAAAGACATTTAGGAAACGAACAGCTGATACACCGCGAGGATCACGAAAACAGCCGAGAGGACGATGGTCGCATAGAAAAACATCTTTTCCATTCCGCGCCGCGTCTGGTACACGCCGCCGCTGTCGCCGCCGCCCATGAGGCCGGACACGCCGGCCGAGCGCTGCTGGAGGAGGATGAGCGTGATGATGGCGACGGAAAGCAGGATCTGTATGATGGCCATGGAATTAGGTGGCTGAATGGACGATAAAGTTTATGGCGCTCACGATGAGGGTTGCGAAGAAGAGCGCGGGAATCGTTTGTATCGTAATACTTCCATGCATAAAGTCAAGGTGGTTGGCCAGGTAGGCGAGCGACCACAGGACGATGGCGTTCACGACGATGAGGCCGAGGCCGAGCGTAAGGATGATGATGGGGCCGAGGACGAGGGTGAGCAGGGGCTTCAGGAGGAAGTTCAGGACGGTGAGCGTGAGGGCGATGATGGCGAGGCCGAGGATGGGGGCCTGCACGACGAAGCCGGGGACCCAGAGGTTGGCGAGCCAGAGCGCGAGGGCGTTGGCGGCCACGATAAGGATGAGTTTCATGAGCCAGTGCATGGGTTCATTATAACACGCCGGGACGGGATGCTGTCCCTGCCCTCCTCGAACCTTGCCGCGCCTTCGGGCGGCATCCTCGGCCGCCGCTCAACCTGCCGCCCTGCTTCGGAAAGCGGGCGCCCGGACAGGTTAGCGCGCGGCCAGCGGATGCCGCAAATTTCACTCGGCGCGACGGGTTTTCGGAGTGCCGGAACGGCATCCCGTCCCGGCATACGCAATTCTTGGCATTATAAAAAAACCGCTCCGGACACGACGACGCGTGCACGGAGCGGGAACTATAGGGCGAGTCGGCGGATTGCCTGCCGGTGTATGTGGGACCGTTTAAATTCGTACGCTACCCACACAGCAACGACGTTGGCTGCTGCGGCGCCCGCAATGATAAACCCTGCTGGGCGGCTGCTGCTGCCGATGGCAAAAGCGGCGCCGATGTATCCGGCGGCGATCTTGCCGGCGAGAATAAACCCGCCGTCCCATGTCGAGCCGCATAGAGCGGCAGCGACACACGCTGCCATTCCTGCAGTCAGGGTGACCACGAGAATGGTAGCAGAAGACGTACCTCGTAGGACTCCGATGGTTGCCACTACGATGAGAGTGGCAAGCACCACGAGTGCGACCAGAGTCGATTTCATAGATAAAGCTGCTCCTTTCGGGGTTGCTGTCTCTATATTACCTTATTTATCCCAACTCGTCAAGGATGCTGCGGCCGGTCATCTCGGGTGGTTTCCCGATGCCCATGAGCTCGAGGATGGTTGGCGCGACGTCGGCGAGGGAGCCGAGGGTTTCGAGCTCATACGAATCGGCATTGATGAACACCTTCCCTTTGAGCTCTTGCGCGACGACATGGAAGGGCACGGGGCTTGCGTCGTGCTGGCTTTCGGGAAGGCCGGTGATGGGGCTGATCATTTCCTCGATGTTGCCATGGTCGGAAGTTATGACGACGATCGTATCGGGATTTTCCGCGGCGGCGAGCACGCGTCCGATCTCGTGGTCGATGGTTTTCACGGCGGCGAGCGCGGCGTTGTAATCGGAGGTGTGCGCCATCGTGTCGCCGTTCGCGTAGTTCACCAGGATGAAGTCGAAGCCGCGGTTTTTGATCGCCTCGATGAGCCGGTCGGTGATGGCACCGGCCATCATTTCGGGATGCTCCTCGGGCCGCGCGCCGGAGAGCGAGGGGATGAGCGTGCGATATTCGCCGGGGAAGGGCGGTTCGCGAAGGCCGTTGAAGAAATAGGTGACGTGGGCGTATTTATAGGTTTCCGCGAGCCGGAGCTGGGACATGCCGCGGTCCGAGAAAACTTTGCCGAGGGGTTCCTGTACGGTGTCCGCGACGCAGATCACGGGTGCGTCGAAGTGGTCGTCGTAGTGGCTCATCGTCGCGATGAAAAGATCGTTGAAAGCGACGGTCCGAAACTTGTCGAAGTCCTTCAGGATGAAGGACGACGCGAGCTGGCGGATGCTGTCCTCGCGGTAGTTGAAGAAGATGAGCGAATCGCCGTCCTGTATCTTTTTATCATCGGCGAAGCGGACGGGAGGCAGGTATTCCTCTGTCATGCCCTGTTGGTACGCCGCTTCGAGCGGTGTCGCGGGATCGTCCACCAGCTGGCCGACCTGACCGGTCATCGCCTGGTACGCGGTCTCGGTGAGCCGCCAGTTCTCGTTGCGGTCCATCGCGTAGTAGCGGCCGACGAGCGTCGCAAGATATTCCCTGGGGACCTCTTTCAGGAAAACCTGCGCGGTGTGCGGCGGGCTGTCTTTCCCGTCGGTGAAAAGATGGAGGTTGATCTTCGCGACACCGGCGGCCTGCGCGGCCTTCACGAGCGCGAGGAGGTGGTCGAGCGAAGCGTGCACGTTAGCCTTGGTCAGGAGGCCGGCGAAGTTCACGGCCGACTGGTTCTGCAGGGCGTGCGCGAAAGCGTCCCGGAGCGCCTGGTTTTGGAACAGGCTGCCGTCCTGGATCGCCATCGTGATCTTCGGATAGTACTGGTAGAGCACTTTGCCGGCGCCGAGCGTCAAGTGGCCGACCTCGCTGTTGCCGACCTCGCCCCACGGCAGGCCGACCGAGATGCCGGACGCCTGGAGGCTCGTCATGGGATAGGTCTGCTTCAGGTATTCGAACGTCGGCGGTTTCGCGATATAGATCGGGTTCGATTCGTCGTGCCGCCCGATGCCCCACCCGTCAAGGACGATGAGGACTGCCGTGCGCTTCTTTTTGTCTGCCATGGAATTCATTTTAATACGGATGGACAATTTCCGCTTGCCTGTCCCGCCCCCTCCTGCCTGCGCCGGAGAACCTGTTCCGGCCCGGGCGGCAGCCTCGGCCGCTGCTCAACCTGCCGCCCTGCTTCGGAAAGCGGGCACCCGGACAGGTTAGCGCGCGGCCAGCGGCTGCCGCCGGTTTCACTCGCCTCCACCGGGTTCTCCGGCGCAGGCAGGAGGGGGCGGGGCCGCGACGCGAAATAAAAATCACACCCGGAACGGATGCCGCACCCGTTCGAGGGGCGTCCCGGAGGCGCGCAGGTGGATGGGGCGCCAGCAACCAAACACCACTTTTACATAAAGCGAAGGGCGCCGAGGGGGAAGCGCGCGATGAGCACGTCGCGACGCTGTACCCGAGGACGGGTGCGGAATACGGGCCGGGTGCTGGTTCCCGTTGACCTCTTTGCCCTTTCGGTGTATCATAAGAGCATTAAAGAGTCATTAAAGTTTATGGAACATCTAATAACTAACCACATTCATGCAAGCAACAACCGCATTCGCTGCGGTCGCCTTTCTTTTGATAGGCGCCGCCGTGGGATATCTCGGTCGCCGGTATTGGGCGGCTAAGCAGTTCGGGACGGTCGAGGAAAAGATAAAGAAGGATCTCGCCGAGGCGGAGGCCAAGGCGAAGGAGATCGTCGTCGAGGCGAAGGACAAAGCCGCCTCGCTTTTGGTCGAGCAGAAGAACGAGGACAAGGAGCGCCGCAAGGAAATAGACGCCCTCGAAGCGCACCTGCTGCGCAAAGAGGAGACGCTCGACAAAAAAGCGGCTGATGTGGATACGGAAAGCGCCAGGGTTAGGGCTCAGGATGAAAAATTGAAGGTGAAGGAGGCCGAACTTGCCGGACGGGAGGGCGAGATCGGCGCGCGGCTTGAAAAGATCGGCGGGCTCTCGGTCGCGCAGGCGCGGGATGAGATAGTCCGCCAGGCCAAGGAGGACCGGGCGCAGGACCTGGCCCAGCTGATCCAGAAGATCGATCGCGAGAACCGGGACGAGGTGGAGAAGCGGTCGGCGGAGATCATCACGACCGCGCTCCAGCGCTATGCCCGCTCGCATGTGGCCGAGATCACGACGACGCTGTTCCCGCTCGCCGACGACGACCTGAAGGGCAAGATCATCGGCCGCGAGGGCCGCAATATCCGGGCGCTTGAGCGCGCGACGGGCGTGGAGTTCATCATCGACGAAGCGCCGGAGGCGATCATCATCTCGTCCTTCGATCCGTTCCGCCGCGAGGTGGCGCGCATGGCGCTTGAAAAATTGGTGAAGGACGGCCGGATCCAGCCGGCGAAGATCGAGGAAAAGGTGGAGGAGGCAAAGACGGAGCTCGCCAAGCGCACGCTGGAGATCGGCGAGGCCGCGGCGCAGGACCTCGGCGTGTTCGGCTTGCCGAAAGAGCTGCTCCAGCTGCTCGGCCGCCTGCATTTCCGTACGAGCTTCGGTCAGAACGTGCTGATCCACTCGACCGAAATGGCCTACATCGCCGAGATGATGGCGCGCGAACTAGGCCTTAATGCCGAGGTGGCGAAGAAGGGCGCGCTCCTGCACGACATCGGCAAGGCGATCGACCATGAAGTGGAAGGCACGCATGTCGAGCTGGGCATTAAAATTTTAAAGAAATATAACGTTGACGAGGCGGTGATCGAGGCGATGCAGTCGCACCACGAGGACTATCCGTACGCCCGGCCCGAGGCCTACATCGTGACTGCGGCGGACATCCTCTCCGCGGCCAGGCCCGGCGCCCGGCGCGGCACGCTCGAAAACTACATCAAACGGCTGGGCGACCTCGAGAAGATCGCGAACGAGTTCCCCGGCGTGAAGAGCGCCTATGCCATCGCCGCCGGCCGCGAACTGCGCGTGTTCGTCGTCCCGGAGAAAATAGACGATTTCCGGGCGCTCGAGCTGGCCCGCGAGATCGCGAACCGCATCCAGTCGGAACTGAAGTATCCCGGCGAGATCAAGGTGAACGTGATCCGGGAAATGAGGGCCGTGGAGTACGCCCGGTAATCCACATTTGCGCCCGAACGGGTCATGCGGTAAACTTCTAACCATATGCCGGACTCCATATTCAATTACACGGGAACGTTCGTAACGATGGTAGCGCTCCCGCTCGGAGGCGTTATTGCCCGGATCTTCGGCGTCTCGTTCAAACGGATAGCGAAATGGTATTGCTACGCGGCGGTCTTCGCGGTGCTCATCGTCGTAAACTCCATTTTCTTCCCGTTCATCGGCGGCAAGGATTACTTCTTCCGCTTTACCGTCGAGCTAGGGCTTATCGCATGGCTGCTCTGGTGGGCGTTCGAGGCGAAGCAGAACGAGGTCAGGCAGCTTTACCGGTCCACGTTCAAGCGGCCGCTGGTGATCGCGGTGACGGCTTTCGTGGGCGCATACCTGCTGGCCTGCCTTTTCGCGCTCGATATGCACGCGGCTTTCTGGTCGAACTATGAGCGCGGCGAAGGCGGTTTCCAGATGCTCCATTACTATGCGTTCTTCCTCCTGCTTACGATGCTCTTCCAGCATGAAGAGGAGTGGAAGAACCTCTTTAAATATTCGCTCATCGCGGCGGCGGGCATGGTGGGGTATGGCCTGTTTGCAAATTTCGGTTATCCGGGTTTTATCAGTCCGTACACGGGTGGTACTGCGCCAACTGGATGGTGGCACCTGCTGATCGACGGCCGTTTTGAGGGATCGCTTGGCAATCCCGCGTACGTTGCGCCATATCTCATGTTCTCGATGTTCTATGCGGCGTATCTCTGGGCGGCTTCTAAAATTGCCGGCAAGCTGACCGCGATCAAGTCCTGGGGCTACGGCATCCTGATCCTTGCATTCCTTTTCTTTTTCTACCTCAGCCAGACGCGCGGCGCATTCCTTGGTTTGGCTGCGGGAATCTTCGTCGGCGTGCTGTATCTTGCATTCGCCGGTTCGAGCCGTATGCGCAAATGGTCGCTCGTCGCCATCGGTGTCATGATCGTCCTTGGGCTCGGCATCTTCGCCATCCGGAACGAACCATTTCTGAACAACATCCCGGGCGGGCGGTTGCTGCAGATCAGCGTGACGGATTCTTCGGCGCAAACGCGGTTCTGGGTATGGGGCGAGGCGTGGCAGGGATTCCTCGAGCGGCCCATTTTCGGCTGGGGTCCCGAGAACTTTACGGCGGTGTTCGACCAGCATTTCAATCCTAATTTCTTCGTTCCCGGCCAGAACACGGAAACCTGGTTCGACCGTGCGCACAGCGTGTTCTTCGACTATCTGGCCGAAACCGGGATCATCGGGTTCCTGGGCTATATCGCCATCTTCGCGACCTTCGCCTGGCTGTTCTTCCGGCGCAAGCGGGCCGATATCGCCCCGGCCGGCGAGCACCAGTCCGTGCATGTTTTCCAGAACGCGCTTATGCTCGCCACGCCGGTCGCGTATCTCGTGCAGGGTATCGCGATCTTCGACGTGCTGCCGATGTACATCAGCCTGTTCCTGTTCCTGGCGTTCTCGTCGTATTTCCTGAAAAAACATGAATCCCACAGCTAAAAAAATAATCGCCATCGCCATCTCGGTCGCCATCCTTTCGGTGGCGTATTACGGCGAGTACCTGCCGTTGCGGAAGGCCCAGATGTTCATCGCGACGCTCCAGGGTCTGCAGGGCAACCCGCCGACCTCGCTTGCCGATCTCGAGAACCGGCTTTCGGTCCCGCTCGATTATCCGTCGCCCATCGGCCAGGAGGAACTAGTCCGCAACACGGCGAACAGCGTGCTTGGCTTCGTCCAGCAGAGTCCGGATGCGACGACGACGGACGAGCTGGTGGGATTCCTGATGGGTTACTACCAACCGATCCTTTCCCGCGGCAGGGGCATGAGCTTCGGCCAGGACCTGTATCTGGTCGGCGCCATCAACGAGGTCGCGTTCGCGCGGACCGGCCAGGCGAACTTCCTGAGCACGGCCCAGCAATATTACGAGGAAGGCGAACAGCTCGGGCCGAACCGCCCCCAGCCGCTTTATGGCCTCTTTGATGTTTATCGCGCCGAAGGCAATGTGACCGGGACGGTGGCGATCGCGGACAAGATCCTGACCAATTGGCCGAGCGACCAGAGCGTCAAGCAGGCGCTCGCGCAGTTCCTGGCCGGCGCGCAGACCGCTTCCGGATCGGCGAAGGCGCCCGCCGGCAAATAAGGTCTCAAAAGCCAAGCATGGTGACCGTTGCGCTTCGCGGCGGGTTGGGCAACCAGATGTTCCAGTACGCGCTGGGATCAGATCTTGCCAAAAAAAACGGCACCGGCCTGGCGCTCGACACGACGTTCCTGAACGACCGCTTTCCGCGCCCCGGATTCGTTTACCGGCGTTATGAGCTTGGCGTGTTTGGCATTGAACCGCGCCTTACGGCGCTTTCGAAATTATCCTCCCGCGTTCCCGTCCCGGGCCTGTGGCTCGGACTCGACCTCGGGCTCGCAAAGGCGAAGGATATCCTTCATGTCCGCAGGATCGTCCGCGAAAATTCCGGGCGGCATTTCGATCCCGCCGTGCTTTCCGTCGGCGGCGATGTCTGGCTGTGGGGTTTCTGGCAGAGCTGGCGCTATTTCGAGGACATCGCCCCCGAGGTGCGGCAGGCGTTCAGCTTCCGGCACGAGCTTTCGGGCGCTGCCGCAGGCTTGGCGCGGGATATCCTAAAATCGAACTCCGTCGCGCTGTCCGTGCGCCGCAGCGATTACACGAGCGCGGCCAATATAAAAAACTTCGGCGGGACGGACATGGCGTACTACGACCGCGCTATCAGGCAGATGACTGCCCGTGCGGGCAAAGGTGCGCCGCCGCGCTTTTTCATTTTTTCCGACGACATCCCGTGGTGCCGCGAGAACATCAAGCCGCCATTCCCAACGGTCTATATCCCGCAGGACATCGGTTGGGAGGCCGCCATGCATCTCGCGTCGCTCGCCAGGCACCATATTATCGCGAACAGCACGTTCTGGTGGTGGGCCGCGTGGCTCAGTCAAAGCCCGGGGAAGATCGTCATCGCGCCACGGCAGTGGTCGCGCACGCAGATCGCGGACCGGGACGGCATTGTCCCGCCGGATTGGATGGCGCTGTAGCACAAACACCCAGGTGCCATTCCCGGGCATTAAACTTGAAGGATGACCGGGAATGGCACCTGGGTGTTTGTGCTACAGCGCGGATAAAACAAACCGGTTCCCATCTGAGAGCATTAAACTTGAAGGATGCTCGAAGATGGGAGCCGGTTTGTTTTATCTGTTCAGCGCACGGTCGCGCCGAACTCCTCCGCCGTCCGCTTTTCGATGGTCTTATGGAGCCTGTCCACCTCCTCGTTCGTGAGCGTCCGCTCGCCCGAGCGGTACGTGATGCGGTAGGCATAGCTCTTTTTGTCCGCGCCGAACTTCGCCGCGTTCTCGTATTCGTCGATCAGCTCGACCTGCTCCACGAGGTCGCCCGCGATGTCGCGCACGAGGTCGAAATAATCGTTCGGCGCGAACGTCTTCGGCACGATGAACGAGATGTCGCGCACGACCGGCGGGTATTTGCTCACCTCCACGAACTTCCGGCCGAGGTGGAGCTGCCGTTTCACGCGTTCGTCCGTTGACCAGAGAAGCCGGATGTCCGGCAGCTCCATGCCGATGATCGCGAGCCGCTCCAAGCCGAAGCCGAACGCCCAGGCGTTGTATCCCGTCACGCCGAACTTTTTGAACACGCTTTGCTTCGTCATGCCGCCGCCCAGGATCTCGATCCATTGGCCGTTCACGTCAACTTCAACCTGGAGCGACGGGTCGGTGTAGGGGAACGTGTCGTCGAGGAAGCGGTACTTCGCGTCCGCGCCGAAGAGCCCTTTCACGATCTGGGTCAGGGCGCCGCGCAGGTCGTCGAGCGCGAGCGGCGCCGTGTCGGCCGGCGTCAGGTACCAGCCGCCGAACTGGTGGAAGATGTTCATGTGCTTCCGGTCGATCTCGTCCTTGCGGTACACCTTGCCGTAGCAGACCACGCCGAGCTTTTCCCGCCGCGCGATCCGCGTCTTCACCTCCGGCAGCTGCGTGTAGTAGTACCACATCACCGTGTCGTGCGTGCGGAGAATGTGGTTGTCGTCCAGGAAATACGTGTCCGACCGGCTGCGGGCCGGGTGGTCCGGGGCGAAATCGAAGAGGTCGAAGCTCACATCCGCCGGCACGATCTCCGGGATCACGATATCGTCGAAGCCCGCGAGCGCCGGCACCTGCCTGGCCTTTTCCACGATCTCGCGGAGCGGGCTGCCCGGCGCGCGCGAAAGGTCCGGCATCGCGAGGTAGCGCTTGATGCGCATCGCCTCCGCATCCGTCCGCGGCGCGAGCGCGGCGAGCGCGCGTTCCTGGTCATCCATCGGCACGGTGTACACAGCTCCCATATTTCCGCATTGTAGCAGAGATTTGGACGCCGGGCAAAATACTGACTTGAAAAGCGGTATTTATCTTGTATGATAGTAGAGCTATGACACAAAAAACAGCATTAGTATGTGGCGCGGGCGGGTTCATTGGCTCGCATATGGTAAAACGATTAAAAAGCGAAGGATACTGGGTTTTGGGTACTGACCTCAAAAAGCCGGAGTTCGCGCCATCGGCTGCGGATGAATTCGTTGAGGGGGATCTGCGCGGTGAGCTGTTCGCGAAAAAGATCTTCGGCCGTCCATTTGACGAGGTGTACCAATTTGCAGCCGACATGGGCGGCGCCGGGTTCGTGTTCACCGGCGAGCACGATGCGGATATTTTGCATAATTCGGCGACGATCAATTTGAACGTTCTGCACGTCGGTCAGCAGACCGGGAACCTGAAAAAGATCTTTTATTCTTCTTCTGCGTGCATGTACCCGCTCTATAATCAGGAAGACCCAAATGATCCAAAGTGCTCTGAAGATTCGGCGTATCCGGCGGCTCCTGATAGCGAATACGGTTGGGAAAAATTGTTCAGCGAGCATGTATATCTTTCGTTTGCACGCAACTATGGCATCCAGGTCCGGATCGCCCGATTCCATAATATTTTCGGCCCCGAGGGTACTTGGACCGGGGGCCGCGAAAAGGCTCCGGCAGCGATGTGCCGTAAAGTAGCGGAAGCACCTGATGGCGGTGAGATCGAGATCTGGGGCGATGGCCTGCAGACGCGTTCATTCTTATATATTGATGAATGCATTGAAGGAGTGCGCCGCCTCATGCAGTCGGATTTCACCGGACCCGTGAATATCGGCTCTGATGAAATGGTGACGATCAACCAACTTGTGGAAATGGCGATGAAGATCGCCCGCAAGAAGCTCTCGATAAAACACGTTAGCGGTCCGCTCGGTGTCCGCGGTAGGAATTCCGATAATCGCCTCATTAAGGAGATGCTCGGTTGGGCGCCGAGCGCGAAGCTGGAAGACGGCATGCGGAAAACGTATGCGTGGGTGAGCGAACAGGTTGCCGAAGTATCTCGCGGTCAGCAATAAGAATTTGATTCATGCCAAAGGAATCATTACCGCAGAAGTCGATCAGGATTCTCAAAACCGAGGGGGTAGGAAGCCTTTTTAAAAAAGCCGGCGGACGCATTGATCATAAGCTTAAGCCGCTCAAACGGGTATTGGTTCCACGCGCAAAGCGTGCCATTGAAACGCTTGACCCCGAGGAATCGAACGTTGATTTTTTGATAAAATTTGCCTCCGATAACTTCGCCGGATTGATCCGGCCCGCTCAAGTGCGATACGAGATCACCGAACTGGCGAATGTGGTAAAAAAAATGCATCCGAAGAGTGTTATGGAGATCGGGACCGCTAACGGAGGGACCTTGTTTTTATGGTCGCGCCTTGCTGATGCCTATGCAACCGTCATCAGCATGGATCTTCCTGGTGGGGAATTCGGCGGCGGTTACCCGGAGTGGAAGATCAATCTCTATAAAACCTTTGCCCGCCCGCAGCAACGCCTCCATCTTTTGCGTGAGGATTCCCATTCGGCTTCCGCAGTGGAGAAGGTACGGCGGATTTTGGACGACAATCCACTGGACTTCCTTTTTATTGACGGTGACCATACGTATGAAGGGGTAAAAAAGGATTTCGAGCTATATTCGCCGCTCGTAAGAAAAGGGGGCGTTATCGCATTCCATGACATCGCGGTCCATCCTGTTGAGTCGGGCTGCCTGGTTGATCGGTTTTGGAACGAGATAAAGAAGGAAGATAGCCGCGAGGTCATCGCAGATCGAGGCCAGAAATGGGCCGGAATAGGCATCTATCGCGTTTAATGAAGGTTTTATACAACATTTTGAATCCTTATGGCCTTGGAGCTGATCGCTGGGTGTATGAAGGATTTAAAAGTGCGTTTACTGCGGCGGGGCATCAGGTATTCCCAACAACCGAAGTCGATGATTTCCGGAAATCTGCCGAGATGGTAAATCCGGAGATTCTCTTTTTAGATTTCCATGCATTGATCGATTACTGTCGAAAGGTG
>DATKMM010000030.1:0-7359 GCA_035541855.1 Minisyncoccota bacterium | reverse complement strand
GATGTCGTTCATGATCTGCCGGATCTCGTCCGCGCCGCTGTAGGCGCGCACGGTCGGCTTCACGCCCGTATCGTGGCGCAGGGATTGGAGCTCGGGCAGGACGAGCTTGAGCGCCGCCTCGCGCTCCTTGAGGGCGATGAGCAGTTTTTCGGGGTTCTCGGCGGCCCAGATTTTGCGTTTCCGCTGGATGTAGGCGTTCATGAGGCCTTTTTTGTGGAGGGCGTTGATGACGAGCGCGGTGGTCGTGCGGGGCAATTTCGCCTTTTCCGCGATGTCGGTCGCCGTGCTGCCGCCGAGCTCAAGGGCGGCCAGATAGACCGATGTTTCCTGGGCGGAATAGCCGAGCTGCTCGATGATGGTGCGGAGGTGCATGGCGGTTTTTGCGGGTTTTGCGAAAATTATCGCGCAAACTGGTGAAAAGATGACGGAAATGTTGCCATTTTAAAACCTTAAAAATCAATGAAAATTTTAGATTTTTGACATGGCGGCGGGTTATGCACTTTCCACCGCGCCCCGGCGCCATGAAAATGAATAATACCATGACCACCAAAAAAAATCAGTTCGGGGAAGTGCGGAAGCGGGATGGCCGGATCGTGCCGTTCGACCAGGGCCGGATCACGAATGCCATCATGCGCGCGATGGAGGCCGCGGGCGAGGGTTCGCGCCAGGCGGCGGAAAAGGTCTCCGAGCAGGTGGTCGGGTCGCTCGCGAAGAAATTTTCCGCGGGCCATGTCCCGGCCATAGAAGAGATCCAGGACGTGGTGGAGACCCAGCTCATCCTGATGGATTTCGCGAAGACCGCGAAGGGATACATCCTGTACCGCAACAACCGCGCGCAGTTGCGCGACACGCGGCGGGACATCCCGGAATACGTCAAAAAACTGGCGGCGGTGAGCAAAAAATATTTCCGGAACCAGCTGGCCGAGTTCGTCTATTACCGCACGTATTCCAAATGGATCCCGGAGGAAGGGCGGCGCGAGACCTGGATCGAGACGGTGGAGCGGTACATCTCCTTCATGCAGGAGAATCTGGGCGGGAAATTGAACGCCGCCGAATACGAGGAAGTGCGGGACGCTATCCTGCGGCAGGAGGCGATGCCGTCCATGCGGCTTTTGCAGTTCGCGGGCGACGCGGCGCGGGCGACGAATGTCTGCGCGTATAACTGTTCCTTTGTCGCCCCGCAGCGGCTGGAGGATTTCGCGGAGATCATGTACATCTCGATGTGCGGCACCGGCGTCGGTTTTTCGGTGGAGAGCCAGAACGTGCAGAAACTGCCGCAGATCAAAAAGCAGGCCGGGAAAAAGCTCGCCACGCACGTGGTACGCGACAGCAAGGAGGGATGGTGCGACGCGCTGACGCTCGGCCTGCGGACCTGGTTCGAGGGGAAGGATATCGAGTTCGACCTGTCGCAGCTCCGGCCGGCCGGCGCGCGGCTCAAGACGATGGGAGGCAAGAGCTCGGGGCCGGAGCCGCTGCGGGCGCTCCTCGCCTTCGCGCGCGCGAAGATCCTCGCCCGGCAGGGACGGCGGCTTTCGAACATCGACGTGCATGACATCTGCTGCAAGGTCGGCGAGGTGGTGGTGTCGGGCGGCGTGCGCCGGAGCGCGATGATATCGCTTTCGGACCTCGACGATTCCGAGATGCGCGCGGCGAAAACGGGCCAGTTCTACTACACCGAACCCCAGCGCAGCATGGCGAACAACTCGGCGGTCTATACGTACAAGCCGTCCGCGGAACAGTTCATGGAGGAATGGCTGGCGCTCGCGCAAAGCCATACGGGCGAGCGGGGCATTTTCAACCGCGGCAGCCTGGTCCGCCAGGTCCCGAACCGGCGCAAGCGGGTGCTCGGGGAAAAGATAAACAAGCTCGGCACGAACCCGTGCGGCGAGATCCTGCTCCAGCCCCGCCAGTTCTGCAACCTGTCCGAAGTGGTCGCCCGCGCGGACGATACGGAGGAATCGCTGATGCGGAAGATCCGGATCGCGGCGATCCTCGGCACGTACCAGTCCACGCTGACGCATTTCCCGTATCTTTCGAAGGCGTGGAAGGAAAATTGCGCCAAGGAGCGCCTGCTCGGCGTTTCGATCACGGGCCAGTGGGATTGCCCCGCCGTGCGTGACGAGGGGACGATGGCGCGCCTGCGGGATTACGCGATAAAGGTGAACAGGGAATATGCCGGCCGGTTCGGCATCCCGGCGTCGACCTCGGTCACGTGCGTGAAGCCATCGGGCACGGTATCGCAGACGGTGGATGCGGCCTCGGGCCTCCACGCGCGCCATGCGCCGTACTATATCCGCCGCGTCCGCATCTCGGCGACCGACGCGCTTTTCCAGATGATGAAGGACCAGAAGCTGCCGTACTTCCCGGAGGTGGGGCAGTCGGTTGCGGCGGCGAGCACGTACGTGTTCGAATTTCCCGTGAAAGCGCCGGATGGCGCGGTGTGCAAGGACGACCTTTCCGCGATCGACCAGCTCGAGTACTGGCGGAAAATGAAGATGAACTACACGGAACATAACCCGTCGGTGACGATCTCGATCGGCGAGAACGAATGGATCGCGGTGGCCAACTGGCTCTACGAGCACTGGGAGATGATCGGCGGGCTTTCGTTCCTGCCGCGGGACAACCATGCGTACCTGCTCGCACCGTACGAGGAGATCACGAGGGAGCGGTACGAGGAGATGGCGGCGAACTTCCCGGACATTGATTTTTCGCAGATTTTGCTCTATGAAAAGGAGGATGCGACGGATGTAAAGAAAGAGCTTGCGTGCGCGAGCGGCGTGTGCGAGATCGATGACGCTCCGGTGGATGCGGCGGCCCCGGCCACGGCAGCGTCGTAGGGACCCTGTCCGGCCGCATCGCCTTTTCCATGTATGAAAAGATCATAAAACCGGTCCTGTTCCGCTTCGAGCCGGAGCGGATGCACGACCTTTTCGTATGGATCGGCGAGGTCCTGGGGAGCCTGGCGTTGGGCCGGTGGCTCGTCGGCGCGGTCTGCCGGTACGAACACCCCGCGCTCCGCACGCGCGTGGCCGGGATCGATTTTGAAAATCCGGTCGGCCTCGCGGCGGGATTCGATAAGGACGTGCGGCTCACGCGGATCATGCCATCGGTCGGTTTCGGGCATATGGAGGTCGGCGCCGTGACGCGGCATCCGTACGGCGGCAATCCGGGACGGCGCCTGGCGCGCCTGCCGGCCGACCGGTCGCTTATCGTTTACTATGGGCTTAAAAATATCGGCGCGGATGCGGTCGAAGAAAAATTAAAAAAGCTTAAGTTCGAAATTCCGGTCGGCATCAATATCGCGAAGACGAACCGCGCGGACATCAAGGGCGCGGCGTCGGTCGGGGACTATGCGGCGACGTATCGGATGCTCGCGGAATATTTCGCGTACGTGACGCTTAACATTTCGTGCCCCAACGCGCAGGACGGGTGCACCTTCCAGGACCCGGCCATGCTGGACGGCCTGCTCGCCGCCATCGCGCGCGAAAAAAAATACGGGCCGGTGTTCCTCAAGCTTTCGACACACCTTACCGCGGAGGAAGCGGATGCGATCCTGGCCGTCGTGGAAAAGCATTCTTTCGTGGACGGGTTCGTCATCGGCAACCTTGCGAAGCGGCGTGGTATTCTCGACCTGAAGTCGCCGAAGGAGCGCCTGGACCTCATCCCGGAGGGCGGCATTTCCGGGGGGCCGGTCAAAGAGCTTGCCACGAACCTTATCCGGCATATTTATAAGAGGACGGGCGGCCGTTACGCTATCATCGGCCTCGGCGGCGTGTTCACGGCGGAGGACGCCTACGAGAAGATCAAAGCCGGGGCGTCGCTCGTGCAAATTATCACGGGCCTCATCTACGGCGGCCCGCTCGCGGTGAAGCGCATCAATCGGGGCCTCGTGAAACTGCTCGAACGCGACGGGTACGCGCATATCGCCGAAGCGGTAGGAAAGGCAGATTAAATTTTTGTTGATCAAGGTTTGACAGGGAAAATCATGCAGGCGTATCATGGAGGTATGCCTGTGGGTATCCATCCCCGGATCGGCGTAAATGCAGCCGTAAGGCTACAAGGCTGATAGCAGGCATACTAAAAGCCATCCCTCTCGGGGTGGTTTTTATTTTCCCGTAGTCGTCACAGTTGGTTGTGGTTTCCATCCACCCACCATACCAAAAAGGCGGTTAAAACTATCTAAATTTTATGCTACAATGCTACCATCATGGTCGAGTTTTCAAATCTGACGAAGGCGTACCGGAAGCGGCGGGTGGTTGATGATTTTTCGCTGACGGTGGACGTGCCGATATTCGGCTTTTTAGGGCAGAACGGGGCGGGGAAGACCACGATCATGAAGATGATCGTGGGGCTCTTGGCGCCCACGGCGGGGACGATCGCCATTGACGGCCTGTCGTCGGCCTCGCCCGAGGCGAAAAAGAGGATCGGGTATATGCCCGAGACGCCGTACTTCTACGAGCGGATGACCGGCATGGAGTTCCTGCAGTTTTGCGACGAGCTTTATCCGCATACCGGAAAGAACCGCGTGGACCACTACGGGTCGCTGTTGCGGAAGGTCGGCATTTTCGCCGCGCGCGACGCCGAGATCAGGACGTATTCGAAGGGCATGCGCCAGCGGCTCGGGTTCGCGCAGGCGCTCGTGAACGATCCGGAGTACCTGTTCCTCGACGAACCGCTCGACGGGCTCGACCCGATCGGCCGCCGCGAAATGAAGGCGGTGATGACCGATCTGAAGCATGAAAAACGGAGAATATTTTTGAACACGCACATCCTGGCGGATGTCGAGGAGATCTGCGATGCGGTCGGGGTCATCCACCAGGGGAAATTGCTCTATGCCGGCGGCGTGAAGCAGTTCTGTGCCGGCATGCCGCTCGAGGAGCGGTTCATGGCGGTGGTCGAAGCGCACGAGAAAGCGGAAAAACACGAAAAGCGATGAAGAACATCCTGACCATCGCCAGGAACACGCTGAAGCTCGAGGTCCGGGACCGGATCCTGATCGGCATCCTGATCTTCGCGCTGGGCTATCTGGCCATCACGCTTTTCCTGGCCGACCTGGTGCTCAAGGAGCTGCCGATGGTGAAAAGTTTCGGCCTGACGGGTATCTATTTCTTCAACGCGATCACGGCGCTCTTCCTCGGGACGACCTCGTTCTTCAAGGATGTGGACCGCAAGGTGGTCTACTTCATCCTCTCGAAGCCGGTCTCCCGCGCGCAGTTCCTGCTCGGAAAGTTCTTCGGCCTGTGCCTGGTGCTGCTCCTCACGAGCGCGATCCTCGCCGTGGCGTATCTCGGCGTCGTGGCGTATGAGGGCGGGGGATTCAATGCCATGGGGCTGCTCGCGATCGCGATGCAGTTCCTGGAGATGGCGCTGTTCCTCGCGTTTGCCATTTTCGTTTCCACTTTCTCGAGCTCGCTCCTTTCGATCGTCTACACGTCCGCGATCTTCTTCCTTGGCCACGTGGTGAGCTCGCTCGTCGCGGATGCGCAGGCCGTGGGCATCACGGGCTTCAAATTGTTTCTCGTAAAGGCGCTCTATTACATCTTCCCGAACCTGGAAAAATTCGACATCCGGAGCATGGCGATCTACTCGGTGCCGGAGCCGTTCGCCTCGTTCGCGCTGGCAGCCGCCTACGCGGCGTTCTACGTCATCCTCCTGCTGTCGCTTTCGGTGTGGATATTCGACCGGAAGGAGATATGAGATGTGAGCTATGAGCTATGAGGTATGAGGCATGAGCTATGATGCGACTGAATCCTGCTTTAAAAACCACCTCCGTCATCCTGCTGATCTTCGCCGTGGCGGCGACGCAGTTTTTGTATGACGCGACGAAGGCCGCGACGCCGGCGGGAGAGGGC
This sequence comes from Minisyncoccota bacterium, assembly GCA_035541855.1. Classification (GTDB taxonomy): domain Bacteria; phylum Patescibacteriota; class Minisyncoccia; order UBA6257; family 2-01-FULL-56-20; genus JAJXYP01. Next base: position 1,507 of record DATKMM010000030.1, on the reverse strand, counting down.
GGCGGGCTGTCGCCGGAGGCGGTCCGGATGGTCGACCTCGGCTTCCACTCGACGGCGGGTTCTTTCCTGTGGGTCGCGACGATGCCGGAGATACTCGACCTCTTCCGCGACCGCACGGAATACATTCCGGACGTCGCCTACCTGAACGCGGTGGACCCGAAGCTGAGCTATCCTTACGCCTTTTCCGTGCTCACGCTCCCGGCGATCCCGACCTCGACCGGCTACCTGACCGGCCTCGCCGACGCCATGGCGATCGGACAGCGCGGCCTCGCCGACGCCGATCCGGATTGGCGCATCCCGTACTATATGGCGACGAACTATTACCTGGCGTACCACGACATGAAGGATGCGGCACTGTTCTTTGACGTCGCCGCGCGGACGCCGGGCATACCGTATTACGCCCAGCGGTTCGCCGAGAACTTCGGCAACGAGCAGAAGGACCGCGACCGGACGATCGCGCTGTGGGAATCCATCCGCGATACGACGAACGACCCGGACACGAAGGCCCGCGCGCAGGCGTACATCGACCATTTGGAGATATTCAACTATCTCGAGGCGGCGGCGGCGCAGTACCGGCAGGCATACGGATCCTTCCCGACCGACCTCGACCAGTTGGTCGCGAAGGGCATCATTCCCGCGATCCCGGCCGATCCATTCGGGTATGCGTTCATCATCAACCAGGACGGGACGGTGTCGATCAACCTGGACGCGACCTCGACGCCGGCGGGAAACCACGGCTGACGTCCCGCCCGCTGTTCATAAATTGCGACAAACTGGATTTTGCGCCAGAGCTTGCTGATGAGAATGAGAGGAAAATAAAAAACCGGACTGCGTGTTCGCGCAGCCCGGCTGGTATTTCGCGGCCTCGTCATGGGTCACGCTTTCGGTTCGGCGGTCACGGTCTCTTCGACGGTAGGCCGCTTTTCAGCATGGATGAGCCCGTGGAGTATGTCGATGCGGTTCTGGATTCCCATCTCCGCCTCGCGCATCTCGTCATCGAGTCCGTCGGGATCGATGTTTTCTTTCTGGAGGAAGGCCACGATCTCGGCCATGGGAACCTTGTGTTCGATGGCGTCTTGGACGATCGTCGCGTACGGGTTGTCATTGAAAATGTCAGAGGAGCAGATGCCGCTCATGATTTCCTCGTTCGTGAACCCGGCCTTGGACAGCGATTCGAATATGTCCTCGACTTCGTCCACTGATGAGAATTTCTCGTGCATGTTTTCCGCCGAGACGGCATCTCCGGCCGTTTTCCCGCAGGCCCGGAGTATGGCTGCGGCATGTTCGAATTCGACATCGTCGTCCTCGAGCATGGCGTTGTACTCGTCCCCATCCGAAAGATCCACATCGAGGTTTTTGGCGATCCTCGCGCAGACTTCCGGGGAATTGAGCAGTTTGAGGTCGCGCAGCACCGCGCCGAGGGTCATGTCGGTCTTGCGGTAGACGATGGCCGCAGCTTCTTCTGTCGAGCAGCCGAAACGAACGGGAAGCTTGATGAGCTCTTCGT
>DATKMM010000029.1:0-11810 GCA_035541855.1 Minisyncoccota bacterium | reverse complement strand
CCGTCGCGGTGAGCCAGATCTTCTCGAAGGTCCGGCCGGCGGCGAGCCAGTCCAGTCGGTCATTTTTCCGCGAACTGATAATAATGAACCCTCCGGGCGTGTGCTGTTTCAGCAACGCATCATCTTTTTTCCTGCTCTTGCGTGAAAGATTGACCCGGCGGATCAATTGGGATGCGAAAAGCGAGATGATGGCCGGGATCTCAAGTGCGAATCCCGGCATGCCGGTATGCTCTTTGGTGAAGCTGGATTTTATAAAATGCGACAGTTCCTCCCGGAATTCCGGGCGATCCATGATCTCGATCTGGGCATCGTTCACGATGTCCGCGATGCGATGTTTCTTCGCTTCGTCGGTCACCACCGAGACCGCGATATCGCCCGCGGCATATTTTTTGATCTTCTCGAGAAAACGTTCCGGCAAGGGGCGGTCGAGATATTTGCCGCGATTAGTGTGTCGAAGCGGTATCGCCGATACCAGGTCGCCGTCATTTCCACGGGTATCCCCGCCGGTCACCGTGATCGCGGCAACCAGGTCGGGTTCCTTGTTGTCGGGAAAATAATCAATTCGAGCCTCCATACCGCAATGAGAGGTGGCGATAACAAGATTTTCGATCAGGCATCCAAACGCCATCATGAGCTGGCGGCGATGCGGATCGCTTCCGGCAAGCGACCGCTCGCGGTTAACCCACAGCGATATCGCGTCACCGCTGATCGAAAAGTTCCACGGCTGGGTATTATGGCCTGACGGCGCCAAGACGGCGAACTTAAGCAGAAACTTCAGTTGGTCGGCCAAGTCAGCTTGCCGAGGAAAATCTCCGGCATCGAGTTGCCAAGCGCTATAGTTCGGTTTCGTCATTTTCAGTAGATCTTCCGGAAATTATCGGCGATCTGCCTGCGATGTCTTTGCGATCGCGGGGAGCTGTATCCTGGAACCAGCTTCTCATCGAGCGAGATAAGGGCGCGGTCCGATTCAAGCGGCTGGCCGTTCAATATTTTTCGGACGCAGTACGCCACGGCGGCGCCGTTCACGAGCGCCGCGCCGCCGAGCTGGGGCCAGGAAACGATCGTCTTGCCCATCTGCAGCAACGATTGTTGCATGCGTTCGGTAACGGTTTCCGCACCAACCAGCTTCGTGATCAGCTTACCGATCTCGAACTTGTTCAGGTTGAGCAGGGTCTCGTAGCTTACCTTCCCCATCCTGCCGTGAAAATAGGGCATCTTCGGGTTGAGGTCGTAGCGTTCGACGTCAACGACCGCATTATCACCATTGTCCGCCGCCATCACGACCGCTATGCGATGCCTCTTTGCCTGTTCGCGGATCAGGCACTTCACGGCAAGATTGTCTATTTCATCGATCACGATATCGAGCCCACGGAAGAATGCAGCGATGTTTTTCGGCGTGAGTCCGTCCGACACGATCTCCACTTTTACGTACGGATTTGTCTGGTAGATCTCGCGTGCCGTGAGCACCACCTTCAGAACCCCCAGATTCTGCACTCCTGTGCGGATGCGGTTCGTGTTGGTGAGCGCCAAACGGTCCATGTCCGCAAGGCGAATGCACCGTCCTCCGCCCTGGAGCGCGATGGCCATGGCGACGCTGCTTCCCACGCTCAAACCGGCGATGCCGATCGTGGCGTTATAGAACTTTTCCTGCTCCTCCTTGGTGATCAGGTTCTGGTTGCGTGCCGTTCGGACAAGCTGAAAATCGGTTTCCGGCAGGACATGGACCAGCGCCCCGATCCAGGGATAGTAGGCCCAGCGGCCATGTTCAGAGAGCGGCATGGTTCGCCCGAGCGCGGTGCGGAACGATCGAAATTTCTCTTCGAATCCGGGCGCGTAGACCATGGAGGGATTTTTGATCCCGAACAGCTCCCTTAACTGTTCGTCGTAGTCATCCGAAACACTTTGGATCTTTCGGGCGTTGAGCAATTTTTTAACCTCGCCCCTGTCCTTGCCCGATGCCAGGTTGAAAATAACCGGTTCAAAACCGACATCGACACCCGCATGACGCACGAGAACCTTCTCCAGTGGATTTTTTTTCATAATTCTATAAATGATTTATTTTTCAACCCATTTTTGCTTGACGCCGGAACGGAAGCATCGCGGGTCTTCGTACTGGCAGAAGATTATCTTCGGGGTAACGCGCTGCGGCATCAGGCCATAGAGATATTGGTATTCCGCATTTAATTTTAACAGATTTTTTACAATAACCTGTTGCAATTTTTCTGCCAGGGCCGGTGATGGCGCGCGACCACGCTTCAGTTCGATCTTGACCTCGAGATATTCGTTATGGCGGGCGTCGGTCCTGGTCGCCAGGACGAATTTTCCGGTTATCTCTTTCCTGAATGCCGGAGCGAATAGCGGCGCCTTGATGTGCTCGGGATAGATGATGGCTCCGTATATTTTCGTCGAGAGGTCGGCGCGCTCATATACGTAAACAAACGGCAGCTCCGTTATCTGCTTCATGATATCGGCGCGCTCAACCTCCCTTTTCCAGGAGATGCCGGCCGATCTCATTGCTTCCATGGCATCATCGAAGCTCCAGACGCCGCCGTGATCGCCGATCGCGTATCGGACAAGCGGGATCGTATTGTCCCCGGTAAGCAGGATGTTGCCGCCGGGCGCTTCGAACGTTATGAATCGCGGGTGGTATTGTGCAAGCGTTGGCGTTCGGGTGATCTCGGAAAAGAAGGACCTGAACAATCCCCGGTGGCCGATTGCCAGGCGTCTCATCAGGATTGCGGTCGGTGTTTCATGGGCCATCGTGCCGATATCAGCGGTGCCGTAAACGTTCAAGGTATCACGATGGATATTTTTAATGCCGGCTTGCCTTGCAACATGCTCGCGGAACGCTTCCGAAAACGATTCTGCGGCGAAAAGAAGGCGCAGGTTCAATCGTGCAAGGCGGATCCCCTCTTCCTCTGCCTCGTCAAGAACGTCTTTTACGAAAGGCGGGTAGCCTGCCAGAATAACGTTATCGAACTGTGGTGCCAGCTCGCGCAGAACGGTCAGCACCTCGGTCTTGTTCGAACCCGGCGTGATGATCGCCGTTCCCGCTCCCCGCTCATCGGCGATCTCGAACGCTTTATACGTGATCAACCCCCCGATCCACGCGCCCATGCCAAACCCGACGATCGCCAAGGTCGAGCCGCCCATTCCCCGGGAGTTGTTCCTTAGGAAAAATTCATGGAGAATGGATGACTGCCAATCGAGGCGGCGCTCCCGGGGAAAATAAAATGGCTTCCCCGTCGAACCCGAGGTCGAAGTGAAAACCATCGGTTTTTCCAGTGTCCCACCCCACACCAATGATTCAAGCGGGTATTGCCGCAGATATTCCTTTTTACTGACCGGCGGTATTGCCTGGAAATCGGCAAACGTCTTGATTTTCGCCGGATCAATTCGGTTCTTTTTCAGAAAATCGCGGTAAGCCGGAACCTCACGGGCCGCCCGATGAAAAAGCGCCAAGGGCCGCACTTGCCGTTCCCGCTCCCAAAACAGGGATCGTTTCGTCGTCAAGGATCGCAAAATTTGCCGCGCGACAACTTCGTCTTTCATGGGAAGATCTTAATAAAATTATAACACAGCTGGCGCCAGCCACTTTTTATACCGTGGCAGTCTTCCATGGACAGCTTCGAGATAGGCCGAGCGGACCCTTTGGGTTATGCGCCCCAAACCGCCATCGCCGATCTTTTTCCCGTCCACCTTCCCGATGGCGGCCACTTCGGCTGCGGTTCCGGTAAAGAATGCTTCGTCGGCCGAACGCAGTTCTGCTGCGGATATTTTCCTCGTCGCGACCGGAATGCCAAGATCGCGCGCGATCTGCACCACGCTTGCCCGGGTGATCCCACTCAAAATGGAAGGTGACCTTGGTGTGAACAATTTTCCGTGCTTCGCGACAAAAATATTCTCGCCCGGACCTTCCGCAAGATATCCTTCGTGGTCGAGCATGATGCATTCATCGAAGCCGCGCCGCCGGGCATCGATGGTCGCCATGACCGAGGTTGCGTAGTATCCCCCGATCTTGGCGCCAGGCGCGATGGATCGCGGATGAAATCGGATATATGGCGACAGGCAGGTCGAGAGAACTTTCGAACCTCCAAGGTACGCCCCCCATGGCCACGCCGCAACAGCGATATGGACCTTGGCACCACGCGGGAAAAGGGTCATCTGTCCTTCGCCGTAGAAAATGAGCGGTCGGATATAGCACTCGCGCAGCTTGTTCGCTGCCACGGTCTTTATGATGGCGTCTTCGATGGCATGTTCAGAATATGGGACTTTAATGCTCAATGCCGCGGCGGACCGGAAAAGTCGATCGACATGGTCATGCAAGCGAAAAATCGCCGGACCATGCGGCGTATCGTATGCGCGGATCCCTTCATAAACGGAGCTTCCATAGTGCAATGCATGGCTCAGGAGATGAACCCGTGCCCTTGCGAAGCTGACCAATTTCCCATCATACCAGATGACGCCGATGTTTTTCATAACATGAAGTGCTTACCTTCCAAGTATATCAAAACCGGGCAGTCCTTGATGGGATTACCCGGTTTTTGAACTGATTCCGATCTCTATTCAATACTTCCCCTCCGTCCGGTCCTTCAGCTTGTTGAGGAGATGGTTCGCGTAGTCCTTGCCGCCAAGGCCGAAGGCGAGGCCGCCGGCGAGGGCGAGCATGGCGATGAACCCGGTCACGATGCTCTGGATGATCGTGGCAGCGACATCCAGCTGTTCAAGCGCCGCGAGGAAACCGAAGATGACGACCGTCCACCAGACGAGCGCGCCCAGGAAATGCGGGGCGTGCAGCTTCGCGCCCATGACGGACGCGACCACCGTCCGGCGGAGGAAGGCCGCCAGCACGATCGCCGCGAGCATGATGAGCACCGCCGCGATGACGTTCGGCAGGTAGTTCAGCACGCTCGTCAGGAACGACGAGAGCGCGTAGAGGCCGAGACTGTCCGAAGCGGCGAGCAGGAACGCGACCACGATAAACCAGTAGACCAGGCGGCCGAGGAAATACGACACGCGCAGCTTCAGGCCCGCGCGGTCGAAATACGGCTTGAGGCCGAGCTTTTCAAGGAAGGTGTCAAGCCGGATGGCTTCGAATATCTTCTCGACGAGCAGGCCCAGCCCGGCGGCGACGATCAGACCGATGATCAAAACGATGATCGCGCCGATAAGGTTCGGGACGAATCCGACGAACCCGTACCAGAGGTTCTGGAGCGAGGTTGCCACAACGTCCGTCCAACTTTGTACGACCATGGAACTTGTTTTTCCCTTAAAAATCCAATGTTCGACCTTTTCATTAAGTATAGCAAATGGCACAGAGCGACAGGCCTGCGCCTCCTCGACCTCTGTTGCGCCTTCGGGCGTCATCCTCGGCCGTAGCTCACCCTGCCACCCTGCTTCAGAAAGCGGGTGCCCGGACAGGGTAGCGCACGGCCAACGGACGCCGCCGATTTCACTTGTCGCAACACGGTCTTCGGAGGCGCAGGCCTGTCGCTCTGTGCTGTAAACCGGAACAGGTCTTCAGCCACGGTGCTTTATCAATCATTAAAATCGTGTTAAAATATAATCTTATGAAGCGAAGCACCTTCACTGATGGCGTCCGCATCATCGCGAAATACCTCCGGCCGTACCGGAGGATATTATTGCTCCTCACGGCCTTCGGCCTCCTGAACGCCACGGCGCAAGCTTTCGTTCCGCTCATCGCCGGGAAGATTTTCGATGCGATCATCGGCATCTCGCAGCATGCCGTCACTCCCCTCGCCCCGGCCTTCACGCTGATCGGCATCTGGTTGCTGCTCCAGTTGGCGTCGAACGGCGTGAGCTGGTACACCGGGTTCCAGAACGACAAGCTGAGCACGTTCCTCTCGGCCGAATACACCGCGAACGGTTTCGGGAAACTGTTCGAACTGCCGCTCGGATTCCATACCACCCAAAAACAGGGCGACGTGAGCGACCGGGTGAACCGCGCCGCGAACTGGCTTGACAGCATTGTCGGGAACGTCCTCCTCACGCTCCTGCCGAACTTCCTGAGCATCGCCGTCGCGCTCGTCATCACGCTGTTCATCAACTGGACATTGACGATCATCCTCATTGCCGCGATCGCCGTTTACGCCGCCATCCTGTGGGTTTCCGTACCTTCCCTCACCGGCCTGCAGAAAAAGATGCACCGCGCCTACAACCGGGCGTACGGCGATTCCTACGACGCGCTCGGGAACATCAAGGAGATCAAACAGGCGGCGACGGAAAAGCTCGAACAGAAGAAGATCCGCGTCAATTTCCTGGACCGGGCGGCGCAGTTCTGGGTGGACATGAACACCATCTTCCAGCGCCTGAACTTCGCGCAGAAAATGCTCGTCACGCTCACCCAGCTCGCCATTTTCATCCTTTCCATATTCTTCGTGCGGGAAGGGACGCTGACGCCGGGCGGCCTCGTCGCCTTCAACGGCTACGCCGCCATGATCCTGGGGCCGTTCGTCATCCTCGGCCAGCAATGGCAGACGATCCAGAACGGCCTGGTCGCCATCACCCGCGCGGAAAAGATATTCGAAACGCCGGCCGAAATATACGCCCCGAAGCAGGGCGTCACGCCGGGGAAATTCCGGGGCGAGATCGCGTTCGAGGATGTCTCCTTCTCCTATCCGAAAGGCGGCCGGACGCTCGGCCATATCTCGTTCCGTGTCAAGCCGGGCGAGAAGATCGCGCTCGTCGGCGAATCGGGCGTCGGCAAAACGACCCTGATCGACCTTTTGTGCGGGTTCTATTTCCCGGACCATGGCCGCATCCTGGTCGACGGCACGGACATCCGGAAAATGAACCTGACCGCCTACCGCTCCCGCATCGGCGTCGTCCCGCAGGAGCCGGCGCTCTTTAACGACACCGTCGAAAGCAACATCCGCTACGGCAACCCGAAAGCGACCCGCGAGGCGATGGTCAAAGCCGCCAAGGAAGCGTATGCGGACGATTTTATCGAAAAATTTCCGCGCAAATACCGGCAGAAGGTCGGCTGGCGCGGCATCAAGCTGTCCGTCGGCCAGAAACAGCGCATCGCCCTCGCCCGGGCGTTCCTGCGGAACCCGGACATTTTGGTCCTCGACGAGCCCACGTCCGCGCTCGACGCCCAGTCGGAACATCTTATTAAAAATTCATTAAAACGGCTGATGGAGGGCCGGATGACCTTCATCATCGCCCATCGCCTCTCGACCGTCCGGGAAGTGGATACCATTCTCGTCTTCCGGAACGGCGAGATCGTCGAACGCGGCAGCCATAAGGACCTCGTCGCCCTTCCCGGCGGTGCCTACCGCTCGCTCTACCAGCTGCAGACCGGATTCTCGGAGTAGTTATCCTGCGACAGATACTTCCGCATCCCGGCACCCTCGCGCGGCGCGCAGGCGGTTCGGCTTGGTCCGGCCGTTCCAAGCCCGCGAGGGCGACGGACGGCGAACCGCCGAGTACTACCAGCGAGCCCTGTCGCAGGAACGGGGCGAGCGTGCGCGAGGGTGCCGGGATGCGGAAGTATCTGTCGCAAAACGAGAGCTTGACTTTGCCGGTGGCTTTGCTATACTTTCCCTAACAACAAAAAAGGTAATCTGCTATGCCCCGGAAGGGGCGTTTTTGTTGGAAGCTATGAAAAAAATAACCACCTACCTGGTCATCGCGGCTTCCCTTGCCTACTATGCCGCCCTGCCCTTCGTCGTCGCCCATGCCGTGGACCTCCCGGGGCCGGTCGGGGCCACCACCCCGGCTTTCGCGGGCGACCCCACCAGTACCGTTTCCCAGGTCCTCTATATGCGCGTGACGGCCTATGCCAGCGTGCCGGACGAGACCGACGACACCCCCTTTATCACCGCCAACGGCACTCGCGTCCATGACGGCATAGTCGCCTCGAACATCCTGCCATTTGGCACCCAGATCCAGATCCCGGCCATTTTCGGGGATAAGATCTTCACCGTCGAGGACCGCATGAGCACCCGCATCAAAAACACCATCGACCTCTGGATGCCGACGGTCTCGGCGGCCATCCGTTTCGGGGCCGAACGCGCGAACATCGTCGTCCTCAGCCCGGTCAGTTCGACCAGGAACCTGGCCATCGAATAGGCTAATTGACCGTCACCGCTATCTTTTGCGGGTCGCTCGGCATGCTCCACAGCCAAACCGGCCAGACCGATATCGTTCCATTGGAAAGTTCCGGCAGCGCCGAGATCGCCGTTCGGGCATCGTTGATGCTCTTGCCGGCGAGCGAGATCGCCAGGTCGCTTGATGAAACGGCCGGCTCGAGCGACCCTTGGGCGCTGAGCGCGAAGCTTACCGTCCCCTTGCTGAAGCTCGCCGTTATATCGGAATAACTTAAATCTAACGTCTTGAACGTGGAGCTCGGTTCCGTGGTCTGGGCCATGGCGAGCAGGTACGCCGTGAACGCGTTCTGGTCGAACCCGATGGCCGTGAGCGAGGCTTCGCCGAACACGCTGAAGTCCCCGCTGGCATCGGTCGAGGTATTGACCGTCAGTTTCGTGATCTGGATGTCCGTCGCGCCGTCAAGGATCTTGAAATTGTTCGGATAGCTCGTCGTCAGGGTATTTTCGAGGTCGGCCTGGAGGATGGCCGTCGTGCTCGCTTTGGCATTGCTGATGTCGGCCGCCGTCGGGATCGGTTTATTGCCGGTCGCGCCGCCGGTCGTCTGGCCGGTGATGGCGCCGTAAAAACCCGCGTATTTGCCCGGGTTGTTTTGGAATCCCGGGATGGTCAGCTTGGGGACCGGCCCGACGTTATAGGCCGGACCGCCCTGGTCGGCGACGATGGCAGCCGTGATCGAGGATGGGGTGATCGTCCCGTTCGCGGCGACCGTAGCACCCGGAACGGTAACGTCGTCCACGAGACGGAACAGTTTGCCGTCGGGCGTCAGGAAACGGGTCGTGGCGACGAGCTCCTGCGGGGCGGAGCCGTAATCGTTATAGATCGTGATGGTCCCCTGCGCTTTTATGGAAACATTCTGCGATGCGCCGGTGGCAGGAAACTGCTGGGTGACGTTCTTGTCGGTCGTGAAGACCTGCGCCGGAATGGTGTCGCTCGTCGGATCCGGCGCTGTCACGCTCTTATCGGCCGTGAAATTGCCCTGATAGCTCCAGGGCGTCTGTGTGAAGTCGATCTCCACCTTGGCGCGGCCGAAGAACACTGTGAGGACGTAAAAAGTCGCTACGAGCACGATCGCGACACCAATGGTCCATGCCCACACCTTGCCGGACCCCCCGCGCCCTTCGCCGGCGTCGTCATCGTCGTCATCGCGGTTATCCCGCCGGTCCGGTATCTCGCGCGGCTTGAAAAACCGGTTGCGGCCGAAAAAGCTTTCCTTGTCGATCTCTTCCTCTTCCTCTTTCTCTTCCGGTTCCTCCGCATGGATGGCGAGCCGGACCGGCGCCGCCTCTTTTTTCGCCTTCACGCTCACGCTCTCCCCGCCCGCCGCCTTCCTTGGCCGCGCGGCGCCCTGCGGGATGATATCCGAAACGCCGCCGGCACCCTTCAGGAAGGGGTGGCTGCCTTCGATCCCGTTTTCCTTGGCGAAAGAAAGCACGGCCTCGTCCACGGACTCTACCACCACGATCTTGTCGGCTGAATCGGCCTCCCGTTTCAGGAGGCGGAAATTACTGGCCGACCTCGCGAGCTCGGAATCGTTCGGGACGGCCAAAAGCACGTCGGCGTCCGGGACGGCCAGAATTTTATCGATGACCTCTGCGATTCCCTCGCCCTTCTCAACCGTGATTTTCTTCATGATTAAAATTATATCACACCTCGCCGGCGCTCACGACAACCAGTGCAGCCGGCGCCGCAATTTCTGGTTGATCTCGGAAGTGTCTTTCGCGAAATAGGATTCGAGGAACGGCGCCAAGCGGCGGAAAGATGCCCGCATGGCATCGTCCGAAATGCCGGGGTCCGCCTTCAGGCCAAGTTCCGCAAGCAGTTCGCCGACCGGCAGGACGTCGAAGGTCGCGCCTTTATGCCGGTGCGGCGCATCGAACGGGATCGGGTAGGGCGTGTCGAAATAGACCGGGCCGGCCACTTTTGCTTTTTCGACATCGGCCAGGAGCGCGTCCAGCGCCGGCTGGAGCGTTTTCCTGAAATGGCGGGCGGCGGTTTCCGAAAGCTCCCCGTTCCGATATGCGTGGTAAAGGTCTTTGGCGGTTCGGCGGGTCACGCCGAAAGCATCCTCGATGCTCCGGAATATCTGGTCGAACGACCAGCCGACCGCTTCGCGATACAGGACGGGATGCCCGCCGTCAACGTTCTGGAAAATGAAAAGCGACGTGCCGCGATCGCCATTGGGTGCCAGTACGCCAAGCGGGAGTCGCCGCACGCGGGAAAGCGCCAACAGGAACGCCTGGGGCGATTCCACGAAAAAGAACTCGTCCGGCGAATTGAAGTACTGCTTCAGGTTCTCGAAAAGGTCGCGGCTCGTGAACGTCAGTTCGAGCAGGAAGGTCGCTTTTTTACCGGTGAAGCCGATCGGATTCATGACCGCGTGCCCGTCGACCCGGAACTGTTCCGCCTTGGCGCCCACCATGATGGCGTGGATATCGTCGATGCCAAGCCGCTTTGCCGCCTCGCTCCGGCACTGCGTGAAGATCTTCGCCATCGCCTGCGCGATAAGATTTTCGAGCTCGTCGAGCGTTATCTCCTCCTTCCACCTCGCCCGTTCGCGGGAAAGTTCGAGCGGGATGGGCATGGTGGTCGCGAGCGACGGGTCGGCGGAAACGATGATCTTCCGGTGCGATTTGAAAAAATATTCCCCTTCCCACGACTTTTGCGAGATCCGCTGGAGCGGCGACCGCAAAAGGCGCGCGAGGTCGGCTTTCGGGATCGTCTTCTCGAAGACCAGGCCCCGATCCTCGTCGACGCCCAGGAAAAGCGCGTTCGTGCCATCCGGAGTGATCTCCAAAACTAAAAACTTTTCCCGCGGCGCGAGGAGCCGCTTTGTCCGTTCGGCAACCCGGGAGATCGCATTCACCGTTTCATTTTACCACAACGGCGCGGGCATTAAAAAAAATGCGCGGGGCCTCGATGAATGAGGTCCCGCTTTGTGGTATCTAGCCGAAGGCACGCCGTCAAAAGTGCTATCACCTGCGTGATGTAATAAGTGATGCACCCAGCCAGGCTTGTCTAAGTGGAGGGGTCGGCATCCACGTGACTACTGAACGTAAACATACCACGGGAGCGTCCCGTAAGTCAATCGACCACCCCGCGGACCCTGCGGATGCCGGCCGAGCTCGCCTCCTCTTTGATGATCCTGAACTTCCCGATCCCGCCGGTATGCGTGACGTGCGGGCCGCCGCAGAGCTCGATCGAGAACGCTTTTTCGAACTGCGGGTCGTCCGGTGTCGCGCCTTTCGGTCCCACGGAATAGACCGAAACGCGGTCGGGATATTTCTGGCCGAACTCGTGCTCGGCGCCCAGCTTCTCCGCGTCCCCGCGCGCCATCTCGCTTCGGATGACCGGCAGGTCCTCCGCGATCTTCCCGTTCACGATCCGCTCGACCTCCGCCTTCTCCGCGTCGGTCATTTTGCGGTCGAACGAAAAATCCATCCGCAGGCGCTCGCCCGTGATGTTGCTCCCCCGCTGCTTCACCTGCGGCCCAAGCACGATCTGGAGCGCCCGGAGCAAAAGATGGTGCGCGGTGTGCAGGCGCGTCGTCCTCTCGGAATGGTCCGCCAGGCCGCCCTTGAACGTCCCGGCCGATGCCGTCCGGGAAAGTTGCTGGTGCTTTTCGAAAAGCTCCTGAAATCCGGCAATGTCAACGGAAAAGCCTGCTTCGGCGGCTTTCT
>DATKMM010000028.1:0-5226 GCA_035541855.1 Minisyncoccota bacterium | reverse complement strand
GACGTTCTCGAAGCGCGGGGCTCCCCCGCCGCTCTTCGTCATGGATTCCAGGTCGGAACGCATCGTGCGGATCTTCACCTCCGACGGCGGCGGAGGCGCGGTCGCCAAGGTCCCATTCTGGTTGTTCGGCGTGATGCCATCCATGTATTCAATTTTAGCACGGGGGAAACACTATCCCAACTGTTTGATCGAAAGCCGGATCTTGCCGCCATCCTCATCAGCGCTGATGATCTTCGCGCGGACGAAATCGCCTATCTTGACGACATCCTCGACCCTCTTGACGTATCCCTCCTTCAGCTCGGAAACGTGGACCATGCCATCCTTCCCGCCGCCGAGATCGACGATAGCGCCGAACTCCAGGATCTTGACGACGTTGCCCTCGACGATCTCGCCCACCTTGAACTCGCGGGTCATGGCCGTGATGACGGCGACCGCCTCCTCGACCTTCGCGAGGTCCGTGCCCGAGATGAACACGCTGCCATCCTCGTCGATATCGATGCTCGCCAGGCCGTATTTCTCGATCATGCCGTTGATCGTCTTGCCGCCGGGGCCGATGACGAGGCCGATCCTTGCCACCGGGATCTTGATCTGGCGGATCTTCGGCACGAAGGGCGACAGCTCGGCGCGATGCTTCGGCAGGACCGCCGCCATCACCTTGAGTATCTCAAGGCGCGCCTTCTTCGCCTGCTCCATGGTCTTCTCCAGGATCTCGAGCGTCAGCCCGTCCACCTTCACGTCCATCTGCATGCCGGTGACGCCGTCAACCGTCCCCGCCACCTTGAAGTCCATGTCGCCATGGTGGTCCTCCGGGCCCTGGATGTCCGTCAGTACCTGGTACTCTTTTACATTTTTCATCATCAGGCCCATCGCGATGCCCGCCGCCGGCTTCTTGAGCGGCACGCCGGCGTCCATCATGGAAAGCGCCGACGCGCACACGGTTGCCTGCGAGGACGACCCGTTCGAGGACATGATCTCGGAAACGACGCGGATCGTATACGGGAATTCCTCCTTGCCCGGGATCAGCCGCTCGAGCGATTTGCGCGCCAGGTTGCCATGGCCGATCTCCCGGCGGCCCGGCCCGCGGAAGGTGCCGGTCTCGCCGACCGAGAACGGCGGGAAGTTATAGTGCAGCATGAAACGCCGCTTGCCCGTCGTCTCCATGGTCTCGATCATCTGCTCCGCGCCCGGGGCGGCGAGCGTCGTCACCGCGAGCGCCTGGGTGTTGCCGCGGGTGAAAATGGCCGAGCCGTGCGTGCGGGAAAAGAGCGCCACCTCGGCGCCAAGCTCGCGCAGCTCGTCAAGCTTCCGCCCGTCCGGCCGCTTCCCGCTTTCCAGAACGTTCTTATGGACGATTTCGTTCACCGCCTCTTCGAAAAGGAAATCGGCGGCCTTCATATTGACCGGCTTGCCGGCCGCATCGGACATTTCCTTCAGGTGCGCGAACATTTCCGTCTTCAGCGCGCCCACGGCGGCGTGGTGCTCCACTTTCGTCGGCTGGTAGATGGCTGCCTCAAGCTTGTCTGCCAGGAACGACCCGACCGCCGCCTTGAGCTCCGGGTCCGGCACGGCGAGCTTGACCTCCGCCTTCGGTTTGCCGATCTCCGCGCGGATCTTTTCCTGAAACTCGACCAGCTTATTGATCTCCTTCTGCGCCTCCGCGAAACCGGCGGCGATGTCCTTTTCCTGCGCGTCGAGGCCGCCAAGCTCGATCATATTGATACGGTCCTTCGAACCCGACAGGAACGCGTCGAAGACCGGCGGATCTTCCGCGACGTAGGAATTGTCCGGATTGATCTTATAGCCGCCGGCGAATTGCGCGATGCGGACCCCGGCCACCGGCCCGGCCCACGGGATGTCGGAGATAAGAAGCGCCGTGGAAGCGCCGAGCAGGCCGACGAACTCCGGATCGTTCTGTTCGTCGATCTGCAGCACGGTGACGACAACCTGCGTATCACGGCGCAAACGGTTGTCGAACAGCGGCCGGATCGTGCGATCAACGAGGCGTCCGGCCAGGATCGCCTCTTCCGAAGCGCGCCCCTCCCGCCGGATGAACCGGCTGCCGATGATCTTCCCCGCCGCGTAGAACTTTTCCTCGTAATCAACCTTGAGCGGCAGGTAGTCGAGCTCGACGTCCCGTTTTCCCATGACCGCCGTCGCGAGGACCACCGTCTCGCCATACTTCGCGAGCACGGCCGCATTGGCCTGCTCCGCGAGCGACGAGACCTCAATGGTCAGCGTTTTGCCCGCAATCTCGATCGAAAATTCTTTTTTGTTTTTCATAGTTTTATATATCCTCCATTCTCCATGCTCCCAGCTCTACGCTCCCATCTCCAATCTCCACGCTCCACGCTCATCCCTACACCCTCCCCCGCATGACCGCCCGCGGGATGTCCTCGATCGGGATAAACTTGTCGGCCGCATCCTGGATCTTCGACGAAGCGCTGCGCTTGAAGGCCGCCACTTCCACCAGCCGCCCGTTGCCCCACTTCAGGTAATCAACCAGCGGGATGAAGTCGCCGTCGCCGGTCACGAGGATGATGACATCCAGAAATTCCGACATGCGGATGGCGTCAACCGCCATGCCGACATCCCAATCGGCCTTCTTCATGCCGCCCGCGTAGATCTGCAGGTCCTTCATGCGAAGCTCCAGGCCGGCTTTCTCGAGCGCCTCGAAAAACGCCGCCTCGGATGAAAGATCGCCGCCGTTCTCCGTCTCGGCGCGGCGCGGCGCGCGGATCGGCGGCGGCACGGCAACCCGCGCGGCGCCGGCGTGCTGCCGGTCGAAATGCTGCGGTTCGACGCCTTCGCTCTTTACCACATACGCCATCGCGCGGATGAGCTGCCGGTCGCCCACGAGATGCTTCATGAGCTCGGTATAGTTCACCCGGCCGTGGTACAGGTTCTTTGCCGAGTGGTACAGGTTCTGGACGTCGACGAAAATGCCGACTCGCTGGTTGGAATAGCTGGGATTAGATTTCATAGTGTGGGCCCTTGCTGCGGCCCGTGGGAGGTTACCAATAATTCCGAATGGGTGGGACGCCCGTTTGCCCGCCGCCCGCGCACGCATTCGCAATTATTCGTAACCGGCCGCGTTACCGCTTCAGGTCTAATTTTTTAATTAATTTTTCATAGTTCGACGGCTCGGTCTTCTTCAGATAGCCCAAAAGCTTGCGGCGCTTCGAGACCATCTTCAAAAGGCCGCGGCGGGAATGGTTATCCTTCGGGTTTTTCTTCAAATGCGCCGCCAGCTCGTCTATCTGGCGCGACGTCATCGCGATCTGGACCTGGGCGGAGCCGGTATCTTTATCGCTCGTTTTGTGCTCGCCGACAATGCGGGCCTTCACACGCTTCGTTAACATTCTTTTAATAATAGCTTAAGTCGGGAAAAAACGCAAGCGGAGGCGGGAGCCGGTCCCGCCGGGATCACTTCGCCGGCAGGTTGGCGATATAACCTTTATAGGCGGCACCGTAAGGGGACAGCTGATGGTTCGCCAATGCTTCGTTCGCCAGGCGCATTTCGGCGGAAATGATCTCGTCGCCGCAGGCCACGTCCCCGGCAGTCAGGGCGCATGGCGCGGATTGGTAATCCATATACGCCCACGTAAGGCCGCCCAGTCCGGCGAACGAGGAAATATAATCCATCTTCTCGTAATTGGCGAGGTCCATCATCATAAGCGTGAACTGCCCGTCGAGCGGCGCCCAGAAACTGAAATTGTTCACGGCGCGCAGATCGTTGGTCGGCACGCGGTCCGTGATGAACTTGTTCAGCCAGAATTCGGCCATGCTCGCACCCTTGCCGGCCGCGTGGGCGGCGTCGGCGATCTGCATCGCCACCCCGACCTCGTTCAGGTCAGGGGCAAGCGAGTAGATGTGGCAGTCGATAGAGTCCAGTCCGCCGATATTATCGAAGTCGGCGAGATATTGCTGCCAGTTCGACTGCCACGTCCCCATGCCCGCACCAAGCTTGATCGAACGGTGAAGCCCCGGGATATTCGCGTTTTCGAGGTCGGTCACGAATTGGCTGACCATCTGCGCATCGTCCGCGGGGTTGTTGATCTCCGAGGCGATCGCGGGATTCTGCGCCTGGCTCGAATCCGTGGACGGCTCCGACTGCAGGATGAAATAATCCGGCTTCATATCCTGCGCGATGGCCACGTTGTCGGCGCTCCTGCGGGAAACATATTCCGCATAGGTCAGCGATTTATAGTATGGACCCACGTTCCCGCCCTTGCCCGACGAAATAGCTCCCCCGGTGAGCATCGGGTTCGCCTCGACGATAAGCTTCATGCCGCGGCCATGCACCGCCTGCGCGACCGCAGTGTAAAAATCGACGTACTGCTGTTCCGCGCCGGTCGGCCGTCCGGAAAAGGTATAGTAATTGCTGTCAAAAAGCGGGAAACCGACCGACACCATGACCGCCTTCACCCCAAGAAGCTGGTCGCCAGCCAGTTCCTGGTCCACTGCATTGATGTTCGTATTCCCACTGTTGTCGTTGGCGCTGATAAGGACGGTACCGTAATTCACCGGATACGAAGATCCGTCCCATGACGCGTCGATCTGGTTCATATCGCTCGTGATATCGCCCTCGAACCCGTTATACAGGGACTGGTATTGCGCCGGGACCGCCGGATTGTCCGCCTGGCCGCCCGGCGCGGCCGCCGTTCCGGAACTATTGCCGCGGTAGCCGGTGACTCCGGACGTTCCGCCGATCCCGGCCGGATGCCGCGAAGCAAATATGAAAAGACCGGCGGCCACCGCCACCACGGCGACCGCCAATACTATGAGTGCGATATTGCGCGAAGACATAGCATATATTATAGCATTCCGTCCGCCAAACGACTCTCCGCCCACCCCCTCTTTCCGGCATATATATCGGCTTTAATTTAATTTGCGAGATTTCACGAAAGAAAATGGCCCAGACATCCGGGCCATTATAAACCAAAAAGTGAACCGGCTAACCAAGCAACCGCGGGAATAGCCGTCGCTTATCCGGTTGCGCCGTGCGATCCGGCCTTCGTTCGTAAATGATCGACAGTGGCAAATGTTTCGCTTTTTCTTCGCCGTATGCGTGTCGCAATCCAACGATGAATTGACAAAGAAGGCCGAGCGCGGAAACAATGCCGATGGACGCGAAAACAGTGTCCGCAATCATAATTTATCCATCTCCTGCAAGGACTCTTGAAAGATCCGATTCATGGCAGCCCTTGCGATAGAACACCTCCTTTT
>DATKMM010000027.1:0-10442 GCA_035541855.1 Minisyncoccota bacterium | reverse complement strand
AAGTTTAATGCCCGTCACGCCGCACTCTCACACGTGCTTCCAGTATTCATATGGACACCTTGGTTTTCGACATTGAAACGCAGAATTTCTTCACCGACCCGGGCGTGGGATGGGATAATTTTAACGCGCTCAAAATTTCCGTGGTCGGCGTGTATTCGTACGCGCAGGACAAATATTTCATCTTCGAGGAGCGGGAGATGAAGCCGCTCGCCGGGCTTTTTGCCGGAGCCAGGCGCATTGTCGGCTTCAGCATGAACCGCTACGACGTCCCGGTGCTCAACCACTATTTCCAAAAATACGGCCACGGCGCGCCGAACCTGTGGAACATGGAACGCGTGGACCTGCTCGACGAGATCGAGCTCGCCGCGCGCCAGCGCGTGAGCTTGAGCCGTCTTTCCGAGCTCAATCTCGGCGTAAAAAAGGACCACCATGGTTCCGAGGCGATCGCCTTGTACCGCGACGGCAAAATGGATGAGCTGAAGGAATATTGCCTGAACGACGTGAAGCTCACGAAGGAGCTGTACGACCTTTCGCGGAAGCAGCACTTCCTACTGATGCCGGATAAGGCGACCGGCGAGATCGTGAAGGTCGAGTTCGCCCGGTCCGCGCCGGCGCCGCTTTTATGAAGCGGATATATTTGGACTATGCCGCGACGACGCCGGTGGACCGGCGGGTTCTGAACGCGATGGCGCCGTACTTCGCCGCGAAATCCGGTAATCCCGGCTCGCTCCACGCATTCGGCCAGGAAGCGATCGCGGCGGTCGACCGCTCGCGCGAAGCGGTCGCGAAGGCCATCGCCGCCGGATTCCGGGAAGTGGTCTTCACTGGCAGCGCGACGGAAGCGAACAACCTCGCGCTGCGCGGCGCCGTCCGCGGCGCCATCGCCGCCGGGATAAGGCATCCCCGCATGGTCGTTTCATCCGTCGAACACGAATCGGTTCTCGATACCGCGCGCGACCTGGAACGCGACGGCGTCGAGGTTGTCTATGCGCCGGTCGATAAGCGCGGCATCGTCGACCTCGCGAGACTGAAAGCGGCGCTCAGCGAGCCGACCATCCTGGTTTCCATCATGTACGCGAACAACGAGGTCGGCTCGGTCCAGCCGATCGCGGAGATCGCGGAACTGGTCAAAACGTTCAGGGAAAAGAACCCGGGAAAATATCCGCTGCTTCATACCGACGCCGCGCAGGCGTTCCAGTTTTTATCGTGCGACGCCAGCGAGCTCGATGTGGATCTCATGACCATTTCATCGCACAAGATCTACGGGCCGAAAGGAGTTGGCGCGCTGTATGTCCGTGACCGGAAGGCGAACATCAGCCGTTTAAAACCCATCCTCTCCGGCGGCGGCCAGGAGTTCGGCTTGCGTTCCGGCACGGAAAACGTCCCGGCCATCGTCGGGTTCGCGAAAGCCGTCGAGCTCGCGGCGGCGGCGCGGGCGAAAGAAACGAAGCGCATCGGCGCGCTCCGTGACCAGTTGTGGCATGGCATTAAAAAAATATATCCGAAAGCGGAAATGAACGGGAAGCTGGAAGCGGGGAATGGTCTGCCAAATATCCTGAACGTTTATTTCCCCGGGCGCGCCGCGCAGGATCTTCTTACCAAGTTCGACCTCGCCGGCCTCGCGGTGTCGTCCGGCTCCGCCTGCCGTTCGCGCGCCATGGAGCCGTCCTATGTTATCGAGGCGCTCGGCTATTCCAAGGAGCGCGCCAAGGCGAGCATCCGGTTCAGTCTGGGCCGCCCGACGACGAAGGCCGATATCGTCGCCGCCCTCGGCACCGCGCGTCGCTGCTTGACCGATGCGTAATATCGTGTTACGTTTTCGGCAGCCCATTCGCGGGCCGGAGGAAAGATGGAGGAAAGAGATGAGTTGTATAATTTCGCGGAGGATGTCGAGCTTTTTATCTTGGGAGAATATCTCAAGATAGCGTCCGGTCTCGGACGTTCCGAAGCGGAACTGGCGGCCGTCCAGCGGGGATTCGATGAATTCATGGAAGCCAAAAGGTTTTTGCGGGAAAAAACGGGCGAGATCAACGCCCGGGCTCTCATGGATTTCATGCCGGAAAATCCGTGGGTTCAGATATTGCGGGAGATGATCCTCCCGGTGCTGAAAAATGAAGTATTGGGGCTGGACGCCAGGGCTGCGGCCGAGGTAAACCGCGAGGTGCTTGAAGAGGTCAAGCAGCGGCTCAGCCGCCAGCGGCGCGGCATCGACAAGATGTGAGCGGCGCGGCGGTGGCGCGCGATCCGGTAGATCGCGCGCTTTTTTTTAGGATTTGCATTCAAGCGGCCTTTATAGTAAACTCTGAACCATGGCAATCGAAGCACGAAAACGGGAAGGGGAGCCGGGCAATGCGATCCTCTACAACTTTACCCGCAAGGTGAAGCGCAGCGGCATACTAAAAGAGGTGCGCAGCCGGAAGTTCTATGCGCGTTCCGTGAGCCGCATCAAGCGCCGCGCTTCCGCCATCCACCGCGAAGCGAAAAAAGCCGAGGTTGACCGCATGAAGAAGCTCGGCCTGCTTTAAGTTTTTTTAATGTCACTTTACGAACAGCTGACCGCCGACCTGAAGACCGCCATGAAGGCGGGCGACCAGCCGCGCGTGGACGCCCTGCGGTTCGCGCTTGCCGGGATCAATAGTTTTCAAAAAGATAAACAGGCGAAACAGCCGGGCGCCGCGATCACCGACGAAGAACTTATTTCGGTCTTGCAGAAAGACGTGAAGCGCCGGCGGGAATCCATCGAACTTTTCCGGCAGGGGAAGCGCGATGACCTGGTCGCGAAAGAGGAAGCCGACCTCGCGATCATTTCGGCGTATTTGCCGAAGGAACTGACCCGCGCGGAGATCGGGAAGATCGTGGACGGCGTGATCGCGGCCGGCGCGAAGGATTTCAATGCCGCGATGCGCGAAGCCATGAAAGCGGTGAAGGGGCGCGCGGACGGGCGCGCGGTGGGCGAGGTCATCAGGGAAAAGCTTGGATGAAGCCGGAGCTTCTCGCGAAAAGAATATTGGTGCTTTTGAACGAGCGCGGCGCGGCGCTCGATGTTTTTTTATTGCCGCATGCGGAGATCAAGGCGCTCAAGGCGCGGTTTTTCAAAAAACGGACCGAACCGAACGTGCTTTCGTTCCCCGAACCGCGCCACTTTCCCCATCCGGAAACCAAGCGGCGCTATCTCGGCGAGATCTATCTGAACAAGGACATCCTGCGCCGGTCGCCCGAACGCGCCGCGCCGCTCCTCGTGCACGGCATTCTCCACCTCCTCGGCTACGACCATATTAAGACATCCGATGCCAAAAAGATGGAGGCGCTGGAACGGGGAATTCTAAAAAAACTGTGAGTCTGGTTTAATATCGGTTTTGAAGAAACTGATAAGCGTTGGGAGGATGAGAGATTTAAGATGAAAAGCGGAGCGTCGGTCGGCGAACCGCCGAGTACTACCAGCGAGCCCCGTCGCAGGAACGGGGCGAGCGTGCGCGAGGGTGTCCCGGCGGAGGGAAGGCGGGCCGGTTATTCACTGTCCTTTTTCATCCTTTCTTCATA
Source organism: Minisyncoccota bacterium (assembly GCA_035541855.1). Lineage (GTDB taxonomy): Bacteria > Patescibacteriota > Minisyncoccia > UBA6257 > 2-01-FULL-56-20 > JAJXYP01. Next base: position 6,902 of record DATKMM010000027.1, on the reverse strand, counting down.
TAATTGAGGTAATGAAGCCTGGAGAATACATCACGGGACTCGATATCGGCACCTCGTCCATCAAGATTGCCGTCGCCGAATGGCGCGGGAACCGTCCCGCCCTGCTCCACGTTTCCGAAGAACCCTGCGGGGGCATGCGGAAAGGGGCTATCGCCGAGATATCCGAGGTCTCGCAGGCCATCAACCGGGCGCTTTCGGATGCGAAGAAAATATCGAAGTCCGCCGTCAAACGGATCTACGCGAGCATCGGCACGCCGCAGGTCAAAATGCAATCTTCGCGCGGCATCGTCGCCGTTTCCCGCGCGGACGCCGAGATCTACCAGGACGATATCGACCGCGCCGTGCGGGCGAGCCAGGCCGTGAACCTGCCGCAGAACCGCACGATTATCCACACGTTGACCAAGGAGTACGTGGTTGACGGGGTGGGGGATATCGCCGATCCGCTGGGGCTTTCCGGCAGCCGGCTCGAGGTGCAGAGCCTGATCATCGACGCTTTCTCGCCGCACGTGAAGACGTTGATCCATGCCGTCGAACTGGCCGGCGGGGAGATCGGTGGCCTGGTCTTCGGCCCGCTCGTCGCTGCCCGCGCCGCGCTCTCGAAGCGCCAGCGCGACCTCGGCGCGGCGATCGTGGATATCGGCTTCGGCACGACCGGCGTTTCGGTCTACGAGGAAAACAAGCTGGTCGCGACGGCGAAGTTTCCCGTCGGCGCCGGGAATATCTCGAACGACCTCGCGGTCGGCCTGAAGATATCCGTGGATGCGGCGGAAGCGGTGAAGCTCCACTACGGCTACGCGCTCGCGAAAGATGTCGGGCAGAAGGAACAGGTCGAGCTCAAAAAGTTCTCGCCCGAAGCGAAGGCGACCGTGCCGCGCCGTTTTATCGCGGAGATCATCGAGTCGCGCCTCGAGGAGATCTTCGACCTGGTGAACAACGAGCTGAAGCTGGTGCAAAAATACGGCGCTCTCCCGGGCGGGGCGGTCCTCGTCGGCGGCGGCGCGAAACTGCCCGGCCTCACCGATCTCGTGAAACAGGAAATGAAGCTTTCGACCCAGGTCGGCTGCGCGATCGCGGGCGAGTGGGCGGCCGAAGGAGGCGCGTTCAAGGAGTTCCTTGAAGACCCGGAGTTCGTCGGCGCGCTCGGCCTCGTCCTGTGGGGCATGGATGGCGAGGGTTGGAGCACGCAGCAGCAGGGCCGGAAGTTCGATATTAAAGGGATCTTAAAATACTTCACGCCGTAGGGATTTTGGTGTACCATTAAGGAAATTTTCATGAAAAAGAAGATCAAGCAGGAAAGGTTCCAGCCGCTTTCGGCGAACGTCAAGGTCGTCGGTATTGGCGGGGGCGGCGGGAACGCCGTTTCGCGGATGGCGCGCGATTTCTACCGCGGCGTGGATTTCATCGCCATCAACACCGACCACCAGGACCTCGACCAGTGCGGCGTCAGGCATAAGCTGTATATCGGCAAGAATCTCACGAAGGGTTTGGGTACCGGCATGAATCCGGACCTCGGCCGCCAGGCGGCGGAAGAGAACCGTTCGGAGATCATCGAGGCGGTGCAGGGCGCCGACCTCGTCTTCCTGTCGGCCGGCCTCGGCGGCGGCACGGGCACCGGCGCGACGCCGGTCGTCGCGGAGGCGGCGAAGCAGGCTGGCGCGCTCACGATCGCGGTCGTCACGAAGCCGTTCAGTTTCGAAGGTTCCCAGCGCGAACGGATCGCGGCGGAAGGTTTGATGAAACTGAGGGATAAGGTTGACGCAATCATTGTCGTGCCGAACGACCGCATCTTCACCGTGATCAGCAAGGACACGCCGATCATGAAGGCGTTCGAATCGATCGACGACGTCCTGCGCCGCGCGCTCAAGGGCCTCGTCGAGATCATCGCCATGCCGGGCATCATCAACGTCGATTTCGCGGACGTGAAGAACATCATGCAGGATGCGGGCGTCGCGATCGTCGGCGTCGGCGTCGCCTCCGGCCAGGACCGCGCCGTGAACGCGGTGAACCTCGCGCTCCATTCGCCGCTCCTCGAGACCAGTCCCGAAGGCGCGAAGGCCGTCCTGCTCGGCATTTCCGGCAGCCGCGACCTTAAGATGACGGAGATCAACGAGGCGGCGAAAGTGGTCGCGCAGACCGCCGACCCGGGCGCGCGCATCATATTCGGCGCGTACTATGACCGCAATGTGAAGCCGGGCCAGATCAAGGTCACTATCGTCGCGGCGGGATTCAACGGCAGCCAGCCGAACTCGCTTTTCGGCGGACATTTTGCCGGTCGCGAGCAGATGTTCGCTTCCCGCGGCACGCCGGCGGCGGAGCCGATGTTCTCCCCGAAGGCGGGCCCGGTCCGCGGCCTGAAGGAACCGGCTGCTTCGGATGCGCGGGAACCGGAGATAGCGTCCGCCCCGGCGCCGAGGTTCGCGTCCTATCAGAAAAAGGAGAATGGCGCCAACGGCAGTGGCAAGGACCGGGATAAAGACAAAGAAGCGCCGAGGGACAAAAACAGCAAAGAAAGCGACCCATGGGATATCCCGGCATTCCTGCGCCGAAGGAAGAAATAGACGCCGCGTTGCCCGTGAAGGCATATCTGCACCGGGCCACTTGCTAAACCCATATCTTTGCGCTACAATGGGTGGACGATGGACAAGCAGGACAGGGACCGGAAAGAATATGAATTGGCGGTTCTCGTGAAGGACGAGGCGGACCTGGCGCCGGTTGTGGCGCTGGTCCGGGAGCATAACGGCGAGGCGCCGTCGGAACCCCGCGCCAAGCGTCTCGCGCTGGCCTATGAGATAAAAAAGCGCAAGGAGGCGGTTTTCGCGTACTTCACTTTCAAGGCGTTCGGTGAGGATGTTAAGAATCTTGAGCGCGAGCTGAACACGAAGCCGGAAGTGATCCGTTCTCTTATTATCGCATCGCCGGCGCCCGCGATGACGATGGAACGCCAGCCGTTGCCGATGGGTGCCGCGAAACGCCGCACCCGCGTGACGCGCACGGGGACGGCGGCCGATGCCGCTAAGCCCGTCGCTCCGGCGCCGCTTTCGAACGAAGCGCTCGAGAAAAAGATCGAAGAAATTTTGCAGTAACCCGACCACTATGGACCTCAATAAAGTCATTCTCGTCGGCCGCATGACGGCCGACCCGCAGCTCCGGACGACGCCCGGCGGGCAGTCGGTGACGACGATCGGCGTGGCGACGGGCCGCGTGTGGAACGATAAGAACGGCCAGCGGCAGGAGGAAACAGAGTTCCACAATGTCGTCCTATGGGGGCGGCAGGCGGAGATCGCGGGGCAATATTTGAAGAAGGGCGCCATGGTTCTGATCGAGGGCCGTCTGCGCACGCGCAGCTGGACCGATAAGAACGGCCAGCAACGGCGGACGACCGAGATCATGGCCGAACGCCTGCAGCTCGGACCGCGTCCGCAGGGGAGCGGCGGACAAGGAGGCGGCAGCTGGCAGGGCGGAGGCGCGGCGGGTGCGGGCAATCCGGCCGCCGCCGGCGGTTTCGCGCCGCGCAACGCGGCGGCGGGACCCGGTCCGCAATCCGGCACGGACAAGCTGGCCGAGGAAGAGATCCCGGTGATCAGTCTGGACGAGGAGGAGATAAAGCCGGAAGAAATACCTTTTTAAACTGTCATGGCAAAAAAAGTTAAAACCATATTAAAGCTCCAGCTGCAGGCCGCGGCAGCCACGCCGGCGCCGCCGGTCGGCACGGCGCTCGGCCCTCAGGGCATCAACATCCAGGATTTCTGCAAGCAGTTCAATGACGCGACGAAAGATATGAAGGGCGATGTCGTCCCGGCGGAGATCACGATCTACGAGGACCGCTCGTTCACATTCGTCCTGAAGACGCCTCCGGCGGCAGCGCTTTTGAAGAGGGCGGCGGGCATCGAGAAGGGCGCGGCGAACCCGCTTACGCAGAAAGTGGGCAAGGTGACGCGCGCGCAGGTCCGCGAGATCGCGGAGCGGAAGCTGAAGGACCTGAACACGGACAATCTGGATGCGGCCGAAAAGATCATCGCCGGCACCGCGAAAAATATGGGAATCGCGGTTGAGGGCTAGCGTAATCTAAAAATCCAGCAAAATCGGGGATTTCCCAAAAATTATCATTGGGATTTTGATGAAAAACTGGCGATAACGCCAGTTTCGGTTTGTTTTATCGGCTACTTTCGGTTATTATTGGATATAGTTAGAAATAACCAATACTTTTTAACGGAAATATGGCGGAAAATAGATTCAACCAGCGAATAAAGCTGACCCAGGACATTTTGGCGAAAATCGCCAAAATCGACCAATTCAAGGGTCTTTGGCAGGGGAGTGTGCGGCTAAGCCCGCAGATTTTGAGCCGCTTGAAGGCGTGGGTCATTATCACGTCTACTGGCGCAAGTACCCGTATTGAGGGGTCTAAAATGACCGACGAGGAAATCGCCCGATTTTTACGCGGCTTGAAGGGGAGGCGGCCGAAGAGCAGGGATGAGCAGGAAGTGGCCGGTTATGCCGATCTGATTGGCCGGATTTTCGATAATTGGAAAACCATCAAGCTCACCGAGGGCTGGATTTTGCAATTCCATAGTATCCTTTTGCAGTTTTCAGAGAAGGACAAAACCCATAAAGGCAGATATAAGGATTCGGCGAATACGGTAATTATGAAAAACAGGCACGGCGAACAAGTTGTCCTGTTTGATCCGACCCCGCCTTATCTTGTGAAGCCGGAGATGCAAACCGCAATCGAATGGGCGAATGATCAATTAGAAAACGGACCGACACATCCCATTCTCGTCATTGCAAATTTCATCTTCGAGTTTTTGGCGATCCATCCCTTCCAGGATGGTAATGGCAGGATCAGCCGGGCGTTGACCAATATGCTTCTCTTGAAGGCGGGCTACGGTTACACCCCCTATGTCTCGCTTGATGAAATTATCGAAAAGACGAGATCGGAATATTATCTCGCGCTTCGGGCCACGCAGAAGAACCACAAAACCAAACATGAGGACATCACGCCATGGGTGGAATATCTTTCAGCCGCCCTTGTCGAGCAAGCTGATCGCGCGCGCATACTGATGGAGAGTGATCAACCGGAAAAAATACTCTCTAAAAAGCAGATGGAGGTTTACCGGCTGTTTGACGGCGGAAAAGAAATCGGCATTGCGGAAGCCGTGAAACTGCTCAAGGGAAAAACGCCGCGGGCAACCGTTCGGCAGGCGCTTTCCCGCTTGGTGAAGTTAAAGCTCTTGGAACAGATCGGGCAGGCGCGCAGCTCACGCTATAAAAAAATTGCGGACTTCACAGGCGTCCGATGATCTGTTTGGCGAGTTTCGGCTCGCTGAGCTTTTTTCGGTATTGCCCGGTGGTGCAGATGCGGAAGGCGACGTAGCTTTGCGCGACCTCTTCGATATTTCTGAAGTGCGCCGGATAGCGGGCCTTGAGCGAAGCGAGCTTTTTGCCGCCGTCGTAGATCATGATGTCCTGCGCGTCGAAGCGATGGACGCTTGAGATGGGAACGATAAGGACGCTTGTCGCCGGGATGCCGGCTTGCGCCGCGATCTCTTCCTCGAGTTTTTCGAGGCCGGCCTGGTTCCCGGTCTGGAGGCGGGGATCCCCGGCAAGCTGGCGGATGCGCGCATCGCCCGCGCCGAAGGCCGCGATATGCTTCCCGGCGCGCGCACCGGCGTGTTCGAAATTTTCCGGGCGGACGACGATGGCCTCGCGGAAGAGGTTGCGCCCGCGGAGGTTGGCGTACAGTTCGCGGACGATCGCATCCCGTGAGGCGTACATTATGCCGACGAGCTCGGAGTCGGTGAGTCCGGTCAGTTCGCGCGGCTGGAGCTCGCCGGCAAGAATGAGGCAGTGGACCATTTTCTGCACCATCCGCTGGGCGATGGCCGAGGCCTTGCGCAGGTAGACGTTTTTATAAATTTTTAAGTAATAGTTCTGCACCTCGATGGCGTTGTCCACGGCTTTTTCGTCGATGGCGAGCTGGCCGTCCACGAAATAGATATGCGCGCGGAGATAGTCCACGCCGATGGGGCGCGACAGGATGGTGAACAGGCCGTCCCGCTCGAGGTAGTCGAGCTTTTCCATACCGAGGTTCTTGTCGCTTACGGCGAGGTGGAGGGGGTTGCGGTGGGCGGCGAACGATTCGAGCAGCTTGAAGTCTATGCCGCATAGTTCGATCTCTTTCCGGCGGCGGCGGATGATGGCCAGACTGAGGGCGCTGTTCGCGCTCATGCCGCGCATTCCGGCGGGCATGGGGCAGAGCGGCTCCGTCACGTGCGAGAACGGGGGATGGCCGATGTCGTGGTAGAGCGCATAGCCGGCCAGGGCGTCCGCCTCGCGGCGCGTAATGAAGCCGCGCTCCATCCAGCGGTCCGCCAGCTGGCGCGTCGCGTGGTATGCGCCGATCGAGTGCGCTTTGCGCGTGTGGGTCGCCGAAGGGAAGGTGAGGTACGACATGCCGAGCTGGCGCTTGTCGTCGAGCGTCTGGAACTCGCGCGTGTCGACCATCGCGAGCATCGGCCGGATGTCGATGATGCCGTAAATGGGATCCGCGATGACCTTGGGCACGTTCATTTTTTCACGGCATCGAGAACCTTTTTCATCACCTCGTCCTCGGTGAGGTTCGTCGTGTCGAGCGCGAAGGTGTAATGCGCCGGATCGAGGAAATTTTCGATGCCGTACAGCGCGCGGTAGTGCGCGAGCTCTTCGTTTTCGCGCCTGCGGTTCAGCGCCAGCGCTTCGTCCGCGGTTTTGCCGGGATAGCCGCCCTCTTTGGTTTTCCGCTCCGCGCCGACTTTCGGGTCGACCGTGAGCAAAAGGTTGAACGACGGTTTTCCGCTTTGGCCGGCGAAGAACCAGGCGATGCGTCCCTGGACGATAAGGTCGTCCCGGTCTCTCATAAGGGTGCC
>DATKMM010000026.1:0-3510 GCA_035541855.1 Minisyncoccota bacterium | reverse complement strand
GCTCTTCCACTACACCGCCGTCGAGGCATCGGGCAATGTCACCCAGGCGGACCTTGAGGCCGACGCCGTGAGCGACGTCCTGCGGCACCTCGCGGAAAAGGGCCTCCAGCCGATCTCTGTCAAGCCGGTGAAACAGCGCGTGAAGGGGCTGGGGCTTTTCCAGGGCATCAATACGTCCGACAAGGTGTTCCTGACGAAATACCTCGCGCTGATGCTCCGGGTGGGCACCGACCTGCTTTCCGCGATCAACATCCTTATCGCCGATTTCGACAAGCCGGCCGTGCGCGACCTGCTGCTCGAGGTGCGGGAGAACCTGAGCAAGGGGAAGCCGTTCTACGAAGCGTTCGCGGCGCATCCGAGGTCGTTCTCGCCGACGTTCGTGAACCTCGTGAAGGCCGCCGAGAAATCCGGCAACCTTCAGAGGACGTTCGAGGACCTCAGCAATTCGCTCGAAAGCGAGGCGGAGCTCCGGTCGCGGATCAAGTCGGCGATGATCTACCCGATAATCCTCCTGTGCGCCGCGAGCGCGATCATCATTTTCCTGACGACCTTCGCCCTGCCGAAAGTGGCGAGCGTTTTCTCGTCGAGCGGCGTCACGCCCCCGCTCTTCTCCCGCGTGGTCTTCGGCATCGGGCTTTTCGTCGGCGCGAACATCTGGGCGATCGCGCTCGCCGTGATCGCCGTGGCCGGCACCTGCGTCTGGGGCGTGCAGAAGACCGAGACCGGCCGGCGGATGTTCGATAGGACGCTGACCAGCCTGCCACTCATCCGCGGCATCACGCACGACCTCGCCATCCAGCGCATGGCGTCGACGATGAGCTCGCTCATGAAGGCAGGCCTGCCGATCACGGAAACCATCACGGTCGCGGCGGAAACGGTCGGCATCCGGGAATACAAGTTCGCGCTCCTCCGCATCGCGAACGAAGGGCTGGCCAAGGGGCTGACCATCGGCGAGGCCTTCCGGCGCGAAACGGTGTTCCCGAAATCGGTCACAAGTCTCGTCGCGATCTCGGAAAAAGCGGGACATTTGGAAGAGGTGCTCTCGACCCTCGCGCAATTTTACGGCGCGAACGTGGACGGCGAGATCAAGGCGGTCGTTTCGCTCCTCGAGCCGCTCCTCCTCCTCACGATGGGCGTCATGGTCGCCGTCATCGCGCTCTCGATCATCGTCCCCCTCTACCAGCTGACAACGCAGTTCTAGCGAACGCGATATGCTATAATAAAAGTAAACCAATATGAACCGCCGCGCTTTCACCTTGGTGGAAAGTATCGTGACCCTGGCCCTGATGGTCATTTTGGCGATCGTCATCGCCCCGAGCCTGCTCAACGGCTCCCATACGAACGACCTGGACAACGCCACCGAGCAGATCACCGCCTCGACCCGCGACGTCCAGACCAAGGCGTCGAGCCAGGCCGGCGGCACCGCCTGGGGCATCCACTTCGCGAATCCCACGAACAGCGCCCCCTATTACGCGGTCTTCCAGGGAGCTTCCTACGCTTCGGGCACGGTCACGAGCTACGAGCGCCTTCCATCGACCCTGGGCTACGTGAGCTCCACCCTGCCCCTGGGCGGCTCGGTGGACATCACCTTCTCGCCCATCTCCGGCGCCGCCAGCGCCTCGACCACCATCGGCCTCTATGTCCTTTCCCAGCCGTCCATCAGTTCCACGATCACCATCGCCTCATCCGGCTACATCGCCATGATGACCCCGATGACCGCCGGACAGTCGGGTTCCGGTTCGGGGGGAAGCGGCGGGAGCGGAGGTGGCCCGGCACCCGCAAAAAATATTTACGTCAGCGACGAGGCTAATTATATCAGTGTTTTCAACGCAAGCGGCACCTATCTTTGGCGGTTTGGCTCGTATGGCACGGGGAACGGACAGTTTAATGTCCCGGGCGCCATCGCCTTCGACGCCAATGGCAACATCTGGATTACTGACGACCTCAATTACCGTGTCGAGGAGTTCAACGCAAGCGGCACTTATCTTTCACAATTCGGCTCGTATGGCACAGGGAACGCACAGTTCAAGTCGCCCCAGGGGATTGCCATCGATCATAATGGTGATATCTGGGTGACTGACGCTAATAACAACCGTGTCGAGGAGTTCAACGCAAGCGGCACCTATATCTTACAGCTTGGTTCCTGTACGTCGGGGGCCTGTAGCCAGGGTTCCGGAAATGGCCAGTTAGGATATCCAGAATGGGTTGCCGTCGATCCTAATGGAAATATCTGGGTTGCCGATTATACCAACCACCGCGTCCAAGAGTTCAGTCCGAGCGGCGCTTATATCTCAAAGGTTGGTTCGTCTGGCACGGGCAATGGGCAATTCAGCTTTCCCGGCGCCATCGCCTTCGATGCCAGTGGTGATATGTGGGTTGGCGACTACGCCAATTATCGCGTCGAGGAGTTCAGTCCAAGTGGATCCTATCTTTCGCAGTTCGGCTCGTACGGTACGGGGAACGGACAGTTTGATGGTATCCCTACCGGCATCGCCGTTGATTCCAACGGCAATATATGGGTGGGTGACACCGTTGATTATCGCGTCGAGGAGTTCAATGCGAGTGGAACCTATATTTCGCAGGTCGGTTGTCCGTCGGGACCTTGCAGCTACGGTACCAATCCGGGAGAGACCGACGCTCCCGAAGGTGTCACCGCACATTGAAACCGAGAACATAAAGATTTTATGTCGGGCTGCTTCGCATGTGTCACGGGGGTTCGTTGCCATAGGCCATAGTCCCGGTGTGTTAAAATCTATCTATGTCCCGCGTACGACGCTCCGGCCAATCGCTGGTTGAGGTCCTTGTCGGCATTGCCATCGCGGCTATTTTCATCATCGGAGCCGCCGCGGTGGTCGCGCCGTCGCTCCAGGAGAACAAGCAGACGTCCCAGCTCCAGATGAAGGCGGAGCTCGCGGATGAACTGATGGGCAACGTGAGGTCGTGGGCGGGCGGCAACTGGAACAGCGTCCTTTCGCTCGCAACCGGCACCGCGAACCCGTATTATCTGAACACGAACGTGTCGCCGTTCACGCCTTCGGCGACCAGTACCGCCGGTACGACGACGTCCACGGCGGCGATCGCGCTGGTCCAATCCGCCAGTTCCTCAGCGGACTACAGCAGCTCCGCCTATTCTACGGTCTCCGCCACCTTCCCCTCGAACACGAGCTCCGGCGACGCGATCGTGGTCTTTCTGCAGCACGACAGCGGTTCGGGCAGGGCCGTGACCGGATGCCGCGACAGCGTGGACGCGACTTCTTCGTACCTGCTCGCTGCCCGCGCCAACAATACCGGCAACAGTCAGGAGTCGGAACTGTGGTACGCCCAAAACATCACGGGCGGCACGACGCCGACCGTCACCTGCACGTTCAGCACGAACACTCCCTATGACAGCATCGCCATCCAGGAATACCGCGGTATCGCGACGACGAGCGCCCTCGATGCCACCTCGACGAACATCGTGACGAGCGCCTCCACGGCGCTCACGACCGGCACCTCGACGACGCATTTCAA
>DATKMM010000025.1:0-22650 GCA_035541855.1 Minisyncoccota bacterium | reverse complement strand
TTGAAATGCGTCGTCGAGGTGCCGGTCGTGAGCGCCGTGGAGGCGCTCGTCACGATGTTCGTCGAGGTGGCATCGAGGGCGCTCGTCGTCGCGATACCGCGGTATTCCTGGATGGCGATGCTGTCATAGGGAGTGTTCGTGTTGAACGTGCAGGTGACGGTCGGCGTCGTGCCGCCCGCGATGTTTTGGGCGTACCACAGTTCCGACTCCTGACTGTTGCCGGTATTGTTGGCGCGGGCGGCGAGAGCATAGGAGGATGTCGCGTTGACGCTGTCGCGGCATCCGGTCACGGTCTGGCCTGAGCCCGTGTCATGCCGCAGAAAGACCACGATCGCGTCGCCGGAACTCGTGTTCGAGGGGAAGGTGGCGGAGACCGAGGGATAGGCGGAGCTGCTGTAGTCCGCTGAGGAACTGACGGATTGGGAGAGGGAGATCGGGGACGTGACACTCTGCGGCGCCACGCCGATCGCCGAAAGCGTGTTCAGTTCGACGCCGGTGGCCGTCGTGGCGGTCCCGGTCGCGGCGGCACTGTCGGCTACCAGGATCGTTCCCCGCCAGTTTTGGGAAGCATAGCTCGAAGACGCATCGGTCGCCTGGGCGAAATACCAGATGTTCGCCGAACAGGAAACGGTCGTCGTCGAACCGCTGAACATGCATCCCGAGCTTGCGATCTGGTAGCAATTGAGATTGTTGGCGCTGCAACCCGCCGTGACCCCGGACCGGAAAATGACGGCGCTGGCGGATATGATAGGATTACTGCCCGCCGTAGTAGACGCGGTAACGGTAATGGTCGTACTGGTCAGAGGAGTAAGCGTGATCGCGTTTCCGCCGTTCAGAACCACATTGGAAACGGTCGGTCCCACGTTGGTCAGCGGGGTATAGGTGATCACTATAATACCCTGCGCGCCGGTGCCGCCGGCATTTTTACCGCCGCCTCCTCCGCCGCCGTAATTACCGCCGCCTCCTCCGTTCTGGTTGGTAGTATTGCTCTGGTAACCGCCCGAACCGCCTCCTCCGCCGCCGGCGCCCGCCTGGGCGCCGCCCGGATTCTGCGTCCAGACCGCCCGCCCTGCGCCTCCGGCAGCTCCCGCACGGAACGCTCCGGCAGTCGTACTGGCGGCGCCGCCACCACCACCGGCGCCATTCATGCCGGCAACCGCGCTCGCGCCACTACCCGTAGCCCCCGCTCCTCCTGCCGCGCCAAGGTCGTTGGTCCCTCCGGCGCCGGCCTGCACCGTGGTAGTGGCAGTGACGCCGGCACCACCGGCGCCGGACGGGCCGCCGGCACCACCACCACCGCCGCCGGAACCCGGATTGTTCGCATATCCACCGCCGCCAGCCCCTCCATTTCCTCCAGAGCCGGCTGCGCCGCCGCCGCCGCCCGCTTCATCTCCGGTAGTGTTCCCGGTTCCGCCATTGCCTCCGCGCCACCGTACCGTTCCCACCGCGCTTGATGTCGCCGTCGCCGTCGCTCCGGTTGCCGAGGTCGCGGCGGGACCTCCTTTCGCGCAAACGGCGGATTTCGCGCATGTGGTATTGCTGGTCGAGGTGCTTACGAAGGTATCTCCTCCCGTGACGCCGGCGGCGGTACTGCTGCCGATCTGGATCGCGACCGAACTCCCCGGCGTAAGACTGAGGTCCGCTATCTTCGAATATCCGCCGCCGGCGCCTCCGCCGGAACCGGCGTTACTCCCCGTCCTTCCGCCGCCGCCGGCGCCGATGACCTCGATAGTATTTGACGCGCTGTTCCAGTCGCCCGGCACGGTCCACGTGGTCGAGCCGACGGTCGTAATGAAGATCACCGTGTCCCCCGCATCCGCCGCGATCTGCCATTGGCGCGCCTCATGCCAAGTGCCGATCGCGAGCGGTCCCAGCCGGTAAAGCTGGGGGCTGACGTTCGGCGCCAGGAAAAGATAGCTGAGGGTGACGGTGTCCCCTTTTTTCATATTGACCTGCCAGCCGATGGTCTGCCCGTCTCCCGCCGATGATATCCACGACCCTCCTTCGTTCGTGACCGTGAACGATGCCGGCACCTCCTCCGTCACCTCTCCCGCATAATCCGCGTTCGCCGTGACGACGAGCGAAACCCGGTACAGCGACGGCGGAAAGATCCGGGTCGGCGCGGTGCGCTCCACGTCGAAGAGCGGCGGGTCCTGCACCTGGAACGAATCGGTGACCTGCCGCGTGCCGTTCAGGGTAGTGGCGGCGACCGTGACCGAGTACGTGCCGACCTCATCGGCGGGAAGCGTCGCCGAGTAGTCCGGCTGGTCCGTCACCGTTTCAGGTCCGCATGTCGCATTCCTTTGGATCGTCCCGTCCGCCGTGGAAAAATGCGTAACGGCGCCGGAAGGCGAGGTGACGCTCATCGCCACGTCCGCGCCGCAGATCGTGTTGCCGCCGTCGTCCAGCACGCCGAAAGCGACGGTTGCCGTGTCGCCCAATGTATAGATCGACTTGTCGAAATTGACCGCGAGCACTCCCCACGTGAAATCGCTTTCCGTATAATAGACCGTACCGTCGCGCCAGAACCAAAGCTTGAGGTCGTATTTGCCGGGCCTGAAGCTCCGGCCGGGGTCCGTGAGCGCGACGTGCAGGGAATCCGCCGTGACGAGCGTGACGGGCTGGAAGCTGGTCAGGTTCCCGCCAGGATCGAAAATTTCCGCGATGACCGGATTGGCCTGGGTTGGCAGCGCCCCGCTTTGCGGCACGTCCTGCGCGTAGGCGACGAGCCGGTCAACCCCGGTCACCCCGAAAAAAAAAGAAAGCAGTTGGCGCGCCGGCCCGAGGAACGAGGTCGAGCTCGCGGTGTTCGAACTATCCTGCGGCGGGGAGGGCAGGGGCATGGTGTCCGTGGTGGTCGCAGTGGTCGCGGGCGCCGCAACAGTGGTGGTCGCTGCTGCCGGCAGGCTGTTGAAATCAACATCGAATGCCGGCGATTCATCCGCGCTGAAATTGCCGTTCGGATTCGAAGGGGCCGGCGTTACCGAGCCATCGGGCAGGACGACCACGCTCGATGACGCCGACGTCGTTTGCGAAGCGGAATCCGGCGCCGAGGGCTGGCCGATCCCCGGCAGGGCGATCGGCGGCGGGACATCGGAGTGCACCTCGAGCAGCATGCCGTCGAGATATACCGGCGGAACGGGGCTTTGCGTCGTGGGTATTTCCTGGACGCGTATCTGGAGGTTTTCGAGGTCGGTCCAGTTCGTCACCGGCACCGTGACGGTGAACTGGGGCCAGTTCGCGGCGCTCACCTTGGCGAAATCGATCCACGTCACGCCATCGGTGCTGTAGCTCACGGAAAGGAAATTGTCGTCGGGCGCGGGAGGCGTGACCGCGATCAGACTCGAGGTTCCCGTCGAAAGGGTGTCAGACACCGTTACCAGATTCGCGACGATCGGCGGACCGAGGACGACAGTCGAACTCGGCGAGCTGGTCGCGCTGGTCGCGCCTTCGTCAGTGGTAGAAGCTGGCGCGGGAACCGGAACTGGAGTAGGGGTGGCGATGGAGGTAGACGCCGGCGCCGGCGGCGAGGTATCCGTGGTGGTGGGCGTCGCGATATCCGTCGGGGCGGATGACGACGCCGGAGCGGCTGTAGTATCCGTCGCAGTGTCGGTCGGTGCCGGTACTGGAACGGATGACGATGGAGCGGTTGCCGCAGGTGTCGCGGCATCCGGCGCGGCATCCGGCGGCGTGCCGGTCACCGCATCAGCTGGCGCATCGGTCGTCGCATCGGTCGTCGCCACGCTATCGCTGCTGGTATCCTCATCGTCCGCCAGAGCCTGCGGGAAAAAGAACGATGAAAAAAGTTTGAGCGGGAAGCGAAGCGAGGTTGGCGTCGTGGTTGGTGTTGTGGTCGCCGACGTGGAAGTGGCCGTCGTCGAGGTCGCCACCGGTTCCGAAACTGCCGACGACGATGATGCCGCATCATCGGTCGAGCTCGCGACCGTCCCGTCCCCTATCTGCCAGATGAAACTGATGCTGACGTTCGTCAGCTCGCTCGAGGAAGGCGTGCTCGGCGGAACGAACCCGCCGCAGAAGATCTGCGTGCCGGAGCCGTTGTCCATCGCCGAGTTCTCCGGCGTGAACGGTATGCCGGTCGCCTGCGCGGTCTCCGGCAAACCTTCCGCGTTCGCGGGATTCTGCCAGTCGCCCAGGCAGATCGCGGGATAAAAATCGGAAACTTCCGCGCGCGTGAAAAACTTCGGCATGGCGAAAAGAATGACGGCCACGAGAACCGTAACGGCTCCGGCCGTGGCCCACGGATGCCTCATCCGGAACGGCCGCCGCAGGTTGACCGTTTTTCCACCGGGCGACCGGACGTCAAAAACGTCTCTCCGCCCAATTTTTTTGCGAGAGAGCCCCATACAATTAATTGTAACAAATGGCCGTGGTATACTTACGGCATGGCACAACGATCCCTCGCGCATGGCTCGCTCGCCCGGCGGCTGCTCGCCGTCGCGGGGGCCTTTTTTATAATAGTGTTCGCCGGATTCGCCGTGATGGCGCTCACCGGGCAGACGCGTACCGTCACCATCGGCGATCCAAAACTGAACGCGACAACCACGGCCGCCGCAACCGGCGATACGGCCGATACCGCAAGCACCACCGCTACCACCACCGCGCCCGCACCGCTCGACGAGGCCACCTATGACGCGAAAATGCTCGCCATCGCGAACCTTCCTGTCATCACGAAAAAGATAGTGACCGGTTCGACGACCATTACCGTGACCTCGACCGCCGTGACGGGCTGGCCGGTGAAGGACGCGCCCTATCCCGACGCCGGCGCCCTCCTCCCTTTCAAGCGCATCGTGGCGTACTACGGGAATTTTTATTCCACGCAAATGGGCGTGCTCGGGGAATATCCGCCGGACCAGATGATGGCCATGCTCGCCTCGACGACGGCGATGTGGGCCGCCGCCGACCCCTCGACGCCGGTCGTGCCGGCCCTCGACTACATCGCGGTCGCCGCGCAGGCCAGCCCCGGCCCGGACGGCAAATACCGGCTCCGGATGCCGGACAGCCAGATCGACCAGGCGCTCGCCCTCGTCCAACCGGTGAACGGTCTCGTCTTTCTCGACATCCAGGTCGGCCTGAGCAATGTCGAGACCGAAGTACCCCTGCTTAAGAAGTATCTCGCCATGCCGAACGTGGAGCTTTCGCTCGACCCGGAGTTCGATATGCATAACGGCCAGGCGCCGGGCACCGTGATCGGCACGATGGACGCCTCGGACATCAACTTCGCGGCGAACTATCTCGCGAACCTCGTGGAGCAGAACAACCTGCCCCCGAAGATCCTCGTGGTCCACCGGTTCACCGAGGACATGGTCACCAACTACCGGGAGATCAAACCCCTGCCCCAGGTGCAGATCGTGATGGACATGGACGGCTTCGGCTATCCGGCGAAGAAGATCAACACTTACGAACGCGTGATCGTCCCGGAGCCGGTGCAGTTCACGGGATTCAAGCTGTTCTATAAGAACGACGCCAAGGGGCCGGAGGGCCATTTGATGACGCCGGAGGAAGTGCTCCAACTCAGCCCCCAACCGAGCTATATACAGTATCAGTAGTGATCGCTCCGCAGACATACGGATGTCGCCCGGTCGCCATGTCGGCGCGTTCCAGCGACGCGCCGCATTCGGTGCTCAGGTCGCCCGCCCGCAATGTGTCTTTGTTTCGCGGGACCAAGCCGTTCGACCTTCCGCACCGCGCCCGAACGACATCCGCATGCCCGCGGAGCGAGACGCATGAAATTGATGATATAATGGCCTTATGGCACAGGTGCTTACAATATCCAACCTGCGGATCGCCTTTGACGGCGAGGCGGCCCTGCAGAAGGTAAGTTTCACGCTCGAAACGGGCGACAGCCTGGCCGTCATCGGCCCGAACGGCGCCGGGAAAAGCGTCCTGCTCCGCGCGCTTCTCGGCATGATCCCCTATGAAGGTGCCATCCGGTGGGGCGACGGCACGCGCATCGGCTACGTCCCCCAGAAGATCAACGCCGACCGGCATTTGCCTATCAACTTCAAGAATCTCCTCGCCGCCAAAGCGGCGGTCCTGAAACTGCCCGACGGGGACATCGCCGACATCATTAAAACCGTAGGGCTGGATGAAAAGATCATGAAAACGCCGGTCGGCCATCTTTCCGGCGGCCAGTTCCAGCGCGCGCTCATCGCCTTCGCCCTGCTTGGCAAACCGAACGTCCTCATCCTCGACGAACCGACCGCGAGCATCGACGTCACCGGCGAGGGGCAGATCTACGAACTGGTCCACCGCCTCCAGGACGAGTACGGCATGACGATCATCCTCGTCTCGCACGACCTGAGCTTCGTCTATCGCTACGCGAACAAGGTCCTCTGCCTGGACAAAACGGAGGTGAGCTTCGGCGTGCCGGAGGAGGCGCTCACGCCCGAGGCGCTCGAAAAGCTGTATGGTCCGCACAAATATTTCCATCACTTCCACCACCATGGCAGCCACTGACGTTTACGCGATCGTTCTCGCGGTACTCGCCGCAGCCGCCGCCGGGCTCGTGGGCGCGTTCGCGCTCATGAAGCGGACCATCCTCGCGGGCGACGTGATGTCCCACATCGCCATCCCCGGCCTCGGCCTCGCCGTCATCTGGAACCTGAACCCGTTCTTCGGCGGCGGCCTCACGCTTTTCGCCGGCATCCTGCTCATCTGGCAGCTCCAGAAGAAGACCGAGCTCTCCGCCGAGGCCGCGATCGGCGTCATCTTCGCGAGCTCCGTGGCGATCGGCGCTTTGCTTATCAATTCCACGGAGGAGCTGGTTGACGCGCTCTTCGGCGGGTTCGGGAACCTGTCGTTCGCCGGCTTCGCGCTCGGCGTCGGCGCGAGCCTGGTCATCATCGTGACCCTGTGGATCTTCCGCAACAGGTTCATCATCGCGCTCTTCTCGCCCGAGCTCGCCTCGTCTTCCGGCATTAACGTGAACCGCATGAACCTCGTCTTCCTGCTCATTTTCGGGCTCGCCATCCTCGCCAACCTCCGCTTCCTCGGCGCGCTCCTGGTCGGATCGCTCATCATCATCCCCGCTTCCGCCGCCCGGCAGCTCACCCATTCGCTCGCGCCGTTCCTCACGGCATCCGCGCTCATTTCGGTCGCCTCCATGCTCATCGGATTTTTCCTTTCGGCCCGATACGGCACCGTCCTCGGACCGACGGTGGTCGTGGTCTCGGCGGCGTTCTTCGTGCTCAGTCTGCTGAAGAAGAAAAAATAGCGCGACGACCGCCGCCATGCAGCTGCATAAATTAAAGAAACATGAATCCCGGACGCAGGACGGCGAGCCGGTCCACCTGACGCCGGCGGGCATCAGGCGCCTGCAGGATGAGGTCGAAAAACTGAGGCGGCGGCTCCCCGGGCTCGCCGCCGAGACCGAGCGCACCGCCGCCTACGGCGACCGCTCCGACAACGCGGAGTATAAGCAGGCCAAGGGCGCCCTGCGGTCCGCCCACCGGAAGATCTTCGGGATCGAAAGCCAGCTGAAGCGCGCGGTCGCGATCCCTTCCGGCCCGGACGCCGGCGGGAAGGTCCGGCTCGGCTCGACCGTCGTGCTCAAAACATCGGATGGCGGCGAAAAAACTTTCGAGATCGTCGGTCCGGCCGAGACCGATCCGCCGAACGGCCGCATCTCGCACCGGTCCCCGCTCGGCGCGGCGCTCATCGGCCATGCCACCGGCGACGCGGTCACGGTTGCCGCCGCAAGCGGCACGCGGGAATACCTCATCATTAAAATCATCTAAAACCAACCCATGCTGATCGATGAAGTTTCCATTAAAATATCGGCCGGGCATGGCGGCAAAGGCGCGGTCGCTTTTAATTCGAATTTAATGTCGCTCGGGCCGGCGGGCGGCTCCGGCGGCCTGGGCGGGAGCGTGTACGCGGAAGGCGTATCCGACCTTTCCGCGCTCGGCCAGTTCCGCTTCAAAAAAGAGTTCGCCGCCGGGAACGGCCAGGACGGACGGCCGCAGTTCCGCGACGGGCATGCGGGCAAGGACCTGGTCCTCAAGCTCCCAATCGGGACGGTCGTGCACAACCTCACGACCGGCGCCGACATCGCGGTTGAAAAAACCGGCGAACGGATCCTGCTCGCGGAAGGCGGCAAGGGAGGCAAGGGCAACCTGCAGTTCAGGTCCGCGCACAACACGTCGCCGCGGCAATCGCAGCCGGGCATACCCGGCGAAGCGTTCGAGCTCCGGCTCGAACTGAAGCTCATTGCCGACGTCGGCTTCGTCGGCCTCCCGAACGCCGGCAAGTCGAGCATGCTGAACCGGCTCACGAACGCAAGCGCGAAGGTCGCGAACTATCCCTTCACCACGCTCGAACCGAACCTCGGCGTCTACTACGGGCTCATCCTCGCCGATATCCCCGGCCTTATCGAAGGTTCGGCCGCTGGCCGCGGCCTCGGCGCCCGGTTCCTCCGCCACATTGAGCGCACGCGCATCCTGTTCCATTTCATCTCCTCGGAATCGGACGACCCAGCCGCCGATTACCGCACCGTCCGCGCCGAGCTCGGCGCCTGGAATCCGGCGCTGCTCCAAAAACCGGAATACATCTTCCTGAGCAAGAGCGATACCGCATCCCCCGCCGGGCTCAAAAAGAAAGTCGCCGCGCTCGCGGCGGAGGGATTGCGTGCCATTCCCGTTTCGGTCCATGACACGGCCGGCGTCAAAAAGCTCGAAGCGATATTGAATAAAATCAAAAAGGAGGCTGGCCGGTGAACAGCGTGAAGAGCAGCTGGATGAGCGGGACCAGGAGCTGGAACCCGAAGAAGACGAAGATAAGGACGATGAGCAAGCCCCATCGCTCCAGGGCGTACATCACGCGGAACGTCGCCCGCGTCTGCGGCAGCGCGGCGAAGAGCACGCGCGAGCCGTCGAGCGGCGGGATGGGAACGAGATTAAACAATCCTAAAATAATATTGATGTAGACGATGACCGCGAGGAGCGACAGGAACGCATCCGGCGCGCCGGCCGCAGTCCCGATCCGGACGATGACGCCGAAGAGCAGGGCCAGAAAAAAATTCGTCGCCGGCCCCGCGAGCGCGATCTTCGCGGAACCGCTGCGCGGGTCCTTCAGGTTGCGCGGGTCGTACGGCACCGGCTTCGCCGCCGCGAAAAAGAAACTGCCGCCGCTCACCCAAAGCAGGAAAAGCGGCATGAGGACCGAGCCGAACGGGTCGAGGTGCACGAGCGGATTGAGCGTCAGCCGTCCCGCCCGCCGCGCCGTGTCGTCCCCCAGGCGTTCGGCCATGTAGCCGTGCGCGATCTCGTGGAGGATGGCCGAGAAGAGCAGGACGACGACCTCGAAAACGATGGTTGCAACATCCATGGGAATAATTGTAGCATTTATTGGATAGCAGCACGCCCTTGTAGTGAAACGGACATCACGCGTGGCTTCGAACCACGAGATCGGGGTTCAACTCCCTGCGAGGGCACTTCGAATTGAAATGTCCGGGATTGCGGGTTTTCACTTTTTCTCATATAATACTTTTGCATCGCCCCTATAGCTCAGTTGGTAGAGCAGCTCCCTCTTAAGGAGATGGTCCCAGGTTCGAATCCTGGTGGGGGCACCCTGAAAATGGTATACTGTGGGCATCCATGCGGCGACTTTCACCAGAGACACCGCTTTTCGAGGCCTTGGGGGCGAAGTCCCCTTACGTGCGCCGCCTCGAACATCTCGGTCTCGCGACGGTTGGCGACCTCCTCCGGCACTTTCCCGCGCGCTACGAGGATTTTTCGAAGATCTATAAGATAGCCGAGCTCGAACCCGGCCAAGCGGCAACCATCCAGGCTGCCGTCGAGGACGTCCGCGTCCGGCGCACGCGGCGCGGGATGACGATCGTCGAAGCCACGCTCGCCGACGAGGATGGCACCATCCGCGCGGTGTGGTTCAACCAGCCCTACGTCGCCACCACCCTGCGCCCGGGCCGCGTGGCGAACTTCGCCGGGAAAATATCGGTCTCCGACGAGAACGAGCTGTACCTGAACCACCCGGCGTACGAGATCGTAAGGCCGGACGTTCAAGACCGGAACATTGAGACCCGGCATACGGCGCGCCTGGTCCCCATCTATCCCGAAACGCGCGGGCTTACGTCCCGGGGCATCCGCTTCGTCATGCAAAGCATCATGCGCCGCGCGCAGCCATCCAAAGAATGGCTTCCCGAAGAGACGCTCGCCGCGCTCGGCCTGCCGGAGGTGAACCGCGCGCTCCGGGCAGTGCATTTCCCGCTCTCGATGGAGCATGCCGCGGCGGCCCGCCGGCGGTTCGATTTTGAAAGCATCTTCCTGCTCCATCTCTGGAACCTCCAGCAAAAGCTCAGGCTTGCCGACGCCAAGGCGTCGTCCATCGCGGCCGACATCGGGAAGATCAGGCGCATCCTCGCCGAGCTGCCCTTCGATCTCACGCAATCACAGAAGCGGTCGCTCTGGGAAGTGGTGCAGGACATGGAAAAGCCGCGGCCGATGAACCGCCTCCTGCAGGGCGATGTCGGCTCCGGCAAAACGATCGTCGCCGCGATCGCCGCCATTATCGCCGCAGAGAACGAACGCCAGACCGCATTCATGGCGCCGACGGAGATCCTTGCGCGCCAGCATTTCCAGACGATGGCCGGACTCCTGCACCGCATCGCGGCCCAGGCAAAGCCGGTCATCGGACTGCTCACCGCGGGCGAAGCGCTGGTCTTTTACGAGGATGGCATGGAAACGAAGGTCACCAAGGACGAGTTCCGCAAAAGATCGGCGAAAGGCGGGATCGCCATCATCTTCGGCACGCACGCCCTTATCCAAAAAAATGTCAGCTTCAAGGACCTTGCGCTCGTCGTCATCGACGAGCAGCACCGCTTCGGCGTCCGCCAGCGCCAGGCCCTCGCGAGCATCGCGACGGGCGGGCGGACACCGCATCTCCTCAGCATGTCCGCGACCCCCATCCCCCGCACGCTCATGTTCACCGTTTTCGGCGACCTGAACCTTTCGCTCATCACCGAGCTCCCCGCCGGCCGCAAGGCGATCGAAACGAAGATCGTCCTCCCGCTCGAACGCCAGGCCACCTATGAGCTCATCCGCCGCGAGATCGGGAACGGCCGGCAGGCGTTCGTCATCTGTCCGCGCATCGAAAAAAGCGACGAGCCGGATATGAAGGACGGCGGCGCGCAGAAAAATTGGGATGTGAGGTCCGTCGTCGAAGAATATGAAAAACTTTCAAAGAGGATATTCCCCGACCTCCGCGTCGCGATGCTGCACGGCCAGATGAAAGCCAAAGAAAAAGAGGACATCATGCGCCGGTTCAGGGACGGCAAGATCGACCTCCTCGTTTCGACCTCGGTCGTCGAGGTCGGCGTGGACATCCCGAATGCGACAATCATGATGATCGAGGGCACCGACCGGTTCGGCCTGGCCCAGCTCTACCAGTTCCGCGGGCGCGTCGGGCGCGGGGAACACCAATCATACTGTTTTTTGTTCACCGACTCGACCGCCGAACCGACCCAGGCGCGCCTCAAGGCGATCCTCACCGCGAAGAACGGCTTCGAGCTCGCCGAGGAGGACCTCAAGCTCCGCGGGCCAGGCCAGTTCTTCGGCGACATACAGACCGGGTTCCCCGACGCCGCCATGACGGCGCTCCAGGATGCCGAGCTCGTCAGGTCATCGCGCGAGGCGGCGGTCGCGGTCCTTGCGAAGGACCCCTCGCTCCAAACCCACCCCGCGCTCAAAAAGAAATTCGAGGAGTTCAAGAAAACGATCCACCGGGAGTAGCCCGCGCCGTTTAAAATAGTTTTAACCATCTTTTTGGTATGGTGGTTGGATGGAAAACCAAACTAGCGACGAGAACTACGAAAAAGCCAGGGAGGGGGCGAAAGGATTCTATAAAAAACTTGGATGCGTGTGGTGCCCCGCCTTGAATGATCATATAACATTCAATAGCATCGGCTTTCAACATCTTCTCCGAAAACGAGGTGCACGGCGCTTTAAACAAGACCAAATACGGAGATTTACCCTGCTTCAATGGGTAACTGACGTCCTCACCGATCCCACAGCGCTTTTTATCCATGAAGCCAGATTCGCGATACGGGTGATACATCGAAAAAGGAAAAGGATAGAAAAAACTATTCCGGCTGATTTCTGGACATTCTTCACCCGTCGGGGCAATAAGCTGATTAAAGTCGTCGTACGCCAATTCGCGAGCGGAAAGAAACATTTTTTTAGTATCTATTATTAATAATAGTAATCAAAAACCGCACAATATAGTGCGGCCCTTGATTATGCCCGCTACCAGCCGAGGCCGGTTAGGGACTGACGCCCCGCAGGCATAGCTCCATGATAGATCAATGTGCTTTTTCGTGTCAAATCGGATTAAATGATTTTTTAATGAACACCGCCCCGCGCTTTCGGAGTTACCCAAAATCCCAGCCGGTACCTCCCGCCGAGCATGAGGCGGGTCTGCGCTTCGATGCCGGGAATGGCGCCGAACGCGATCAGCGTGAACGGCATCAGGACCCACTGGAGCAGATAGACGGCGTAATCGCCGGCGCGGAAACCGCCGGGCTTTTTCGGCAACAGGAGAACCGCCAAAATGGCCGAGCTCGCGATGCCGAACATGGAAAGCGTGATGATCCACCGCGTGATGTGCGGCAGGCTGTACGACAAAAGCGTCGCGTTGAACTGGCGTCCGCCGAGGAAAAGCGGCAGCCAGCCGAGCGCGAATATGAGCAGCGAGTTCGTCGCCCAGGAGTGGTATCCTTCGAGCGCATTGAACGTCCAGTACCAGCGTTTTCGTTTCGGGATCCCGCGGGACCCGGCCGCATCTTTCGCGAACCCGTCGAGCAGGTACGGCACGTTCTCCGCGCCCCACGCCCAGCGCCGCTGCTGCTTATAGATATTTTTCATCGCGCCCCAGAAGGTCGGCGCGACCGGCGCGTCCATCGAGACCGGGAACAGCATCGGCTCGACACGGAAGCCGCCATGGTACCGGAAATATCCCTGCCAGAAGATGCGCGAATCCTCCGATACGATGTCCTTCTGCCAAAAACCGACATCAACGAGCGCCTGGAACGGAATGGACTGCGACGAGAACGAGGTGAGCCGCTCGGGCCGCGACTGCTGCATCATCTGCCAGAACGTGCACGAGAACGAGACCACGCGCGCGAGGGCCGGCGCTTCGAAAACGTTGTTCGTAAAGAGCGGTATCGGCTGATAGATCGCGCGCAACGGATCGGGCACGGTGAGGAACACGTACGCCAGCCGGCCGAAATATTCCGGGAATATCTGCGTGTCCACGTCGAACACCGAAACAAGGATGTTTTTATAATCCATGCCGAGCGGATCGATGACCGCCTCCCTCGCCCGCGCGGCCGCCCATGCTTCGTTCGAACCCTTGCCGGGGATCTCGCCCGGCAGGTTCTCCGGGTGAACTGTCGTTAAAAGTTTATAAAACGTTCCGCCGAACTCGCGTTCGATACGCTCACCCGTCCGCCGCGCCGCCTCTCCCGCCCGCGCCTCAAGCGCCAGGACGACGATGAACCGGTCCTTCGGATAGTTCGCGCGGGCGAGCGACTGGAAGCTCTCCCGGACGACCTCGTATGGTTCGTTATACATCGGCAGGATGACCAAATGGCAGAGATCGTTCCAGCCCGTTTCGCGGGCCGGCAGTTCGCGCACCTTCGCCAGCCAATCGACCTTCACGTTCCCGCGCATCGCGGTGAACGTGGCGCGGAGATGGAACGATAAAAAGATCGTTTTGAGCAGCCAGTAGGTGTCGAAAAGGATGATGAAGACCGAGACCCATACCGGCAGCAGCCACGAGAAAACGAACATCCCAAGGAGGGTTGCCCAGGTCAGAATACCGGGTATGGCGTCGTACCGTCTCACAGGTACGGTTATAGAACGCCGAGCAGTATCCGGTCAAGCGAGAACGCGCCGCCGCCCAGGGCGAAAAGCGCGATGACCGCGGCGAGGATCAGGAGGTCGAACTCCCATCCGCCGACGAGCGGCGACCGCTTCGCCCACCGCCAGATGAGGATCACCGCGAATTCAAGGGCGAAAAGCGCAGAAAAAGCGCCAACCAGGAGCCCGACGATGAGCGCGATGCCGCCAAAGAACTCAAGCAGCGCCGCCATCGTGCCGAAAAGCGCGCCGGGCCTGAAGCCCATCGCATCGAAGTTCTTCGCGTTCCGCTTCAGGTCGCGGAGCTTCGGCCATCCGTGCGCGATGAAGATGATGCCAAGCGCCACCCGAAGGATGAGGACCGGCCACTGGTCATAGAGAAAATATAATGGGAACATGGTTCAATTTTTAATATTTATCAATTTTTAATTTTCAATCCGACTTTTTCTTAAAAACCAGATACTTATAACCGAAGAAATCCCACAGGAACGATGCCGCGACGCCGGCGAGCGGCGCCACGACGTCGACCCAGGCCGTCGAGCCGGCCGGGCCGGCTGCTTTCACGAGCGTCGCCGCGCCGACATTGAGCACCCAGCCGACGAGCGCGATCGCGTAGAAACCCGACACCTCCTTCGCGCCCGCCTTGCCGCCCGAACCGAACGTCCAGTACTTGTTCCAGAAGAAACTGTTCGTCGTGGCGCACAGGAACGAAAACGCCTTGAACGCGGCGAAGAGGCCGTTGCCGATCAACGCCGTCCCGTTCACGAAGGTTTCCAGGTTGAACACGCCGATGTCGATGAAACTGTTCAGCGTGCCGACCGCCGCGAACTGCGCGAACTGGTAAAGGCCGGGGAACCATCGCGAAACGAGCTTCGCGACCCACAGCGCGAAGGGCGCGAGCAGGAGGAAAAAGATGAAGACGCCGGTCCGGCTCGCGGGCGC
This sequence comes from Minisyncoccota bacterium, assembly GCA_035541855.1. Lineage (GTDB taxonomy): Bacteria > Patescibacteriota > Minisyncoccia > UBA6257 > 2-01-FULL-56-20 > JAJXYP01. The sequence continues at coordinate 7,816 of DATKMM010000025.1, read as the reverse complement.
GAGCAGCGCTGCATACCGCCCGGGAACGTTGTTCGCGAGGATCGGCTGGATCAGCAGGCCGACCCCGGCGCCGATCACAAAGCCGCGGATGATATCCCTCCGTGGCATGCTAGTTCAAGGTGTACGTCACCGTCACCGTATCGGTCACATCCTGCGTACCCGGCGCGATGGAGGGCGTCACCGGTTCGATGGCCACGCTGCCGAGGCCGGACGCCATATTGTAAACCGGCTGCGGTCCCGGAATGTAATGCGATTCATTGATGCTCACGACCGTTCCGAGCGATGTGCCCGCCTGCGCCGCCATCATGCCCGCTTCCGATGCCGCCTTCGTGAGCGCATCGGCGCGCGCCAAGGCCACGAACTTGTCCGGGTCCTGGAACGTGAAGTCCACGCCGCCGATCTGGTTCACGCCAAGCGGCGCCAGGCCGCCAAGGACCGACGCCACCTGCGTAAGGTCGCGGACCTTCACTTCGACCGTCTGCGTGAGCGTGTAACCCGTAATGAAGTTGCGATTCGTGTTCTTGTCCCACTGGTAGTTCGGCTCGAGATCATAGCCCGTCGTGGCGATATCGCTCGACGCGATCCCCTGCGACGAAACGAACTGCATGACCGCGTTCATCTTCGAGTTGTTGTTGTCCGAAAGCGCCTTCGGGTCCTGTCCCTGCGTCACCACCGAGAAATCGATCACTGCCATATCGGGCGATACCGTCGCCATCCCCTGCGCCGAGACCGTGAGCGTCCGCGCCGGGACGAGCGAACCGCGCCAGCTCGCGAGCATCGGCATCACGAAAAAGATCACGTTGATCACGAGGACCAAAATGAAAAGCGCGAGCACATCCCAAAAATACATTTTCGATTTATCCATGTTTTTGTCTTTTTAAAGTTTATTTACCGCCGCCAGCATTTTTCCGAACTCCGCGGCCTTTAAACTGGCGCCCCCGACCAAGGCGCCATCCACCTCCTTATATTGTACATAATCGCCGACATTGCCGCTATTCACGGAGCCGCCGTACAAAAAGCGCGGAGCGGATCGGCCGCCCGGCGCCAATATCTTCTTGACGAACCCTGCCATCTTGAGCGCGTCTTCCGGCCGGTCGTTCCTTCCCGTGCCGATCGCCCAGATCGGTTCGTAGGCGATGGTAAGAGCTGGGAGCTTGGAGATGGGAGATTGGAGCCGGAGCCCCGCGAGGTCCTTTTTCAATTGCCCGGCGACAAATTTCTTCGACGCCGTGACGCCTTTCCGGCGGACCGCGGGCGGCTCCCCGACACACAGGATGACGCGCATATCGTCCCTCAGTGCCAGTTTTATCTTTTTATTGACCATCGCGTCCGTTTCATGCAGATATTTCCGCCGTTCCGAATGGCCGACGATGACGTACTCCGCGCCAAGCGAGCGGATCATCTTCGGCCCGACCTCGCTCGTGAACGCGCCCCGCTCCTCCCAGAAAACATCCTGCGCGCCGAGCGCGAGGTGCCGCTTCGCGCCCGCGCGCATTTTCCGATACGCGCCGGCCAGTTCCTCCAGATACACGAAAGGCGGACAGATAACGACATCAGCCCGCCTCCGGTCCGTTCCCGCCCGCGCGACCGCGTCGAACAGCGCCCGCGCCGCAGTCGCCGTCGCCGGGTTCTCTTTCCAGTTCGCAACGATCAGTTTCCGCATGATTAAATTTTAACACACCCGCCCCCCCCTCTCCCTACTCCGTCTTGGCGGCGATCTCCGCTTCCTCTTCCTTCGTTTCGTCCAATGTTTCGATCGGGTTGCTCCTCTTGTCGCCCGCCGGGATGAGGCGGCCGATGATGACGTTCTCCTTCAAACCGCGGAGCCTGTCGATCTTGGCCTCGATGGCGGCCTTCACGAGCACGCGCGAGGTGTCCTGGAACGACGCCGCGGAAAGGAACGATTCCGCCGAGAGCGCGATGCGGGTGATGCCGAGCAGTATCTCTTCCGATTTCGCCGGCGCGGCGCCTTCCTTCCTGACCTGGCGGTTCACCTCGAGGAACTTCGCCTTCTCGACGACCTCGCCCATGACGAAGTCCGGCGTGTCGCCGCCGTCGGTGATCTTCACGCGCGAGAACATCTGGCGGACGATCATCTCGATGTGCTTGTTGTTGATCGAAGCGCCCTCCGACAGGTAGATCTTCTGCACCTCGTTCACGATATAGCGCGCGACCTCGAGCGAACCCTTGTGCTCATAGAGCTCGTGGATGTCCACGTTGCCTTCCGAAAGCTGGTCGCCCTTCGTTATCCGGTCGCCGGGCTTCACGTACAGCACCGTCGCGCGGGAGATCGAAACTTCCTGCGGCTTGACCTTCTTCGCTTCCGGCACCAAGCGGACCACCTTGAGCGATCCCTTCTCCTCCACTTTCTCCACCACGCCGTCGAACGGCGCGATGATGGCGCGGCCCTTCGGCGAACGCGTCTCGAAGATCTCCTCGACGCGCGGCAGACCGTGCGTGATGTCGGCCTGCGCGACGCCGCCGGAGTGGAACGTCCTCATCGTCAGCTGGGTGCCCGGCTCGCCGATGGACTGCGCCGCGAGCACGCCGACCGCGGTTCCCGGCCGGACCGGCTGGTTCGTGCCGAGGTCGTAACCATAGCACTTTGAACAGATGCCGTAGAGCGTCCGGCAGGTCAGCGGCGACCGGACCACGACCACGTCAAGTTTCGACGCCTCGATCGCCTCGGCCGCCGTCTTGTTGATGACCTCGCCCGCACGGACGACGATCTTCCGTTCGATGCGGACGTCCTCGAGCGCGGTGCGCGAGAAAAGTTTCGATGCGAAGCTCTGGTTGAACTCCTTGCCGTCCGCGCGGCGCAGCTCGATGCCCTCCTTCGTGCGGCAGTCGTCCTCGCTCACCGTGATGTCCTGCGCGACGTCAACCAGGCGCCGGGTAAGATAACCCGCCTGCGCGGTCTTGAGCGCCGTGTCGGTCGTGCCTTTGCGCGCGCCGTGGGTCGAAATGAAATATTCCAGGACCGACAGCCCTTCCTTGAGCGAGGATTTCACCGGCAGTTCGATCGTCTCGCCCTTCGGGTTCTGCACCAGGCCCTTCATGCCCATCATCTGGATCGGCTGGGCCCACGAACCGCGGGAGCCGGAATCGACGATCTGGTAGATGGAATTTTTGGGCGGCAGGATGCCGGAAACGACCTTCGCGATGTCTGTCTTCGTTTTCTCCCAGACCGTGATGACGCGGGCGCGCCGCTCCGCCTGGGTCAGGAGGCCTTCTTCATATTGCCGGTAGACCACCTTCACCTCATCCTCGGCGCGGCGGAGGATCTCCTCCTTCTCGGCCGGGATGATGAGATCGGCCATGGCCCACGTGATGCCCGAGACCGTCGCCATGCGATAGCCGAGCTCCTTCACGCGGTCGATCGCTTCGCGCGTCGTATCGACGCCCTGCGCGTCGAAAATACCGGCGAGGATCTTATTGAGCTTTTTCTTGGTGATGGTGTCGTTCACGTATCCGGCCGCGTCCGCGAGCGCTTCATTGAAGATCATGCGCCCGACGGTCGTCTCGGCGCCGCCGGCGATGCCCGCGACGGCGACCGGCGCATGGAGATCGACCGCGCCGAAATGGTGCGCGAGGAGCGCCTCGTTCATATCGGCGAAATGCTTCACGGCCGCGCCTTCCCCGAGCGGGTCCTTGCGGGTCAGATAATAGAGGCCGAGGACGATGTCGTTCCACGGGCCCACGATAAGGTCGCCCGTGGCGGGCTTCAGCAGGTTCTTGCCTGCGGACATGATCTCTTCCGCCTCCTTCTGGGCCTGATCGGAAAGCGGCAGGTGGATGGCCATCTGGTCGCCGTCGAAGTCGGCATTGAACGCCGCGCAGACGAGCGGCGGCAGCTTCACCGCCAGGCCCTCGATGAGGATCGGGCGGAACGCCTGCACCGAGAGCCGGTGCAGCGTCGGCGCGCGGTTCAGGAGCACGCGCTTGTCTTTGATGATCTCCTCCAGGATGGCGAGCACCTCCGGCGTGTGCTCTTCAATGTAGCGGCCGGCGCTCCGGATGTTGTGCGAAAGGCCGCGGCGGATAATCTCCGAGACCACGAACGGGCGGAAAAGTTCAAGCGCCATGCGCTTCGGGATGCCGCATTCATCGAGCTTCAGCTTCGGCCCGACCACGATGACGGAACGGCCGGAATAGTCGACGCGCTTGCCGAGCAGGTTCTGGCGGAACCGGCCCTGCTTGCCCTTCAGCATGTCGGCGAGCGAGCGCAGCGGCCGGCGCTGGGCCGACATCTGCTGCGTGCCGAAACGCGCCGAGTTGTCGATGAGCGCGTCCACCGCCTCCTGGAGCATGCGCTTCTCGTTGCGGACGATGACGTCCGGCGCCTTGATCTCGAGCAGTTTCTTCAGCCGGTTGTTGCGGTTGATCACGCGGCGGTAGAGGTCGTTCAGGTCGGAGGTCGCGTAGCGGCCGCCGTCGAGCGCCACCATCGGGCGGAGGTCCGGCGGCAGGACCGGCAGGATGTTCATGACCATCCACTCCGGCCGCGTGCCGTTGCGGACCATGGACTTGAACATCTTGAGCCGGCGGAGCAGCTTGCTCTGCGCCATCGGGTCCCGCGCGTCCGCAAGCTCCACCTTGATCGCCTGCACCTCCTTGCGCAGGTCCATCTTCGACAGGATCTCGTGCACCGCTTCCGCGCCGCTGCCGGCCTTGAATATATTGCCGAACTTGCGCGACAGCGCGAAGTATTCATTTTCCGAAAGGATCTGGCCGATGCGCAGGTTCTCGAGATAATCCTTCGTCGTGTCGGCGGCCTCGAGGATCTCCCCCTTCACCGCCTTGTCCTTGTTGCCGACCGTCTTCAGCTTGCCCTTCAATTCGCGGTCCAGGTCCTCGAGCGCCGCCTTGCGGTTCTCCTCTTTTATCTCCGTGATGATATACGCCGAATAGTAGATGACGCGCTCGAGCTTCTGCGACGAGGCGTCGAGCGCGAGGGACAGCCGCGACGGGATGCTCTTCAGGAACCAGATATGCGAAACGGGCGCGGCCAGCGCGATGTGCCCGATGCGCTCGCGGCGCACGGACGCCTTCGTGACCTCGACGCCGCATTTGTCGCACACGACGCCCTTGTACCGGATGCGGCGGTACTTGCCGCAGTAACATTCATAATCCTTCGTCGGGCCGAAGATGCGCTCGCTGAACAGGCCGTCCTTTTCCGGACGCTGCGTGCGGTAATTGATCGTTTCCGGTTTGATGACCTCGCCGTGCGACCACTTCAGGATGTCGTCCGGCGACGCGATGCTGATCTTGAGCGCCGAGAAGCTGTCCTTCCGGTCGGAATCGTTGGCGTAGAGCGGCTGGATGTTGAACGCCAGCGACTTCAGTTCGTTCACGAGCACGTTGAACGACGCCGGCACGTTCGGCTCCTTGATCGGTTCGCCGCGGATGATGGATTCGTACGCCGCCGCGCGGCCGAGCACGTCGTCCGATTTGATCGTCAGCATTTCCTGCAGGGTGTGGCGCGCGCCGTAACCTTCCAACGCCCACACCTCCATTTCGCCGAAACGCTGGCCGCCGAACTGCGCCTTGCCGCCGAGCGGCTGCTGGGTGATCAAAGAGTAGGGGCCGATGGAACGCATGTGCGCCTTGTCCTCCACGAGATGGTTCAGCTTCAGCATGTAGATCTGGCCGACCATCACGCGGTTGTCGAACGGCTCGCCCGTGCGCCCGTCGTACAGCGTCGTCTTGCCGTCCTCCGGCAGGTCCGCCTTGCGGAGCTCCTCGCGGATCTCGGCTTCGGTCGCGGAATCCAGTCCCGGCGTGATCGCGCGATAACCGAGCTTCGAAGCCGCCCAGCCGAGATGGGTTTCCAGGATCTGCCCGAGGTTCATGCGCGAGATGACGCCGAGCGGGTTCAAAATGATGTCCACCGGCGTGCCGTCCGCGAGATACGGCATGTCCTCCACGGCGCGCACCTGCGAGATGACGCCTTTGTTGCCGTGCCGTCCGGCGAGCTTGTCGCCGGCCTGCACCTTGCGGAGCTCCGCGATCTCCACCTGGATGCGGCGGATGATGCCCGGCTCGAGCTTGTCGCCGCGTTCGCGGTCGAACACCTTCACGTTCACGATGCGGCCGATCTTCCCGTGCGGCACGGTGAGCGAGGTGTCCTTCACGTCGCGCGCCTTCTCGCCGAAGATCGCGCGGAGCAGGCGCTCCTCGGAGGTCAGCTCCGATTCGCCTTTCGGCGAGATCTTGCCGACCAGAATGTCGCCGGCCTTGACCTCGGCGCCGATGCGGATGATGCCTTCCTCGTCAAGATTTTTCAGCTTGTCCTCGGAAACGTTCGGGATGTCGTACGTCGTCACCTCCGGCCCAAGCTTCGTATCGCGCACGTCGCACGAGTATTCTTCGATATGGATAGACGTGAACCGGTCCTGCTGGACGACGCGCTCGGAAAGGATGATGGCATCCTCGAAGTTCGCGCCCTCCCAGGAAACGAACGAGACGAGCAGGTTCTGGCCGAGCGCCAGCACGCCGTTCTCGATGGACGGGCCGTCGGCGAGGATGTCGCCCTTCCGGACCTGCTGGCCGGAAACGACGAGCGGCCGCTGGGAGATGCACGTAAACTGGTTCGAGCGCTTGAACTTTTCGAGCAGATAGTTCTTCGAGGCCTTCCCGTACTTCATCTTTATATGGCTGCCGTCGGATTCGAGCACCGTGCCGTCCGCTTCCGCCGTGATGACGTAGCCGGAATCGAGCGCCACCTTTTCCTCCTGGCCGGTCGAAACGTACGGCGCGTCCGGCCGCACGGACACGACCGCCTGCCGCTGCATGTTCGAACCCATGAGCGCGCGGTTCGCGTCATCGTTCTGCAGGAACGGGATGAGCGAGGTCGCGACGGAAATGAATTCGTTCGGGGCGACGTCCATCAGGTCAACCTCGGCCGGCGCGCAGGTGGACGGCTCGCCCTTGATGCGCGTCTCGATGGCGGGATCGATGAACCGGCCATCGGCGTCGCGGCGGCTGCCCGCGTGCGTGATCTTGTATTTTTCCTCTTCCGAAGCGTCAAGCCAGACGACCTCGTCCGTCACGCGGCCATCCTTCACCTTCACGTACGGCGCCTCGAGGAAGCCGTAGCCGTTCACGCGGGTATAGCTCGCCAGGTAGTTGATGAGGCCGATGTTCGAACCTTCCGGCGTCTGGATCGGGCAGATGCGGCCGTAGTGCGAACGGTGCACGTCGCGGACCTCGAAGGAAGCGCGCTCGCGCGTGAGGCCGCCGGGACCCAGCGCCGAGATGCGGCGCTTATGCTCCAGCTCGGCCAGCGGGTTCACCTGGTCCATGAACTGCGAAAGCTGGGATGACGCGAAGAACTCCTTGATGACCGCCGCGATCGGGCGGAAGTTCACGAGCTGGGCCGGCATCAGGCTTTCCTTGTCCTCGGTGGACATGCGGTCCTGGATGATGCGGCGGAGGCGGGCCAGGCCGATGCGCAGGCGGCCCTGGAGCAGTTCGCCGACCGCCTTCAGGCGGCGGTTGCCGAGATGGTCGATATCGTCCGCTTCGGCCTCCGGGTCGTTGTTCAGCCGGATGATCTCGCGCACGATGGCAATGAGGTCGTCCGCATCGAGCAGTTTCACGCTCTTCTCGCGCGAAAGTTCGAGGCGCTGGTTCATCTTGTAGCGGCCGACCTCGGAAAGGTCGTACCGGTCAGGCCGGTGGAACATCGCATCGATCAGGCTCTTTGCCGTTTCCGGGCTCGCCGGATCGCCCGGCCGCAGGCGGCGGTATATCTCGACATACGATTCGGCGGCATCCTTCGCGGCATCCTTCTTCAGGGTCGCGTCGATGAAGC
>DATKMM010000024.1:0-6178 GCA_035541855.1 Minisyncoccota bacterium | reverse complement strand
ACCAGGAATTTACCGACCAGAAACGCGCCCTTTCCGAACGGCGTATATCGTTCGCGGCTCAACCTGACGCCGACCCGTTCGATCCAAAAGCTATCCGCCGTGACCTCGATGAAATCAGGCGACCCCTCACTGAACTACAGGAGGTGTGGCGAGACGTGAAACCACAGGTCCAGCGGCGGTTCCAACGTGCTATACTTCCGGTCGGATTTGTGAACGGACAGATTGGAACCGCCGAGAAGGCGCTTCTTTTCAGTGTTGTCGGCGATCTAAACGCCCACAATTCAAGTTTGGTAGCCCCACAGGGAATCGAACCCTGATTTGCGCCGTGAAAGGGCGCCGTCCTGGCCATTAGACGATGAGGCCGTGCGGTACGCTTGTTATTTTATGATTTTTTCAGGAATTTGGCAATCCGGTTCCAGTGTCCGGGCACGATGCGCCTGCCCGAGAGGTGGCCGCCTTTTTTAAAAAGTTTTAATGTCGCGCCGGTGGCGCAGGCGAACCTGGCGACCTCGTTCCAGCGGACGGATTGGTCGTCGCGGGCGTGGAAGATGAGGAGCTTCGCGCCGTCGATCTCCGCGGCGTGACGGACGGGGTTATAGAACTTTCCGCCGGCGAGCTTCTTCCATTCGCTCAAACCGAAACGATACCCGTTGCCGAACGTTTCATGGATGAGGCGGAACCCGGCGGCGTTGATGGGTTCGGCCTTGCTCGGCGCCTGCCAGTCGACGACGGGGGAGACGGCGACGACCTTCGATACCCGCGGGTCGCGCGAGGCGAGGATGCCGGCCGGTCCGCCGAAGCTTGTGGCCACGATAAAGACCTCATCCGGCTGCACGCGATAAGTTTTGCCGCTCCACAGGTCCTTGAACCCGCGCGGCAGCGAATCGATGACGTCAAGCACATCCTGCTCCGGCGATCTCCGCAGGAACACGCCGTCGCTCTCCCACGTGCCGCGGTAGCGGGGATAGATCGCCCAGAACCCTTTCTTCGAGAAGAACTGCACGAGCGAGGACCTGGCCGGGACGGTCGGGGCGCCGTCGCAGATGATCACCACACGCTGGCGTTTCCCGGCGCGGACGGGCGGCAGAAACTCGGCGACGATTTCCTTTTTGAACCGCGTGCGGAGGGCATATGGCATAGCGTAAATGATAGTTCAATGTTAAAATAATTTAAAGCAATGGCACGCGTCATCGCAATCTGCAATGCCAAAGGCGGGGTGGGAAAAACGACGACATCGGTGAATTTGGGCGCTTATCTGGCCGTCATGGGCAAGCGGACGCTCGTGATCGATTTCGATCCGCAGGCGAACGCGAGCTCGGCCCTGGGCTACGATCCGCGCCAGACGGAGGTGAGCGTGTACCATGGCGTGATCGGCGCGGTGGCGCATGAAAACATCATTAAACCGACCGCGCTCTATAACCTCCATCTCGTCCCGGCGGCGCCGCATCTCGCGGGCGCGCTCGTGGAGTTCGTGGACATGCCGGAGCGCGAATATTTCCTGCGGAAGTTCGTGAACCGGCTGCGCCACCAGTACGATTATATTTTAATCGACCTGCCGCCGAGCCTGAGCCTGCTCACGGTGAACGGGCTCGTGGCGGCGGACGAGGTTTTAATTCCGGTCCAGGCGGAGTATTACAGCTTGGAGGGGCTGGGCCAGCTGCTTGAGACCGTGGACCTGATCCGCGACCACCTGCACCATCCGCTCACGGTCGCGGGCGGCCTGGTAACGATGTATGATAAGCGCGAGCACCTGAGCCGCGAGGTGGCGAAAAATCTCCGCAACAACTTTCCGTATCCGGTCTTCGAGGTCGAGATCCCGCGGAGCGTCGCCCTCGCGGAGGCGCCGAGCTTTTCCCAGCCGGTGCTCCTCTACCGCCCCGATTCGCCGGGCGCGATCGGCTACCGGCGCCTGGCGGCGGAGGTCATCGCGCAGGAGCGGGAGTTCATGCCGGGGGACGGCGCGGCGCCGGCGAGCGAAAATTTCGGTGAATTTAACCTCTAATTTCTAAAATTTTAATGTTAGGCAAAGGACTCGAATCATTAATCCCGCAGAAGGGTGGCAGCGAACCGGCAAGCCAGCCGGCGGCGGTGCCGGGCGCGGAGCCGGCACGGACCGTGCAACCAGCGTTACCGGCGCTGCCTGCGCAGCAGCCCGTCCGCCAGCCGGAGAAGGAGCCGCAGTCCATCTTCCATATCGAGGTTGAAAAGATCCGCGCGAACCCGAACCAGCCGCGCCGCGATTTCAACCAGGAAGCCATCCACGAGCTCGCGAGCTCGATCCGTGAATTCGGCCTCCTCCAGCCGCTCGTGGTGACGAAGGTCGAGAAGGAAACGCCATCCGGCATCGACGTCGAATACGAGCTCATCGCCGGCGAGCGCCGCCTCCTGGCATCCAAGATGCTCGGCCTGCGCGTCGTGCCGGCCATCATCCGCAATGTCGGCCTCGAGCGCGAAAAGCTCGAGCTCGCCGTCATCGAGAACATCCAGCGCGAGAACCTGAACCCGGTGGAGACCGCCCGCGCATTCCAACGCCTGCAGGAGGAGTTCCACCTGACCCAGCGCGAGATCGCGTCGAAGCTCGGCAAGAGCCGCGAGGCCGTGGCGAACAGCGTCCGCCTCCTCGACCTCCCGCCGTACATCCAGGAAGCGCTCCAAAAAGGGGAGCTGAGCGAAAGCCACGGCCGCCTCCTGCTCGCCGTCGAGGACCCCGCGGCGCAGAAAAAGCTTTTCGACGATATCACGCGCTACCGGCTCACGACCCGCGACGTGCGCGACCGCGTCGAGCGCATCCGGCGCCCCTACGGCGAACGGGAAGAGGTGGAACTGCCGCCCGAAGTGAAAGCGCTCAAGGATTCGCTCAGCATATCGCTCGGCGCGCCGGTGGAGATCAAGAAGGGAGCCGCCTCCGGCAGGATCTCGATCACGTTCTATTCGCCCGAAGAGCTCGAGAACATCCTGCGCCGCCTCGGCAGGGAAAATTTCTGAAGCCCGGAAGCCTTGCCAGATCGGCGAAAATGAATAATAATAAGGGAATTGTTGTACTAAGCTCCTATGGCACGCAAGCCGAAACCCCAAAAAAAGCACGCCCGTCCGGCGAAGCGCCCGGCGCGGAAGCCGGTCCGGAAGCACGGCCGGAAGGCGAAAAAGCCAAAACCGCTTTCGAAGCGTGAGAAGGCGATCAAGGCGAGCGAAACCGAGATCAGCGAGCTCATCGAACGCGGCCGCCCGCGCGGTTTCGTGACCGACAACGAGATCCTCTATTATTTCCCCAAGATCGAGGACAATGTCGGCTTGCTCGACGAGATCTACGACCGGCTGGAGAAGGCCGGGATCAAGGTCATCGAGACGAGCGCCCTCATCGACTTCTCGAAGGACGAGAACGAAAAGGAGTTCGATGATTCCATGGCCTTCGAGGGCGACGTGCCGGACGCCGTGCAGATGTACCTGAAGGAGATCGGCAAGACGCCGCTGCTTTCGAAGGACGAGGAGCGCGATCTCGCCAAACGCGCCGAGAAGGGCGACGAGGACGCGCGGCAGCGGCTGATGAAGGCGAACCTCCGCCTCGTGGTCTCGATCGCGAAGCGCTACGTGAACCGCACGCCGCATCTTTCCATCCTCGACCTCATCCAGGAGGGGAACATCGGCCTCTCGCGCGCGGTCGAGAAGTTCGACTACCGGCGCGGGTTCAAGTTCTCGACCTACGCCACCTGGTGGATCCGCCAGGCCATCACCCGCGCGCTCGCCGACCAGTCCCGCACGGTCCGCATCCCCGTGCACATGGTGGAGACCATCTCGAAGTACACGCAGATCCGCCGCCAGCTCATCCAGGAGCTCGGCCGCGACCCGCTTGCCGAGGAGATCGCCGCCGAGATGGGGATCGACGTGGACAAAGTGCGCCACATCCAGAAGATCTCGCAGGAAGTGCTTTCCATCGAGACGCCGATCGGCGACGAGGACGATTCGACGCTTTCCGACTTCCTGCCGGACGAGAAGAACCCCACGCCGTCCCAGCTCACCGCCCGCGCCATGCTCCGCGACCTCATCAAGGAGATCATGATCGACCTTTCCGAACGCGAACAGCAGATCCTTAAAATGCGTTTCGGCCTGGACGACGGCATCAGCCACACGCTCGAGGAAGTGGGCAAGGCCTTCGGCGTCACGAGAGAGCGCATCCGGCAGATCGAGGCAAAGGCGCTCGAAAAGATCCGCGAGCACGGCAAGGCCGCGGCGCTCGAAGGGTTCGAGAATTTGGGATAGGGCGAACGGGATTAAAATTTTCTTAAAACAAATTTGCAATCCCCTTTTGAGGGATTTATCGTAATAGCATGACCTCACAGATCCTTCAGGCATTATCGTTCGTTGGTATCGCGGTCACGGTAGGGTGGCTTGTTTCAATTGGCCGAAAGTTGGAGATTCTGGACAATCTCCAGGAGACAACGGCAAAAATAAAGCATAACGTCAAGGTCGTCAGCGATTTTCTTATCAAGAATGCGGCTAATTTCAACCATACCGAACTGCAAAATTACAGCCCCATCCGGCTGACCGAAGATGGCGAGCGTTTTATTGCAACGCTTGGTTTTGATAAGATTTTTACAGAAAACCAAAAGGATTTTTTCGACTGTATCGCGCACGATGCTCCGGTGTTAAAATATGATGTCGAAACCGCTGCGATAAAATCGATCCATATCTTAAGCGAAAAACCTTATATGAACTTCCTGAAGGTATATCTCTATAATAACCCTTCCCGGAGTCTGGATAATGTGGCACCGACGCTGGGCATTTATGTTCGTGATCGATATTTAGCGGAACATCCGGAAATTAAAGAATAAAAACATGGAAACGGCTGAGGTCCGCAGGCGCTACCTGAAATTTTTCGAGGAACGGGGACACGTGGTCGTGCCATCCGCTTCTTTGGTGCCCGAGAACGACCCGACCACGCTTTTCACGGGGAGCGGCATGCAGCCGCTCGTGCCATATCTTCTCGGCCAGCCGCATCCGGCGGGCCGCCGCGTGGCGGATTCCCAAAAATGTTTTCGCGCCGAGGATATTGACGAGGTCGGCGATAACCGCCATACGACCTTTTTTGAAATGCTGGGCAACTGGTCCTTTGGCGACTACTTCAAGGAGGAGCAGCTCGGCTGGTTTTTTGAATTTTTGACCGATAAGGAAAAAGGCGCCGGCCTCGATCCGGCAAGTTTGTATGTGACCGTTTTCGCCGGCGACCCGGGGACCGGCATCCCGCGCGACGATGAATCCGTGGCTATCTGGAAAAGATTGTTCACGGGCAGGGGCGTGGATGGCGGCGGTCCGAAATATGTCGAGCTCGGTTCGGAACAGGCCGGAAGCGAAAAGGGCATGCAGGGCGGCCGGATCTTTTCCTACGACATTAAAAAGAACTGGTGGAGCCGCGCCGGAGTGCCGTCCAAAATGCCCGCAGGCGAACCGGGCGGCCCGGATTCGGAGGTCTTTTACGATTTCGGCGAATTTTACGTCGATGGACGGAGGCGGCACGATGAAAAATCCGGCAAGGAATGCCATCCGAACTGCGACTGCGGCCGGTTCCTCGAGATCGGCAATTCGGTCTTTATGGAATACAAGAAGCGCGAAGACGGTACTTTCGAAAAGCTTGCCCAGCGCAACGTGGACTTCGGCGGCGGCCTCGAGCGGATCACGGCGGCCGCGAACCATGAAGCGGATGTTTTCAGGATCGACGTCCTGAACTCGATCATTTCGATCCTCGAAAAAGAGTTCAAAAGGGAATATCAAACAGATAAAAAATCCTATCGCATCATCGCCGACCACCTGCGCGCCGCCGTCTTCCTGCTGGGCGACGGCGTCCGGCCGGCCAATAAGGAGCGCGGCTACCTCCTGCGCCGTCTTATCCGTAAAGCCGTGTTCGAGGCGCATCGCCTTGGCACGGGATCCGTCGAATGGATCACCGAGGCAAGCGAGGGGATCATTCATGCCTACACTGGCCAATATGCCAATCTTGCCGACCAGCAAGCCGAGATCGTTTCCGGCCTGCGTGGCGAAGCGGCGAAGTTTTTGACCACGCTCGAACAGGGTGTCGCAATGCTGTACGAACGGATCAAAGAGCGATCGACCCCACCCGGCCAGGTCAAGATGATCACCGGCGAGGAGGCGTTCGTTCTCTTCACGACACACGGCTTTCCGGTCG
>DATKMM010000023.1:0-22264 GCA_035541855.1 Minisyncoccota bacterium | reverse complement strand
GGTCCAGGGCGCGAGCGAAGGCTTCACCAAGATTTTGGAGATCGAAGGCGTGGGCTACCGTGCCGTGCTCGAAGGGAATGAGCTGGTCCTGTACCTGGGCTATGCCTTGCCGGTCCGCGTGCCGGTCATGGCGGGTGTCGGGATCGCCGTCGAGAAGAACGTGATAAGGGTGTCAGGTACCGATAAGGAGATCGTCGGGCGCGCCGCAGCGGAGATCCGCGCGCTCAAGAAGCCGGAGCCGTACAAAGGCAAGGGCATCCATTACCAGGGAGAAGTGATCCGCCGCAAGGTCGGCAAGAAAGCCGGAACGACCGCGGGCTAATACCATGAACCAGGCAAAATTATTGAATCATAAAAAGGCCCAGCGGATCGGCCGCGTCCGTGCGAAGATCGCGGGGACCGCGGAGCGTCCGCGCCTCGTCGTGAACCGCACGAACCGGTATTTTTACGCCCAGCTGGTGGATGATGCGACGGGGACTACGCTGCTTGCCGTTTCGAACGTCAGCGCCAAGGCCGGCGTGGCGGCGGCAAAGGCGAAAAAGAGCGACCAGGCATTCGCGCTCGGCGAGCGGTTCGCGAAGCAGGCGGCGGAGAAAGGCATCAAGGCGGCGGTCTTCGACCGGCGTTCATACCAGTTCCATGGCCGCGTGAAGAGCTTCGCCGAGGGCGCCAAAAAAGGCGGATTGAAAATATAGCGTATACTTACACTACCTACCAACATGCCAATGCCGCAGAGAAACAACCAGAGAGGGCCGCGCCGGCCGCAGGGCAACCGCCCTATGGTCAGAGAGGAATTCAAGGAGAAAGTGCTCGACATGCGCCGCGTGACACGCGTGGTCGCCGGCGGCAAGCGTTTCCGCTTCCGTTGCACGATCGTCCTGGGCGACGAGAAGGGGCGGGTCGGCATCGGCGTGGCCAAGGGCGTTGATGTCCAGCAGGCGGTCGCGAAAGCGAAGACCGATGCGAAGAAGAACATCATCATGGTGAATCTGAAGGACCAGCGCACGATTCCGCATGAGGTGACCGCGAAGTACAGCGCGGCGAAAGTGCTCCTGAAGCCGGCAAGCGCCGGGCATGGCCTCCGCGCGGGCGGCGCGGTTCGGGCGGTGCTCTCCTTCGCGGGCGTGAAGGATGCGACGTCGAAGGTGCTCGGCCGGACGCCGAACAAGCTGACGAACGCGATGGCGGCCATCGAAGCGCTCAAGAAGATCAAAACCTCATGAAACTCCACCAGCTCCCCAAAACCCATACCCGGTCCCAGCGCATCGGGCGCGGCGGCAAGCGCGGCACGACCGCGGGCCGCGGCACAAAAGGACAGCGCTCGCGCGCCGGCCATCGCATGCGTCCGGCCGAGCGGGACCTCATTTTGCGCCTCCCGAAGCAGCGCGGTTTCCGCAATAAGCCGAAGAGCGACAGGCCGGCCGTGTTCAACCTGGATGATCTCGCGGCGGCGCTGAAATCGTTCGCCAAGGGAAGCGCGCCCGTCGAGCTCACGAAAGAGTTCCTGGTGGTCGCCGGCCTGCTTGGCAAGAACTTCACGGGCACGGTAAAGATCCTGGGCGACGGCGCCATCGCGGTCCCGGTGGCCGTGAAGGGGATCGCGGTGTCCGCAGGCGCGAAGGCGAAGATCGAGAAGGCCGGCGGGAGCGTACTATAAATTTTTGGCATGAACCGATTCCTCCAGATATTCAGGATCCCGGACCTCCGCAATAAAGTTCTTACGGTCGCGGGGCTTTTGGTCGCGTACCGCGTGCTCGCCGCCATCCCGATCCCGGGCGTCGATGCGGCGAAGCTCGCCAGTTATTTCAATTCGAACCAGCTGCTCGGCTTCCTGAACTTCTTCTCCGGCGGCGGACTCTCGACGCTCTCGGTCGTGATGCTCGGCGTGGGGCCGTACATCACCTCGACGATCGTCATGCAGCTTCTCACGATCATCTTCCCGCGCATGAAGGAGATGTATTACGAAGAAGGCGCGCGCGGCCAGGCGAAGTTCAACCAGTACTCGCGCATCCTGACCGTGCCCTTCGCGCTCGTGCAGGCGTACGGCTTCCTGACACTGCTCATCTCCCAGGGGGTCATCGGCCGGCCCGACCCGTTCGACTTCGCGCGCAACGTCATCGTCATCGCGTGCGGCTCGATGATCGCCATGTGGCTCGGCGAGCTTATCACCGAACAGAAGATCGGCAACGGCATTTCGCTCATCATCCTGGCGGGCATCATCACGCGCCTGCCGTCCTCGTTCGGCGTCGCGGTCGCGTCATACACGCCGCAGATGCTTCCGGCATATCTCGGATTCCTCGTCATCGGCCTTCTGCTTATCGCCGGCATCGTGTACCTGAACGAAGGCGAGAGAAAAATCCCGGTGGCCTACGCGCGGCGCGTGCGCGGCAATAAAATGTACGGCGGCTCTTCGAGCTACCTCCCGCTCAAGGTGAACCAGGCCGGCATGATCCCGCTCATCTTCGCCATCTCCGTATTGCTTTTCCCGCAGTTCGCCGCGCAGATCGTCGCGATCTTCTCGGCGTCGTGGGGCCTCAAGGTCAGCGCCTGGGCGACGGCCTTCATCAATAACCAGCTGCTCTACGGCATCGTATACTTCATGCTCGTGTTCCTGTTCACCTATTTCTATACCGCCATCACGTTCAATCCCGAGGAGATCGCGAAGAACCTCCAGCGGAGCGGCGGCTTCGTGCCGGGCATCCGGCCGGGCGAGAACACGGAGAAGTTCTTCGGCACGGTCGTGAACCGCATCACGTTCTTCGGCGCGGTCTTCCTCGGCCTTATCGCCATCCTTCCGATCATCGTCCAACGCCTCACGGGCGTGGCCGTTGTCACCATCAGCGGCACGGCTTTGCTCATCGTCGTCGCGGTGGCGCTCGAAACCATGCGGCAGATCGATTCCCAGCTTACCGTACGCGAATACGAAGGTATAGAATAACAGGGATGGACTTCGAAGTGATCTTTATCGCGGGGCCGCAGGGTTCGGGCAAGGGCACCCAGGGCAAAAAACTGGCTGACAAGCTCGGTTTTTTGTTTTGGGGCATGGGCGGCACGCTGCGCGCGATCTCGCAGGAAGGGACGCCGCTCGCGGAGAAGATCGCCGTCATGGAGGACGGCACGCTCATTTCGGACGACGTGATCATCGAGGTACTTCGGGAACGGCTGCCGTACGTGCCGCGCGAAATGGGCATCGTGTTCGACGGCGTCCCGCGGACCGCAGCCCAGGCCGGGTTCCTCATCCCGTTCCTGCGCGGAGAAGGCCGCCGGAAGATGGCGACGGTCTTCCTCGACCTGCCCCGCGGGGAATCCGTGAAGCGGCTGCTTCTCCGGGCGCGGAAGGAGGCGCGCGCGGACGATACGCCGGAAGGCATCGAAAAGCGCTTCCGCTACTACGATGAAATGATGGCGCCGACGATCGCTTACCTGAAAAAGGAAACAACCTTCCTCGACATCGACGGCCGGCCGTCGGTCGAGGAGATCGCCGGGAACATCAATACGGCGCTCGGCGTATGAAGCGGCGCATCATCACCATCTCGGGCGTTCCGGGCAGCGGGAAGTCGAGTGCCGCCGCCGGGATCGCGCGCGCGCTGGGATATGAGCATTTTTCCTCCGGCGACCTCTTCCGGAAAATGGCTGCCGAGCGGGGTATCTCCATCGAGGAGATGAACCTTGTCGCCGAAAAGCAGAGGGAGATCGACCACGGCGTTGACGAACTGCTGGTCACTCTCGGAAAGGAGAAGGATGATTTCGTGATCGACTCGCGGACCGCTTTCCATTGGATACCCGCCTCGTTCAGGGTTTTCCTCGAGCTTGATCCCGCCATCGCGGCCCGGCGCACTTTTGCGCAGATACGGGAAGAGGGAAGAGTGAGCCAGGCCGGTTCGTCGCTCGAACAGGTGCTCGAAAACACCCTGCGGCGGATCGAGAGCGAAAAGAAGCGCTTCCGCGACCTGTACCAGATTGATTTCACCGATGTTAAGAACTATGATCTGGTGGTTGACACCGGCGCGAACGACCTCGAAAAGGTCATCGGGATCGTGATCCGGGCCTATCGCGCGTGGCTCGCCGCCCCCGAAGCATGAGCGTTTCCATAAAAACCGAAGCGGAGATCGAGCTGATGGCCGAGGGCGGGCGGCGCCTTGCGGAGGTTTTGCGCGCGCTTGAAAAAGAGACGGCCCCCGGCGTTACGACGAAACATCTCGACCGTGCCGCGTACCGCATGATCCACGAGCTTGGCGCGAAGCCGGCGTTCCTGCATTATCGCCCTGCCGGCGCGCGGAAGGAGTATCCTTACACCCTGTGCGCCTCCATCAACGACGTGATCGTCCACGGCCAGCCATCCGACTACGCCGTCCGCGACGGCGATCTCGTCAAGCTTGATCTCGGTCTTATCTATAAAGGATGGTATCTCGACTCGGCGGTCACGGTGGCCGTCGGGACCGTTTCACGCGAAGCAAAGAAGCTTATGGCCGCGACCCGGGAAGCGCTCGCCGCGGGCATCGCCGAGGCGCGCCCGGGGAAAACGCTTGGCGATGTCGGTCATGCGATCGGGGACGTCGTCCGGCGGAACAAATTTTCCGCCGCCGAGGGACTGATCGGCCACGGCGTCGGCCGCGAGCTCCATGAAGATCCGGCGGTTTTTAATTTCGGCAAGCGGGGCGGCGGCGAACCGCTTGAGGAGGGGATGGTCATCGCCATCGAGCCGATGGTTTGCGCCGGCGGCGGCGCTACCATTGAGCGCCGCGATGACAGCTACGCCACCCGCGACGGCTCGCTCGCGGCACATTTCGAGCACACGGTAGCCATCACGCCGCGCGGCCCGCGCATTTTGACGGAATAATTGATTTTTCCGCCGCGCTACCGTACTATCAAATCAGCAGTTCGGGCCAAAATCCAAATTCGGAGAGTTCGATGAAAACGACGTTCCTGCTGTTTGCCGCGTGCCTCGCCGCCTGCGCGCAAACACCGACGCCCGTCCATATCGACGATTGCACTGACTCCCCGTGGAGTGGAAAAAAAGACGCCGCGAATGCGGTAACGGATGCCAAACAATACGCCTCGGCGGCTTTTAGAAAAGCTTTCTCGGGCGAGATCGCGTGGCATCCATGCCGTACTTCGCCCCGATATCCCGGCGGCCTTGTCCTATATATTTGGGGCAAGCAGGCCTGGAGGGGAATTTCCCGGGAGCGCCGCCGGCATTTCGGGAAGATGGTAGTGTTCACGTTGGGCGATGAGATCATCGTCCGCGGCGATCTTGTCCGTCGGCTGGCCAGGTCGGCCAAATGCCCGCTTGGGTCAGTGATAGGGGCGGGCGTATTCTCCATCGTCGGCTTGCGTCTCAGCGGAAAGCAGCGCCAGGTATGGGAAGACCCGGTCGATCTTGCCTTCGTGAAACAGGGGATGCTGCAGGTCACCAACCAGGATGTCGTCCTGGTCCAGCGTGCGCTTGGCATCAGGCGCTGAGCCGTTCATCGTGCCACTTGCGCGGCGACCATGTGGTCCCGCGCTCTCTCGCCGGGGTAGCTCAACGGTAAAGCAACGCTTTTGTAAAGCGAAGATTGGAGGTTCGACTCCTCTCCCCGGCTCAGCGGTCAGCGGTTTGAATATTTCCTCCGGTTGGCGTACGCTTATACACATTGTATGCGTTGCCGTTGTAGCTCAGCTGGTAGAGCAACTCCATGGTAAGGAGTAGGTCGCCGGTTCAATTCCGGCCAACGGCTCGAAGTTGGACATTTCGTTTAAAAACTCCTGTGGCAGCTTGAGTACGGAATTAATTATAGCTCCGTCTTTTACCTCGCATCTTTTGCGAAGATTAAAAATGCATGAAATTAATCTTGACGTCCAGTCGTATATGGAGATATAATGGAATTTCAAATGTATTGCCCGATTTATTCCGCAGGGATCGTATAATTAATATAATACTAATTATATGGCCATCAAACAAGAAAAAAAACTTATTTTCAAAGCCATTCTTCCGAAGCAACTTCGCGTTGAGATCCATAAGGCCGAAGCTGGAGAAACGGGTTATTGGGCGAAAGTGATGGAGATTCCTTGTTATTCGCAGGGAGAAACTTTTAGCGAGCTTTTCGAGATCCTCACCAAAGCTGTTTATGCGTATTATAACGTTCCGGAAAAATTGATTTCTGAATTGGGTACATATCTTCCTGTTGAAGAATTGCAGAAAAAGCTGGCAAAGGATAATCCGCCCGAAAAATATACTCTTGATGATATTTTACCGAAGGTCCGACTTCGAGACATTAATCAACTGCAGCGGGTTGTTTGAATGTGGATTATCCGAAGCTCGCTAATTGCTCGTTTGAAGATTTGGTGCAGGCTTGTAAAAAGCTGGAGGGCTGTGCCTTTGCAAAAGCGGGTAAGCATGTTATTAAAATTACCCATATTGCCAGCCAGGCGGCAACCGTCATCCCAAGCTCAAAGCCCTTAAAGAAGGGATTGGTTTGGGATTTTGTAAGGACATTTCTTCAAGGGAAATGTGGTTTCACTGAAAAAGAAATTTTTGATGTCTTGTGGTGTTGAGGAGGCCCATTTGGATATTTTGGATATATAGAATTCTATAAATAAGATACGATAAAAAAAGGCCACACTTCCGCGGCCGGCTGTAAAAACGGGGTTTTGTTGACGGGTGGATGTGCTCTGCTAGAATAAAGTGAAATGAAAAACATGCGGGATCGGGATGGACTCCGGCAGGGGCCGCGACGGACCGTCGCCCGTGTTGCGATTTTTTTTGTTTTCGGCATCTGCTGTTTCGGCGCGGCGGCGAGGGCTCGGGCGGATACCTGTGATTACTACGTTGACAGCGTTTCCGGGAGTGATGCGAACGGCGGAACGTCTTCTTCCGCTCCGTTGCAGCACCTCGCCGCCGTTCCCGCCGTCCCGGACGGCTCGACGATCTGCCTCAGGCGGGGATCCACCTTCACCGATACTTTATGGATCGGCACGAATGCGAACACCAGGAACGATATCACCGTGGAGGATTACGGGCCTTCCAACCTGCCGCCTCCGATGATCGACAATAGTGATGTTATCCCGCCAAGCGCATGGTCCGCCGTAGGCGGATCGTATCCGAACCTATACCAAGCGACCGTACCTGGTCCGGGTACTTCGATATCGAGCCCGTACGGCACATCTTCGATCCCGGACATATACATCAATGTGTGGGAATGTAAAAACGCGCCGTGTACGCCGACCGGAGAAGGGGGCGATGATGATTTTTTGCTCAGCACCAGCACGGAAGCCGGGGCGAATTCCCAGCCCGGCAGTTATTATATCGCCGGACAGAACCCCGCTACGGGAAACGGGCCCGCCGACTCTGGCAGCCTGACGATCTATCTGAGCGCCACCGATGGTTCGGACCCCGCCACGAACGGTTATACGTATACATATTCGCATCGCTTTGCCGGTCTCGAGATAGACGGGAACAATGCGGTGGTAACCAATATCGCTTCCAAAAAGGGAGCTCTCAATGACGGCAGCATCGTCCAATACGGCGACAACGGCAGCGCGACCTTCAACGATATCGAAGCCGACCAGGGCGGCAAGCACAACATGCTGTGCGCGGGAGGATGCACGGTCAATAATTCGAAATTTGTCGACGAATATTATACCAACGGCAACATGTTTGTCGCGTTCAACGGTTCCGGCCCCGGACTCCCGGTAACTCTGAACAACGATACGTTCATCGACGGCGTCCCGCTTTCAAGCGCGGTCACCGCCTTTTACGGCCATAACGGCGACGGGACGTTCTTCCCGAGCTTTACCCTGAACGGAGGGTTGATCGAGAAGATCGCCGGGGGAGCGGCCAATTTCGCAGGCGGTTCGGTAACGACGAACGATCTGATCATAAACGGCTTGACGTGTTACGACGTTTACGGTTGCGCGAGCACCCAGGGTTCGACCACTTTAACCGTCGCGGATTCCCAGCAGTACTCGGCCACCGGCACGCTGCATTATGCTTTCAATGCGGCGGGCTCCTATGCGGACCTGTCCATCGCTTCCACTTCGATGTGCGGCGCCTATGACCAGCAGGCGGCGGTGACAAACTATGCCGGGACGCAGACCCATGTCGGCATAACGGTTGCCTCGAGCACGATATACATTATCGGCGGTTCGTTTGCCAATACCGGCATTTATCAGGGCGGCGCGAACAGCACGGTCAGCCTTTCGGGCACGGTGATCGATTCCAATCAGGCGAATGTGAAGTGGGTGAACCTCGCGACCTCTTCGGCGTCATATTCCGGAGACTATAACTCATTCGTCCTGCCGGACGTGACCAAAGGGGTCGTGGGTACGACGACGTATACCGGCCTCGCGGCCTGGCAGACGGCGACCGGACAGGATGCGCATTCGACCACCACCGGCAGCGGCGCGGGCGCCTGCACCCTGCCGTCGTTCTCGATAACCGGCCCTTCCAGCGGTTATGTGAATGCCACTTCGGGCGCTTTTACCGTCACTCCCAACAAGGCGTATACGGGCACGGTAACTTTTTCGCCGATAGGCGCGGGAGGCGCCGGGATGAACCCAGTGGTCCTCTCCTTTAATAATTCATCGGCATCCCAGGCTTTCAGCATAGACCCTGCGTATGCGGGCGCGATCAGTTTGGTTCCGCTCGTGGCCGGCGCTACGACGAGCCCGACCTTTCTGGCGCCCGCAGCGCCGACCTATACAGTAAACAGTACGGGCGTCGCCGCTTCGATCACGGGTCCGGCGGATGGCGCGGCTGTTTCGGGCACGGTTTCCATAACGGCAACCGCCACCTCGACGGTCGGGATCTCCTCGGTCTGGTTCTATCTGGATGGCGCTCCGTTCGGCGCGGCGGTCACGTCGGGTCCGTACATGGTAACGTGGGATACTACGCAGGCCGGTAACGGGACACATGCCCTTTCGGCCGTGGCGACGGATCCGCTCGGAAATACCGCGACCTCTTCCGTCGTCTCCGTGACGGTTGATAACGCGGCGGCTTCGGCTCCGGCGCAGCCGTCGGCGTCGTTCACCGTGGGCGTGTCCAGCGGCGGGCCGCTCATAACGGCCACGATCACCGCTTCGACGACCGTGCCGACGATGCCGTCAACGACGCCTGTGACGGCGACGGCGACCTCCACACTGGCCGCCCAGCTGAGCGCCCTCGAGGACGAATTGGCCGCCCTTCTCGCGCAGGCGAACCAAAACAATTTTATTTTCACCCGCGACCTTTCCGTCGGAAGCACGGGGAACGACGTCAGGCAGCTCCAGCTTTTACTGATCTCCCGGGCGGACGGCCCGGCGGCCGGCGCGCTCGCCGGATATGGGGCGACCGGTTTCTTTGGACCATTGACCCGCGCCGCCCTGGTGGAATTCCAGAAATCGGCCGGCATAGAACCCGATTCCGGGTACTTCGGCCCGATCACCCGAAGTTATGTAAATCGTTGATATCATAAATCCGCTCATAGGAGCGGATTTATGATAACCGATAAGACCGCTGCCGGTTAATATTCCGCCGCTGGTGTCGAGGTGGCGCCCGCGCGCATCATGGGGCCGCCGGGATTGTAGGCGCCGATCGGATAATTGCCGCCGTAGCCGCCAGCCGCCATCATCCTGGTGGTCCGCGCATAGCCGCTTGCGCTCAAGCGTCCGACCATGATCCCGAACCAGAAAACAACGATGAGGATGAGGATGGTGAGCAGGGTGCGAAGCAGGAAGAAGGTCCAGTGCCGGCCGTAGCCGCATCCGCAGCTCCACCGGCCGCCCATCATACCCATGCCTGTTTTGCCGTAGCAGGCCGGGCAAACGCATCCTTCGCCGTGGCCGCCGTTCTTTTTCTCTTCTGCCATAGGGGTGAATCTTGTGAGTGGATTTGGATTCGACCTTTCGATAGATATTATTATACGCTATCCTGCGGCGCGCGTTTGCATTTTCCTGTGGATTGCCGTATGATGGGTGCCATGGCGAAGATCAAGTACGCGGACAACCTCATCACTCTCCGCTGTTCCGTCTGCAAGCGGCGCAATTACTATACCCGCAAGAACAAGAAGACCGTGGAGCGCAAGGTTGAGCTTAAGAAGTTCTGCCCGTGGTGCCGCAGGCAGACCGTGCATAAGGAAGCCAGGATCACCGGAAAGTAGTAGAATGAACCATGCGCTTCCCGGGGGAGCTTAGTTAAACGGTATAATAGCGGTCTCCAAAACCGCGGTCGAAGGTCCGACTCCTTCAGCTCCCGCAGTTCGGCCGGTCAGATGATCACTTTCGGATACAGCCACGCGCTCAGGGCGCTGATCGCGAGCGCGACCGCCGCGAGGATGAAAATGTCGAAGCCGACTCCCGCGCTGCCGCTCGTCAGCATGAGCGCGCGCAGGCCGTCCACCATGTAGCTCAGCGGGTTGATCGTGGCGACGACCTGCAGCCAGGGCGGCATGATGGCGATGGGATAGATCGCGTTCGAGGCGAAGAAGAGCGGCAGGGTGATGACCTGCCCGATGCCCATGAACCGTTCCCTTGTTTTCACGAGGGAGGCGATGATCATCGAGATCCCGGTGAACACGGCGGCGCCAAGCAGGACGATGACGACCACTCCAAGGATCGACCAGGGGGACATATTGAGGGAAACGCCGAGGATGAGGGCGAAGATGAAAACGATGAACGCCTGGCAAAGGCCGCGCAGGCCCGCGGACAGCATCTTGCCCCACACCAAAGCCAGGCGGGGTGTCGGTGTCACGAGCAGCTTCTGGAGGATGCCCGTGTCCCGGTCCATGATGATGTAGAGGCCGTAGAAGATGGCGACGAAAACGACCGACTGGGTGAGGATGCCCGGCGTGATGAACTGCAGATAGGTGAAGCCGCCGGTCGGGATGGCGCGCACTTTGCTCAGCGCCTCGCCGAAAATGCCGAGCCACAGGATCGGCTGGACGGCGCGGGAAATGAGCTCCGTGGGATCGTGGGCGAGCTTGCGCGCTTCCATTTCCGTCATGACCCAGGCCTTTTTGATAGTTTCGAAAAGATAGGAGAGCATGGTTGCGTGGAATTTATCCGAGCCTTTTTTCGGTCTGGCGCATGCGGCGGATGTCCCTGAAATTGCCCGTGTCGCTCATGGTGTTGCCGGAGAAGAAGATGAAAGCGTCCTCGAGCGTGGCGTTCGGTTTGCCGGTCTTCGCCTTCAGCTCGGCGACGCTTCCGATGACGGCGATCTTTCCCTGGTTCATGATGGCGACCTGATCGCTCACGCCGTCTGCCTCTTCCATGTTGTGCGTCGAAAAGAAGATGGTCGTTCCCGTCGTTTCGCGGAGGTCCGAGAGGTGGCCCCACACGCTTTGCTGGGCGATGGGGTCGAGGCCGGTCGTCGGTTCGTCCAGGAACAGGACCTTCGGCCGATGCAGCATCGCCTGGCCGATCTCCATTTTTCTGATCATGCCTCCGGAGAAGGTCCTCACGAGGGCGTCCGCGTGCGCTTCGAGCTTCAGGAAGGAAAGCGTTTCCTGGATGCGGGCCTTGCGTTCGGACCGCGGAATGTCGTAGAGCCGGGCGAAGAGCATCAGGTTCTCGTACGCCGTGAGGGTTCCGTCCACCGAAATGGATTGGGGGACGTACCCGATCACGTTCCGCACTTCCGCGGCGTGGCGCGATATATCGTGTCCGGCGACGGATGCCGTACCGCTCGTGGGTTCGAGCAACGTGATGAGCATCTTGATGAGCGTGCTTTTGCCGGCCCCGTTCGGTCCCAGGCACGCGAAGATATCCCCGGATCCGACGGCGAAGGAAATACCATCGACCGCGGCGAAATCTTTGAATCGCTTGGTGAGCGTCGCGACCTCGATGATCTTCGGATTCTCGGAGGATGGCATAGGGTATGCTTATTGTAATCTATTTTTGCCTTTGCAACAAAATTGGATGCCTTTGCGTATGAATATAGGTATGCTTGGACTGATTTCGAAAAAATTACTTATGGCGGGGGCCATTACGATCGTCCTGCCGTGGACGGCCCCGGCGCCTTCGGTCGCTCCGGCGACGGGCTTTCCAATCGCGGCGAATTCCGGCGCCAGTTCCGGCATGTCCTTTAACTGGTCCGGCTATGAGGCGACCGGCGGGACGTTCACGGCCGTGAGCGGAACGTGGACGGTGCCGGCGGTCGCCGCGGCGACCTCGACCGAGGCCGATGCGACCTGGGTGGGCATCGGCGGCATTTCGGGCCAGGACCTCATCCAGGCCGGCACCCAGGCGGTGGTTGACCGCTCCGGCACGGTGTCGTACCAGGCATGGTACGAGATGCTGCCGCAGGCAACCCAGCAGGTGCCGCTCACCGTGTCGGCGGGGGATTCGATGAGCGCGTCGCTCACCGAAACGTCGGCCGGCACGGCGACCACGCCGGCGCAGTGGCAGGTCACGATCCGGGACAACACCACCGGACAAAGCTATCAGGCCTCGCTGGCTTACAGCTCTTCGCTTTCCTCCGCTGAATGGATCGAAGAGATGCCGAGCGACGGCGCGGGCTTCGTGCCGCTCGATAATTTCGGCTCGGTTCCGTTCTTGAACGGCATGGCGACTAAAAACGGGACGCCGCTCACGATCTCCGGCGCGGGTGGCCAGGCGCTCACGATGGTGAACCGAAGCGGCAATACGCTCGCGTCGCCATCGACGCTCGGCAGCGACGGTGCGAGCTTCACCGTGACGCGTTCGGCAACGCCGGTCGCGCCGGTCTCCGGGTTGGCCGGCCGCGGATGGCGGCGGTCGGGCACCGGCCCGCAGGGCTTCACACCGACGCCGGCGATCGCGCCGTGGCGGCGGATCTTCCGGAATTTCCAAGGCGGAACACTGCGTTCCTGGATTTGGTAGGTGGCAGCCGTAGCTTGACATCCGCCGGCGGTCGGCTATAATGGAACCAATTCCAATGAAGTTTGGGTGTCGCCCGGGCGGCGAGTAAATCCCTGCCGAGGAATGACCAATTCGTTTTGGTTGTTGCAACGGCCTGGAAGAGCCCGTTTTTTATATCCGGAAACCATGAAAACCAAAGCCCAAAAGAACGAGGAATTAAAAAAAGCAAAAGAGCTGCTTGAAAAAAGCCGCGCGTTGGTGTTCGCGGATTTCTCGAAAGTGACCGCGGAGGACGTGCGCAAGCTTCGCATCGGGCTCAAAAAATCCGGCGCGAGCTTCCTCGTCATCAAGAAGCGGCTGCTTGGCCTCCTGCTCAAGGAGAAGGGGATCGATGTCGACCTTTCGCAGTACAAAATGTCCGTCGGCACGATCTTCGCGCCGGGGGATATCGAGACCGCGGCTGGTCCGGCTTACGCTTTCTTTTCCGGGATCGCGGTGCCGGAGGGCGGCGCGAAGGACGTGTGGGTGAAGCACTTGCTTGGCGGCTATAATATTGGCGCGAACGCCCCGGTGGACGCGCAGCAGATCGTCTTCATCGGCAAGCTGCCGCCGCGGGAAGTGCTCCTGGCACAGTTCCTTGGCATGCTATCCGCGCCGATCCGTTCATTCCTGTATGTTCTTGACCAGAGATCAAAGGTCGCGAACTCATAAATACCATGGCAAATTACGACGATATCATCACGAAAGTCGAGTCTCTGACGGTGGTTGAGCTCGCGGAGCTCGTGAAGAAGCTGGAGGAGAAGTTCGGCATCTCGGCCGCCGCGATGGCCGCCCCGGCCGCCGGTGGCGCCGCGCCCGCGGAAGAGAAGACGAGCTTCAACATCATCCTGAAGTCGGGCGGCGCGAGCAAGCTGAACGTCATCAAGGTGGTCCGCGAAGTGACGACCCTCGGCCTCAAGGAGGCGAAAGACCTGGTGGATGGCGCGCCGAAGACGGTTAAGGAGAACGTGAAGAAAGAGGAAGCCGAAGAGATCAGGAAAAAGATCGAAGCGGCCGGCGGCCAGGCGGAGATACAATAGTAAAATAAAAACCGCGGGGCAGCTTTTTCCGGGGGCATTAAACTTTTTGTCTGTATTACCTGACGGCGCCGGGCGGGATCTGCTTGTGATGCTCCACGCCAGTGACCTTGTTTTTGTCGTCCACGAACACGACAACCGGGTCGAGGTTGGCGGCTTCGCCCGGCTCGATCCATGCTTCGGCGAGGATGATGATCTTGTCGCCGGGCTGGAAGAGCCGCGCCGGAGGCCCGTTCAGGCAGATGCCGCCCTTGCCGCGTTCGCCGGCCATGACGTACGTCCGCCAGAAAACGGCATTCGAGACGTTCGTGATGTTCACGTACTGGAACGGCTTCATGCCGCTCGCGTCGAGCAGGTCCTGGTCGACCGTGATGGAGCCGACGTAGTTCAGGTCGGCCTGCGTGACCGTTGCCCGGTGGATCTTCGCGATGCACATTTCGATAAGCATGTTTTCATTGTATCCTCTCGCTTCGGAAATGCAATTGCGGTAAAATGTGAGCATTGCGCCATGGAACAATCGTTTATCTACGATGATGCGGCGGCGGGGACCGGGCTCACGGTCGAGTATGCGCCGCGCGGCGACGGCTCGGCGTCCGTACGGGCGCTTTCCGGGCCGGAAGCGGTAGCCGCCGAAGCATCCTTCGCGAAAACCGCGATCGACGAGGCGCACATCCTTTATATGGAGGCGACCGAACTGCTCCGCACGAGAGCGGCCGCCGGCCAGGAGCGCGCTGCCATCCGCGGCGATGTTGAAAAGCTTTTTGCCGCCTTCCGCGGCGAAAAAGTTTCATTCGGGGATGCCGGGCCGTCCGGCCTCGCCGCCGGCGCCGCGCGCAAACCGTCCGGCGAGTTCGCCGCGAATCCGGGGAAGCAGATCGACATCGAGGTTGACGGCGTCGTCTATGAGCGCCTGCCCGTCCGGACGCGCCTCATCACCCTGCGCGACGCGGACATCTTCCCGATCGTGGAGGAATATGCCGGTCCCTACCTCAAGCCGGGCGACCTCCTCTTCATCAGCGAGAAAGCGCTCACCATCACCCAGGGCCGCGTCGTTGACATGGGCACGATCAAGCCGTCGCCGCTCGCACGTTTGCTCGCGCGCAACGTGAGCACGCAGTACGGCTCGAGCGGGTTCCGCGGCTTCGGCCACGGCACCGCGCTCGCGATGCAGTTATTTATAGAGGAGGCCGGCTACCTGCGGGTGCTGTTTGCCGCCGCGGTCTCGGCCGTCACGCGCCCGTTCGGCCTGCGCGGCGCTTTTTATTACCTGTGCGGCAAGCGGGCGAAGTCCATCGACTGTCCGATGTCCTTTTTGATCCTCGAATACGCGCACGCGGCCAAGCTCGCCCCGAACGATCCGGATGGCGCGGCGCGGCGCATCCGGCGCGCGCTCGGCTGCGAGACCGTCATCCTCGACGCCAACTACCGCGGCGCGTTCTCGCTCGGCAGGTCCGCGCGCGGCATTTCCGAAAAGTTCATCGGCAAGCTTTTCCGCGACAACCCGCTCGGCCAGTCCGACGAGATGACGCCCTTTTGCATTGTCCGCCGGAAAGGGATATAATCCGGGCAGCAAGGGAGATAAAATAATGGCTAAATTGAAGAAAACCCCGCTTTACGCAAACGTATTCGCAGGCAAGCATGCGATGGTGCATTATGTTGACCCGAGCATGCACGCCTACGGTTCTCTCGTTGAGCTTCCACGGGGGACTCCGCTTAACCCGTTCCCGCGTGCGGCAAGGGTGCGGCTGTTCATGAAGGTGATGGGTGCCGAACTGCCTGGCAATACCTTCAAAATAGTACCGGTGTTCGAGTGGTACGAACAGCAGCAGCGGCTGGGAAAGATCACCTCGCGGACGGTCGTGAATATCAATTCATCCGGCGGCGCCGGACTGGCTGCGGTTCTTGTGGGCCACGCTATGGGAGTCAGGAAAATTCGGGTGTTCATGCCCGAAGATGCACCCATTGATAAACAACTGCTCATCAGGCGTGCCGGTGGCGAACTGCATCTCACCAAGGATCGACCGGGTCGCATGACCAGCGTCGAGAAGGTTCGCAAAATGGCCCGCTTGCGCAATCATCTGGTCTTTGACCAGTACGGCGACGATATCAATTGGAAGGGACACGTGAGGGTCACTATGCACCAGCTTTGGGAGCAGATGGCTTTGCTGGGAACTTTTCCTGGTGGTATCGTCGCTGCCAAAGGCACCTGTGGGACTTTGATCGCAGCCCGCGAATCCGCCAAGCTGCACCAGCAAGGTTCCCGTCGGACGCTCGCGATTGGTGTTGAATGCGAAGAAGGCGAACCGATTCCGGCGGTGCGTCCTGCGAGCCGCCTTGGACCGAAACAGATCCGCTTTAACCACAAGCAGGGGACCATGACCGTCAAGGTGGAAAGGTACGAAGCTTATCAGATGACCCTTGACCTGTTCAGCATGGCGGCACTTGAGCTTGGGTTGAGCAGCGGCGCGGCGCTCTGCGGTGCGCACAAAGCGCTCATCGATATACTGCGCAATCCAGATGCCTCTCGACCGCTCCGGGACAAAGACGGCATCCTCAACCTCGCGGTCATATCGGGGGACGGGCTTGGTCCGTATCTCAATCAGCTCAGGGTCATTCTCGATCCCAAAGACCTCTAAGGTTCAGCTTGATACGGTTCCTTCGGCCGGCCGGTGTGCGTGCGCACCGGCCTTTTTCTATGCCGCGCGGGACGGCGTACTTATCCACACGCTTGACGCGGGTAGCCGTGGTATACTGAAAAATATGAAATCGGACGGATGGATGGAGTTTAAGCCGTGGTTTTGGGTAACCGTGGTGGTTATCGTGGTTGTCGCGGCCGCCCTTATTGTCGCGTGGCTGTATCCGATCAAGGCGGTCGGGACGCCCGTCTACGCGCCGCAGGGCCAGGTGGTGCAGGGTTTTCCGCAGGAGCTCCTGATCGACAGCTCCGGCCAGGTGACCCATAGCTATTCCATCGCGTATTCATCTTCCACCAACCAATATACGGTCGGGTGGCAGTCCGCGGCGTCGCCCGAAGCGCTTTTTTCCGGTTATGAGACCTATTTCACTTCGAAGAACTGGTTCATCCTCGACGAGGCCAGCAGTTCGCCCGACGTGCAAAGCATCTACGCGGTGGGTAGCATCGGCGCGGTGAACTTTACGGCTGTCGCGAGCGGAACCGGTTCGGCGGCCAGCCTTAGTTATGTAGACAATCAATGACGACCATGAACTTGATTTATAAAAAATTTTTGATCGGTGGCGGGGTCGCGGTCTTGGCGATCGCGCTCTTTTCGGTCCTGCCAACGGGAATCGCGCATGCAGGCGTCAATTCGACCTATACCTGCGCGGTGTCGACGTCCACTATCCCTGGCGGAACTTACTACTCCATGCAGTCGAGCCTGGCGTGTTCGTGGAATGCCTTTGACGGCAGTTGCTCTGCCGACTGCACCAGCCCGGCGCCGGTAGTACCTTCCGGTTATTCGGTCCTTATCTCCCAGTTGCAGGGTTCGAGCGGCTATGGGGGATATTGCAATGGTTATGCTACCCAGCCGTATCCCATGAGCGGCAATATTTTCGGTGTTTCGTACAGCAACCAACCTAATTACACGGGGTCCGCGGCCAACCTTTCCAGCCAACTCACGGTAACGAATAACGTTTCATGCCAGGGCGGCGGCGGTGGTGCCGGCGGAACGTATACTATCACCGCCTGCCAACCGGGATATGCTCCAATAGCCAATGGCGTCTGTGCGCCGCAAACGGGAACCATCGTCGTCCAGTCGGTGGACACGAGTGGAAATCCGGTCAACGTGCCATCGTCCGGATGGACCATCACGGGTCCGGCCACCCTCACCGGAAGCGGCAGCGGACAGAACTACCTGAACGAACCGGCCGGCTCGGGTGATATTTACACTATCGCGGTGCCCTCAGGCGCCACGCCTTCCGGATACCAATACCCGCCGACTTATGAGAACGGTAGCGGCAGCACCCTGAATCCGCCGTCCCAGACCTTGGCAAGCAATGGAGCCACGATAACGTTCAAGATCGTGTGGAAAAAAGTTAATATTGCATTAAGCTGTAGTGTATCTTCTCAAAACGCAAATACCGGCCAGAGTGTAACATTTACCGGTGGTGGGGGTAACGGCACGTTCATGTGGTCGTTCAGTCCGCCGCCAGGTCTTGGCGGTACGCTCCCGGGCGGTACGGCTACTTCCCAGTTCTCGACGAGCTTCACGGCATCGGGAACGGTCAATGTTGCCTTGAACGATGGCAGCGATCCGCAGGTTAGCTGTCCTCCGGTGACCATCACGGCTCCCGGTGGCTCGGGCGGTTCGGGAGGTAATCCGCCTCCGCCGCCGCCGACGGGTACGATCACCGCCAGTCCGAATCCGTGTACCGTCGTAAGCGGCCAGACGACCTGTACGAGCAATATAACGCCGACATGGAGCAACGCCAAAAATGTACAGGTTTGGGTGACGACGTCCGCCTCCGGCAATAAAAGTGAATTTAGTTCTTCGCCGACCAGCGGCGGCGCGGCGGCTTACACGACCGTCACTCCGGGAACGATATACACCTTTACCCTGATGGACATGGACCCGTCCACGTGCGCCGGCAGCGGATGCCTTTCGGTGGCAGGGCAGGCACTCGCCTCGGTGTCGGTGACCGGCCAATATGCGGCGACCTGCGGCGGTGCAACCCCCTGTGGCACGTATCCGAACTGCACGGCCAAGAACAATTGCAATGCCTGCGGCGGCACGTGCGTCAGCGAATGGACGTGCAGCAACGGCTGCGCTTCGGCCCAGTGGATATCGGGCGGAGCGGGTTACTATACGAGCCAGAGCAACTGCACCTCGGCGTGCAGCCTTCCCACGCCGCCCCAGTGCGGTACGGACAACGGCCTTTACTTCTCATATTCCCTTCCGCAGACCGGGAACGATCTCTGTAATGCAGGCACCGATACCGGCGTCGGGCCTCCGTCGCCGTGGCTCTGGTCGTGCCGGATCAACGGATCGCCTCAGGCAAATTGCAGCGCCACCGAACTGCAGTGCACGACGCCAACCTACAAGGCCTCCACGTCCGGCTTCTCAACCTCAACGGTTGGCGGGGTGAAGCCGACCATCACCGTTGCAGCTGGCCAGATCTTCTATGCCTACGTTGATTATGGTAAGGCGGGAGCCACCTTCATCAGTGCGCCGTATGCCGCCGGCAGCGGAAACTGTGTAGCCACAACCGCCTGGCTTGGTACGGCCCAGGTTTTCCAATGTGTCGCCGGGGCGACTGGCAGTTATACCTATAAAACCGGCACCAATTCCAACTTACCGAACAGCGGAACCGGTTATACTTACTCCAACCTGCCGCCGCCGGGTACGCCGAATGGTTACACCTGCGGCAGTACGCAGACGCTGGGCACGGTCACGGTTACGCCAGCGCCGCCGCAGGTTGGGACGTTAAACGTCCAGACGAACATCGGCGGCATGTCGGCGGCGTTCACGGTAAAAGGCACGGATGGGACCCTGAAATCCGGCATAGCCAACGCGAGTTTCGCAAGCGTACCCGCGCAGAAATATACCGAAACGTTCGCGAGCTCGACGGTTGCTTACGGCGGGAACACTTACAACTTCGATTCGGCATCAACCTTGCCGGCAACGGTTCCGAACGGCGGCAGTGCGACGCTCACATTAAACTATGATCTCGTGCCGTTGACGCCGGTGAATGGCGCATGCGGTTCGGCAGCTACGGATTATGCGTACAATGCCTCGGCATACAGCGGCGCGTTCTGCTCCTCCGGCACGCCGTCGCCATCCAGCCCGGGCTTCCCGACGCAGGGCGGGTCGAGCTCGTGGACCTGCGATGGCGCTAACGGCGGCAGCAATTCTCCGGCGTGCGTTGCCACCCGTGACAGCGCGCCATGTACGGTGACCGGCGTATCCGCGACCTGCAGTCCCTCGATCGTCGCGCAGGGCGGCGTATCGCAATGCACGGCCGTCGTGAATGCCGGCAGCGGGTCCTGCAATACGGATGTGACGTGGACCATGGTTTCCGGCGGCGGCAGCATCAACAGCAGTGGCGCGTACACTGCGCCCAACAGCCAGACGACCGCCGTTGTCCAGGCGACCAGCAAACAGGATCCCAGCAAATTTGGGACCGCGACTATCTCCGTCTGGCCATCGGTAAGCTGTTCCTTCTCGGCGAGTCCGACGAGGGTCGTGATCCCCGAAACCTCGACGCTTTCATGGGTCTGTTCCGGCGTTACTTCGTGCACGGTGAGCGGCCCGACCTCGAATGGCAGTCTCCCGCAGACGTTCAATTACGGGGGCACCGCCAATCAATCGATCGACGTGGCTCCGGATGACACCTACAGCACGTATGAGCTGACCTGCTACGGCGCCGGCGGCGGCACGAATCCGCCGGGCATATACCAGACGACGGTTTCCGTATCCGGCCCAGGCGTCATTGAAACCCCGCCTCCGAGCCCAGCCGGCACGAATCCCTAGGGGTGTTGCATTTTTGGCTGAAATAGTGTATAACTAGGGTAGTAGGCGGCATATCTTTTGGCCGTCAACATAGTTCAATAAAGGAGAATATAGCGTATGACGCGCAAGGTACTCGTGTTTTTCGTGGTTTTTTGCGCGCTCGCCATCATGGCGTACGCGCAAACTTCGCCTGCGGCACCGACCAGCTCGATGCCCGCCCCGGCCCTCAAAGCAGTCAATGGCTTTCCGCAAGGGTTTGTCATTGAAATGCAGAATTTCCTGAATATGGTTTGGCCCGTGGTGTTGCAGGTTACAACTCCTGCCGCATCGACGCCGGCAATAATCCAGATTCAACCGGACACGACAATCTGTCCGGGGAGCTGGTGTTCGGGGACCGGGACGATCAGCGCGCCGACGACCGAGAACACAGCCACCCCGTTCATCATGGGCGATGGTATCGATTTCACCCATGAGCTGATGTTGCAGTTGTTATCGGTGGGGGAGGTGAATGATATTGGTCGCGCCGAAGGAATCGCGAACGGAGAATCAGAACTTCTTTATCGCCTGCTTGTCCAGCAACACCCGGAACTGTTTCCGGCAGGCGCGAAGCCGTACGCGACATCCGCGGCGGGAGCCGACATGCTGGCCAACCAGCGTCCGACGGTGTTTGGCGGGGCTGGTGTCCTTCAAAACGGCACCCTGGTATCTGACTTTTATAGCAATATCGGAAACGGGCAGTACCGCGTGATCGCCTCCCTTCTTTCGGTTGTCATCGAGAAGATGGGCGGCGATTATCGGCAGCTGACTGCGGACATCGACCGGTATCAGCCGCAGACTCGCGCTGATTTCCTCGCGATGCTCGACCAGGTGTGTCCGTTGGTCGATGGCGTGAAACCATCGACATTCATGAAGCAGGACATCACCAACTTTCCGGCAGCTCCTACTGGCGTTTATTTCGGAATGGCGCCAGGGGGTGGGTACGATGCTAATTACCCGTGGTTTTTGGCGGATAATTGGCCGTTCAATCTTACGGATTACTCGCAAGTGGTTGCAGAATATAACTCGGCAACCATCGGCGTGCTCGGACAGAATTATCCCGTCTTCCAGAACACCGCGACCGCTCCGAATCCGGAGCCGATGATGTGGACGATGTATGACGCATCCGGTACTCAGGTCGCCGCGACGCAGTCGCTAGATGCGCGGGAGATCATAAATCCTTCTACCCAGGTCATGAACAGTATTCTGTTCTATGACTGGAGTACGAATCAGGATTTCTACACCTTCCTTCCGGAAGGTACGTATCTGACAACCGCATGTTTGGGTGACTCATCGTGTGCGGCCGATCCTCGGCAGAACGACGACGCCTTCGAGGTGTTTCTGGGAGGCGATGAGCTGTCGCCTTGCAGCATCGCTGTGGTAGGAAACGGTCCGGCGTGGAATGAGCTTGGAACCAGCTTGGTTCCGACGCTCATCTCGCCGCTCAGCGCCAGTTTCGATCAACACGGCGCCCTCTGGAATTATGTGGATATTCCACAGAATCCCGATGGCAGCTGTGAGGATGTGACCGTGAAGGCCGGACCGTATGTCCGGACATTCACGCCAAGCAGGTACGAGCCGCGCGAGGTCAACTTCACGAAGCGTCAGGAGCCAACCTTCGGCGCTCCAACGCCCGCGAACCCGAGTCCGCTCGTCCGCGCGACGGACTTCCAGTCGCCGCCAGTTATCGTTCCGGAGGCCATCTATAGTCTGTTTGGATGGTATTTCACCTGGAACGACCCATGGTGGCCGTCTGGATTCCCGATTCCCGTTGAAGGGTCGGGGGGAACGCCCACGAACGATCAGGGGAGAACCGAAGTCGTGTTTACCTTGGCCGACGGAACGCAGTTCAAGAGCCCTATCCTGTACGTGGGCGGGTACAATCCC
>DATKMM010000022.1:0-12873 GCA_035541855.1 Minisyncoccota bacterium | reverse complement strand
GTTATAAATTATTTTGGAAACGGATGTTTTCGTTTGCAAAGCGGGGACACCTCGATTTTGGTGAACCCGGAGAGTAATAGATTGAAGGCGGATGTGACGCTGAAGACCATTGTTTCGACGGAGACCGATGCCGCGATAGATTTTTCAGACGCGCCGGTCATCTCATTTCCCGGAGAGTATGAGATCAAGGGGATCGAGATATTAGGGTTCCCGATCAAGGGCGAGTCGACGGAGAAATTCGCGAAGACCGCGTACTCGGTTCTCTGGGAAGAAATGAAGATCGTTTTTCTGGGACATCTTTCCGGGCCGATCGACGCGACGCTCATGGAAGAGTTTTCCGATCCGGATGTCTTGATCCTGCCGGTCGGCGGCGGCCATTTTTTGGAACCCGAGGTTGCCGCCAAGATCGTGAAGCAGCTTGAGGCGCGGATCGCGATCCCGGGTTTTTATAAAACGCCGGATGATTTCCTGAAGGCGCTTGGGAAAAAGGCGGAGCCGGTGGAAAAATTCGTCTTTCGATTGAAGGATATCGCGAGCGACAAAGGGCGGCCGGTGATATTACAAGATGGAGGAAAATAGGAAAACTTTTTTCGAGGAGCTGCGATCGCTCAGCGAGCCGGCGAAGCGGAAGATCCTCGTGGCGTCCACCGTTGTTATCATGTTTGCCGTGATCTATATATGGTTGGGATATTTCAACAACCTGGTTTCGATCTCCCCGCCAACGTCGCCGGCAACGGCAGACGCGGATGCGGGGCGGAATTCTGCGGGCAGCTGGTGGCAGGCGATCGGGAGCGGGATCGCGGGTGCGGTGAAGGAACTGCGCGGGCCGGGGCAATACAACGTTAAACCGCAATAATTCCAATTATGGCAAACTCGGAAAAAAGAGAGATCACAAAGGAACTTGGCGAGTCATACCTTGATTACGCAATGTCGGTCATTGTCGCGCGCGCGCTTCCCGACGTGCGCGACGGCCTGAAGCCGGTGCACCGCCGCGTGCTGTGGGCTATGTGGGAGAGCGGCCTGACCTCGAACGCGAAGACGAGGAAGTCGTCCACGGTGGTCGGCGACACGATGGGGCGGTATCATCCGCACGGCGATTCGGCGATCTACGACACCTTGGTGCGCCTGGCGCAGGATTTTTCACTGCGTTATCCGTTGGTGAAAGGACAGGGGAACTTCGGGAGCGTTGACGGCGACCCTCCGGCCGCGATGCGGTATACCGAGGCGAAGCTTTCCGCTATCGCGAGCGAGATGATGGGGGACATCGAGAAGGACACGGTTGATTGGACCCCGAACTACGACGCGACGCGCGAGGAGCCGCGGGTCCTGCCGGCGAAATTGCCGAACCTGCTTTTGAACGGATCGCTTGGTATCGCGGTCGGCATGGCGACGAGCATCCCGCCGCACAACCTGAACGAGGTCGCGGACGCGATCCTGCATATCGCCGACAATCCGGACGCCACGAACGAGGATGTTCTGCAGTTCATCAAGGGTCCGGATTTCCCGACGGGCGGCATTATCTACGACGCGAAGGCGATCCGCGAAGCCTACATATCGGGACGGGGCGCCATCCTCGCGCGGGCCAAGGCGGAGATCGTGGAGAACAAGGCAGGCAAACAGTTCGATATCGTGGTGACCGAGATCCCGTACCAGGTGAACAAATCGGAGCTCATCAAAACCATTGCCGAGCTGCACACTGAAAAGAAGGTGGAGGGCATCCGGGACCTGCGGGACGAATCCGACCGGGAGGGGATGCGCATCGTGATCGAGCTCAAGAACGACGTGCCGCCGCAGAAGGTTTTGAACTTCCTCTATAAGCACACCGACCTCGAGAAGAATTTCAACCTGAACATGATCGCGCTCGTGAACGGCATCGAGCCGCGCCTGCTGCCGATCCGCGACTTCATTACCGAATATATCGCGCACCGGAAGGAGATCGTGCGGCGGCGGACGCAGTTCGACCTCAAAAAAGCAGAGGAGCGCGCCCATATATTGGAAGGGTTGGCGAAGGCGCTGGATGCGATCGACCGCGTGATCGCGACCATCAAGAGATCGAAGGACAAAGAGGAGGCGCATGCGAACCTGGTGAAGCTTTTCAAACTGAGCGACGTCCAGGCGACCGCGATCCTCGAGATGCGGCTGCAAACGCTCGCCGCGCTGGAGCATAAGAAGATAGACGACGAGCTGAAGGAGAAGCGGGCGCTCATCGAGGAACTGTCGCTCATCCTGAAGAGCCCGGCGAAGATATTGAAGATCATCAAGGACGAAGTGAAGGAGCTCAAGGAGAAATACGGCGACGAGCGCCGGACGCAGGTCGTGGCGCGCGCGGTAGAGGCGGTGAGCGACGAGGACCTGATCACCGACGAGGACGCGATCGTCACGGTCTCGGCCGGCGGCTACATCAAACGCCTGCCGCCGGACACGTTCAAGGCGCAGAAGCGGGGAGGCAAGGGGCTGATCGGTTCCGACGTGGCGGAAGACGATTTCCTGTCGCACTTCTTCAGCGCGCGGACGCACGACAACGTGCTCTTCTTCACGGACCGCGGCCGCGTGTTCCAGACGAAGGTCCACGAAATTCCGCAGGCGACGCGCATATCCAAGGGCAAAGCGATCCAGAACTTCCTCGAATTGCCGGCCGATGAGCGGGTGACCGCGATCGTGAACTATTCGGCCAAAGGGGAGAAAAAGAAATACCTGATGATGGTGACGAAGCAGGGGAACATCAAGAAGACCCCGCTCGCCGACTTCGAGAACATCCGCCGGACGGGCATCATCGCCATCAAGCTCAAAAAGGGCGACCAGTTGAAGTGGGCGGAGCTCACGGGCGGCACCGACCAGGCGGTGCTCGCGACGCGCCAGGGCCAATCCATCCGGTTCGACGAGAAGCAGGTGCGCCCGATGGGGCGGACGGCGGCAGGGGTGCGCGGGATCAAACTGAAGAAGCAGAACGATGAGGTCGCCGGGTTTGATATAATTATCAAAGGAGAGGATGCGAAGCTGTTCGTGGTCATGGAGCACGGGTTCGCCAAGCAGACCTCGCTGGCGGAATACAAAACACAGGGTCGCGGCGGGTCGGGGATCAAGACCGCCGAGATCACGCCAAAGACCGGGCCGGTGGTTTCCGCGCACGTGATCACGGGAGAGAAGGAGGTATTCGCGCTTTCCGCGAAAGGACAGATGATCAGGATGGAACTTGGAACGGTGCGGACGACGGGTCGCGCGGCGCAAGGAGTGCGGATCATGGACCTGAAGAGCGGCGACCGGCTGGCGGGAACGATCGTGGTGTAAATGAAATTCACCCAAAAACAAATTGTCATCGTGGCGGCAGGGGTCGTGCTGGTTTTGGCTGTCGTTGCCGCCGTTTATTTCGGCCTGCGCCCGACGGGAAATACGCAGAAGATCACGCTGACGGTTTGGGGCACCGACCCGAAGTCCGTCTTTTCCGATATGGCATCGGCGTACAAGGCGGTCGCGCCGAACGTGACGGTCGATTATCTGCAGGACGATCCGGCGACGTACGCAGGCGACCTCCTGAAGGCGTTCGCGGCGGGTACCGGCCCGGACATTTTCGAGGTTGGCGACCACGACCTGCCGAAATGGTATTCGGTGATGGCGCCGGCGCCGGCGACGCTTACTCCCGCGTTCACGGCGGCAACGGTCGCGGGCGACTTCCCGACGGTGGTGACCCAGAATTTCGTCGCTGGCGGCCAGGTTTATGCCCTGCCGCTTTCGCTCGACACGCTCGCGATGTATTACAACAAAGACCTGTTCGATTCGGCCGGCATCGTATATCCGCCGAAAACATGGAACGACCTGGATTCCGATATCCCGAAACTCCGGACGCTGAACGCCCAAGGACAGATCACGCAGGCGGCGGTCGCGCTCGGCGGTTCGGGAGCCAGCATCGCGGATGCGCCGGACATCCTTTTCCTGCTCATGCTGCAGAACGGGACGAATATGGTGAGCAACGATGGGACAGCCGCCACGTTCGCTTCCGTCGCCCCGGACGGCAGCAATCCGGGTTTGGCGGCTTTTAATTTCTACCTTCAGTTCGCGAATTCGGCCTCGCCGAACTATACCTGGAACGACGCGATGGGGGATTCCATGCAAAATTTCCTGGCCGGCAAGACGGCGATCGTGTTCGATTATGCATCGGCGATGTCGGAGATCAAAGAGAAGGCGCCGTTTTTGGACTACGGCGTGGCGCCCATGCTGCAGCCGGCCAGCGCCACGATCGCCGTGAACTATCCAAGTTATCAGGGCCTGGCGGTTTCCAAACGGGGCCAAGTTGATGCCGCGTGGCAATTTATCATTTATATGACCACTACCCCGGCGGCCGAAGAGGTATATCTTAAGGATATGGCCCAGCCGCCTGCCGGACGAAGTCTCATCGCCGCGGCTCTCACCGACCCGACCTATGGGACGTTCGCGGCCCAGGCGCTCACGGCGCGGGCGTGGTACGAGGCGGACGACGCCCAGATCGATTCGATCATGGATGCGGCCATTGAGAACGTATTGAACGGCTCGTCGAATGCCGCGAACGCGCTTGGCGTCGCGCAGAACGCCATAACCACCGTGATGAGGGGACAGTAAGGCAACGCCATGAAACATCCGCTGGCCATCAAGTTGATTTTCGCCATCGCCCTGCTGGCGCTGCCATACGTTGCCGCCGCCGGCCATGCGCCCGTCAAGAGCAACGTGTTCGACCCGACCATCCTGAACGGGCCGCTCGTCGTCTGCACCGGGACCGGCAGTTCGGGGACGGCCTCGCTTCCCGCATGCAGTAATCTGTGCGACTTCGTCGCGGAGATGGCGAACGTCATCTATTTCGTGATCGCGTTCATCCTGTGGATCATCGCCCCGATCCTGATCCTGGTCGGCGGCATCATGATCATCCTCGCCGGCGCCAGTCCCGAAATGGTCGGGCGGGGCAAGAAGACGATCACGGGAGCGGTCTGGGGCGTGGTCATCGTGCTTTGCGCTTGGGTCCTGGTTTCGACTGTCGTCCAATTCTTCCATCTCACGGGATTGATCGGCGGTTTCGGAACAGCCGCATGCACCCTGTAATGACATGAACCAGGCAGCGATCACCATCGGCACCAACCTCCCCGGCGGCATCCCGCTTTCCGCGGGCCCCTGTGGATGGATCGTGAATTTCTATTATTTCGCCCTGCTGGCTGCGGGCATTCTGGCGTTCGGCGCTATAGTATATGGGGGGCTCAAGTACGCCACGTCGGCCGGAAATGCCAGCCGCCAAAGCGAAGGGAGAAGCTGGATCTGGAGCGCGCTTATCGGCATTCTCCTGCTCGCCGGCGCCTACCTGATCCTCTATACCATCAATCCTGGCCTGACCAGCTGCTCGCTGCCGTTGCTTTCCGCCCTGCCGCAGGGCGCGGTCAATGGGATCGGTGGAGGGAACGGGAGCAGTACGACGGGAGGGGGCAGCGGTACCGGCGGGAGATGCCAGGCGCCTTCCAGTGGCCCGTGCAGTACGGCGCAATTGCAGGGTAGCTGCATGGGGAGCAATAATGCCCAGAAGGCCGGCGGGGTCTGCAACGTGGAGAGCAGCGGCAACCCGAACGCGCAAGGGGACAAATGCGACGACGGCAATTACGCGTCCATAGGGCTCTTCCAGATCAACCTTTCCGCGAACACCATATCGGACCCGACCACCGGCCAGACGCTCAACTGCCCGAGCGCGTTCAGCAATCGTTATACCGGCAGTAATCCCCACTGCACCGTGACGAACCAGTCGCTCTACCAGCAATGCCTGGCCGCCGCGAAGAACCCGACGACCAATATCACGGAAGCGTGTTTGCTCTCCAAGAGCGGCACCAACTGGAGCTTGTGGGGGCCGGCCACCCGGAAGGCCTGCGGGTCATAAACAAACATGAGAAAAACAATCATCATCGGAACCGTTGTAGTCATCGCCATCGCCGCTGGGGCGCTGTTCTTCGTTCTTCGCGGCGGGTCGTCGCCCGCGGGCGGCGGCGGAACGACGGGAACCTTGCCGCCGGTTGCGACCGGTACGGCGCCATTCACGCCGCCAACCGGGGCGACGCTGACCATCGGGACGCCGGAGGGAGGCGTCGTCATGAACAATTTCTATAACACCACCCGGCAGGTAAGCGCCGACCATACGGCCATCCTTATCGAGCAGACCAGCACTTACAACATTACTTATTATGCGCCCGACAGCAGTTTCAATATTCTCATCGAAGCCGCGCCGTTCGAGACCGTCCGCGCCGAGGCGGAACAGGCGTTCCTTCAGGCGCTTGGTATTTCGCAGGCCGATGCGTGCAAGTTGAACGTCAAGGTCGGGACGACGATAGATGTTGATCCGGACTACGCCGGCGTGAACCTCGGGTTGAGCTTCTGTGCCGCCGGCGCCTTCCAGCCCCAGTGAAGCGGGAATCTGCTATAATGAATCCAATGCCGGAAAAGCTATTGCGAAGGGTCGGGGTGGCCGCTTGGTTGTTCGGAATTGGTTTGGTGCGGTACGCATCTGCGCAGCAGGGTACGATTGGCGGCGGTAATGCGAGTGGAACTGGAAGCCAGACCTCCGTTTCCCTCCCCAATCCTCTCGGTTCTATCAATAACTTTCAGGCTGTTGTGGCGGCGATCTCCAATTTTTTGGTCATGATCGCCATACCGCTGGTTGCCGTTATGGCGCTCATCGGCGGATTCCAGATGATCACGGCAGGCGGCAGTCCCGAGAAGTTCGCAAATGGTCGAAAGACATTGATGTATGCGGCCATCGGTTTTGCCGTGGTGGTCTTGGCGAGCGGCATCGTGTCCATCATTAAAAATCTATTCGGCGGTAAATAATAAAATGACATTCGTCTCCAAGGCATTTGCACAGGCTACTAGCAGCGGTTCCTCTCTGAGCTTTAAACCGCCCATCACCACTACCCAGGAATTATTGCAGTTCATGTGCACGATCTTCAGCTGGATGTTCTACGGGCTCATCGTCCTGTCGCTCATCATGATCGTGGTCGCCGCATATAATTATGCGACGGCGAACGGCGAGGCGGAAAAAGTCAGTAAGGCGAACAAGATGATCCTATATGCCGCCATTGCTATCGCGGTGGCGCTTCTCGCGAAGGGAATTCCGGCGATCGTGGCAAGCCTCCTTGGCGCGAAGGCGACGAGCGGAAGCTTCCTGGCATGTTAAAAGGTCGGAATACTAAAATTCTTATGGAAAAGATAAAACGGTTTATAAAAGAATTCGGCATTTCGATTTTGTCTTTGGCGATACCTCTTTCGGCTGGAGCATTTGCTCCAACGGGCGGCACGGGGAGCGGCGGGACGGTTGGCGCCCAGCCGCAGCTGCCGACCGGCACGAACGTGCCGTATGCTTCT
This sequence comes from Minisyncoccota bacterium, assembly GCA_035541855.1. Classification (GTDB taxonomy): domain Bacteria; phylum Patescibacteriota; class Minisyncoccia; order UBA6257; family 2-01-FULL-56-20; genus JAJXYP01. The sequence continues at coordinate 5,511 of DATKMM010000022.1, read as the reverse complement.
GGTTTCGTTTCGACCCAAAGCGTGCTCAACTTCGGCTGCACCGTCTTCAGCTGGATGTTCTACGGTCTTATCGTCTTGGCGGTCGTCTTCGTCGTGGTCGGCGCTTACAAGTATCTGACGAGCTCGGGCGAGGCCGAAAAGGTGAAGAGCGCCAACAACACGCTGATGTATGCGGCTATCGCGGTAGCGGTGGCACTCCTTGCGAAAGCCATTCCGAGCATTGTCGCGAGTTTCCTCGGCGCGGGTTCTTCGTCCGGAGGCGGCTTCGGGGGAGGGGGCTTCCTGGCGTGTTAGCGTTGGAAATGGTATACTGAAACGGCATCCTGAAAGGTCGAAAATCCTACGTGTTTATGAAAAAAGCAATCAATTTCGCGAAGGAGTTCGGGCTTCCGATCTTGTCCCTGGCGTTGCCGGTCTTGGCATCGGCGCAGAACATCCCCCAGCCGGCTCCTCCAGTACAGAGCACGGTTCCGCAGGGCCAGATCACGAGCATTCAGGGCGTCCTCAATACGGTCTGCGTCGTCTTCAGCTGGCTGTTCTATTTCCTGGTCGCGCTCGCCGTCATCTTCATTATCGTCGCCGCGTTCAAATATTTGACCGCCGCAGGCGATCCGGAGAAGGTGAAGGGTGCCGGCAGCACGCTGCTCTATGCGGCTATCGCGGTCGGCGTGGCGCTCTTGGCCCGCGCGATCCCGTTGATCGTGGCGAGCTTCCTCGGCGCTTCGGGCAGTATCGGGACTTGTTAACTTTCAGGTTTCACGAAGCTATCTCAAAAAGGCCCCTTCGCGGGGTCTTTTTGTACAAAAAATCCCCCACGAGGCCGGTCAAGGCGCCGTGGGGGAGCAAAGAACTAATCGCCGAATTACTGTCTAGCAGGGGTGGCCGGCTCCGGAGGAGGGGTCGTGGTACTGGCCGGTGTCCGCAGTAACGCATCCGACCAGAATTCAATGCGGGTGCCCTTCTTGGTTGCTTGTATCCAGAGCGTTGGCACGGCGGGCAGGTTCACGACGTCGCCCTTGCCAAATGGCCCCTGTATTGCACCGCCCGGGACCATAAAGTACAGGTAAGTGTCGGGATCGTCGCCGAGGCGCCGGAAGCGCGCGCGCATACCCCATGCCTTTGGAAGATCGAACATGGAGAAGCATCCCGTCCCTTCGGTCGTGGACGGGACGTCGATTACTAACCTCCGTTTTGCGAAGGCAGAATAATCGAAATCAATTGCATCGCCATCCCTACCGGAACAGAGCGCTCCCGGTTGAGGCAATATCGCATCGCCCCGTTTGAGCTGAAGCGTTTTGATGGTAAAAGTCGAAATTATGGCTATTACCACCATAGCCCAAATCATCTTCTTCAGCTTTGACCCGTGTGGTTGCGCTTTGTCGGCGGTTTTCTCTTCGGTCTCGTCGTCCGCCTCAGCCATTGAAGTGTTCTGGTTCCATGCTTTCCCAATCATGCTAATGATGATCCACGCAACGACGACGAGGAATATTAGCACGAGAGCGATGATGCCACCAGCCAGAATAGTTCCGTGGCCATGCTGGCCAAGAAACGTTTTCATGGTCCAGGTTGCGAGAGCCAGCATCAAAACTGGCCAAAAAATGATCGCAAATACGTGACGGACTAGATGTCCCTTGGCGAAGGGAGGTATCGCGAGCTTCATTCTTTCTTCTCCTTTCCCGGCTCAATAAGCCTGGGTTGTTTGGCCGTATTCGTATTAATGAGCATTTGAGCGCCTTTGTCGCTCACCACGACCATATTGCCATTATTCCCGACAGACTCAAGTGCTTCGAGCCGCCGTAACTCCATAGCGAGGTCGCCACCTGCGGCGATTGCCGCAGTGACGGTAGCAATCCGATTGGCTTCGCCTTGCGCTATGATAGTCTGCTTCTCGCGTTCCGCTTCGGCGTTGGTGATGGTGGCATTTCTGTTCTGCTCAGCCTCCATCCGCCTCACGGTTGCTTGGGTGTATTCTTCCGGCGGGATGACATCGTCAAATGCGATTCGTTTTTCCCGTACACCATAGGTGCACTCAATGTACGCACCAATTGCCTTCGGCATTTTATCCGGCGGCGTTCCCGGTGGTATGAGCCCATCGGGAACATTGCTTTGCTTCAGGAACTGGTCATATTCCCGCTCGGCGACTTCGGGTTTGCCGACGACATCTTCGTAGGAGTTCGCAGCGATCCACGACCTGACGTTCGGCCGTAATAGGTCAAAAGTCGATTCCAGCCAATCATGGACGAGGAACAGTGCGCGATAAGGATTGACGACGCGAATGGTCGCCAGCATATAAACCTCGAGCGGCATGCCCACACGAGCCGTTTGATCGATGCCTGCGCCCTTGACGATGGCTTTTGTTTCAGCGCCGATCACTTCGAAATAGTAAACTGCGTCCCGCAAGTAGATATAGTCAAGCCGCTTTGCAAACGTTGCCACCCACTTGTCGTTACTCAGTTTTTCCATTTCAATCAAGCCGTCTTCCGTCTTGATTTTGCCGTTTTGGGTCGTACCAGGCTTACCTTCCCTTTGAACCTCCCAACGGAAGTTGTATTCATGGATGGAATAAATGAACGGCAACCCTATCCAACGTATGCTGCCGGGCAGTTTACGGTCGATCCAGTCCACGAACCAAGATTCTTCTCCTTCCGCATTCAGGAGATGGCCATGTATTGGTTGCCGGGTCTGCTCGATGTTCCAGCTTTTATCCGGATCCGGATCGGGTGCTGGGTCGGTTTCTCTGCTTGGCGTGATAAAACGCCATGCGCGTCCCCGTTTTCCCGCGCCCTTCTTTATCCATTTTCCCGTGTTTTCCTCAACCGATGTGATTAGGAAATTGTGCGCCGCGAACACCGAGATAACCCAGGGCAACCAAAGCCAATATGTGGCGAACAGAGCGCATAGAGCCATCCCAAGTACGCCAATGATTAACGCTAAGACCTGTGTCAACATATCCACTCCTTTTCAATTCAGATTTTGAGATGTCAAAAACTTGTTTTTGTGCGTTAATGCACGCAACAAATTATGCCGCTAGTATGATAGCACGCTATGAGAAATTTGTCAATACTCCGCGGGGATGCTCTGGTATTTGGTCTTGGCGATGATGACGTGGTCGAGGAGGCCGATGCCGAGCACTTTGCCGGCCTCGATGACCTGGCGGGTGATCACGAGGTCGGCCTCGCTGGGCTTCGCGATGCCGGAGGGGTGGTTGTGCGCGAGGATGACGGCGGCGGCGGAGTATTCGAGCGCGGGGCGGAAGACCTCGCGCGGGTGGATGACGTTCGAGCTCACGGTGCCGATGGAAATGACCTCGTCGTGGATGAGCTGGTAATGGCTGTCGAGGTATAGCCCGCGCAGATATTCCTTGGGCAGCTCGCGCATGTCCTTCAAATATTCATACACCTGGCTTGCGGTGCGGAGCGTGACGGGCTTACGGCCGTCCGCGTTCCTGAAGAGCCGCCGTCCAAGCTCGAAGCAGGCGACAAGCTGGCAGGCCTTCACGATGGGGATGCCGAGCATCTCTTTTATCTTTTGCGGGTCCTTCTGGGTCACGATGATGCTGTCGCCGTATTCTTTGAGGAGGCGGCGCGACATGGCGAGCACGTCCTCTTTGGTGGTGCCGACATTGAGGACGATCGCGAGGAGCTCGGCGACGGAAAGGGCCGACGGGCCGTGCTTCATCAGTTTCTCGCGGGGTTTTTCCCCGGCGGGGAGGTCGCGGAGGCGAAGGGTGTATTTTTTGTCCCGGCGGCCATCCTCGTCCAGGATGAGGTCACCGTCCGGCTGTTCGTATAAGCGGGTCTTGGCTGGCATAATGAGTGAGGTTTGCATTTATTGATTATAACACGACTTTTGGGGTTGGTCGGCGAGCGCCGGCAGGCGTACGGTGAAGCAGGCACCCTGGCCCGGTTCGCTTTCGACGGCGATGGTGCCGCCGTGCGCCATCACGATATCGCGGCACAGGGAGAGGCCGATGCCGTTCCCTTCTGGCGCATCGGGCATGCCGGGCGTGCTGATGCGGTAGAACCGTTCGAAGACGCGGGGCAGGTGTTCCGGCGCGATGCCGGTGCCGGTATCGGCGACAGTGATCGCGACGTCCCGCCCGACGGCCTTCCCGGCGATGGCGATGGAGCCGCCGCTTCCGGTATGTTTGAGCGCGTTGCTGATGAGGTTCAGGAATACCTGCTTCAGCTTGTCCCGGTCGCCCGCGATCGAGACGACGTCGCTCACGCACGAAAGGGGGACGCCCTTGTCCTCGGCGAGGAGCGCGCAATCCTCGCAGACGCCGGAAAGCAGGTCGGACAGCGCGATCGGGGCCATGCGGAACGCGTTTGCCTGATTTTTGAGCGCGGCCGCATCGAGGAATTCCCTTACGAGGCGGGAAAGCCGGTCGAGCGTGGCCTGCGCGATGTAAGCGGCGTTGGCCCGCTTGGCATTGGCGTTGGCACCGGCGCTGCCGGACTCCGCCAGCGCTTCGATGCTGCTTTTCAGGATGGCGATCGGCGTCTGGAACTCGTGCGCCAGCTCCGAAAGCAACCTGGCCCGTTCAGCGTCGCGGCTCATTCCTCGATTTTGTAGCCGTACCCGTGCACGGTCTTGATCAATTTGGTTTTGCGGTCGTCATCTATCTTGCGGCGGAGGAACCGGATGTGGACGTCCACGGTGTTCGTGAACGGGTCCGTCGTGGTCTCCCACACATGCTCGAGGATCATGCTCCGCGTGAACGTCGTGCCGGGATTGCGCATGAGGTACTCGAGCAGGCCGAACTCTTTGCGGTTGAGCGTGATCGCTTTCCGCCCCCGCGTGACGGTATGGGCGTTGAGGTCGAGGGATAGGTCGCCGACCGCGAGGACCGGCCCGACGATCTTCTTCTCGCGCCGCATAAGCGCCCTAGCCCGCGCCAGGAGCTCGATCATCGAGAACGGTTTCGTGAGATAATCGTCGGCGCCCGCGTTGAGCGCTTTGACCTTGGTCGCCGTATCGTGCACGACGGACAGCATAAGGATGGGGAATGCCCGCCCCTTTTCGCGGGCGAGGCGGCATACCTCGATGCCCGTCTTGTCGCCCGAGATCGTGATGTCCATGATCGCGAGATCGTAATTGTTGACCTTTGCCCAGAAAAGCGCCTGCTCGCTCCGCGGCGTCCAGTCCACCACGAACTTTTCGGCCTTCAGCCCTTTTATAATGAAACCGGCTATGTCCTTTTCGTCTTCCACCAGGAGGATTCGCATATTAATTTTTGTTAAATCAAAACGACTTTCCTCCATCGTGCCACAGGCGGCCTGAAGAAAACCTTAAGACTTCGTGAAGAAGAAATTAAAAAGACCGGGGATGGCCCCGGTCTTTTTAATTTTTGAGATACCGGCGAACCGAGAAGAAGCTCGAGAAGCCGCCGATCACGACGCCGAAGAGCAGTTCATACAGCAGGAGCTGGATGAGGTGGGTGTAGAAATAATGGAACAAGCCGAGTCCGGGGATGAAGTTGTCGAGATAGGGTGAAACGAAGTAAATGGC
>DATKMM010000021.1:0-7712 GCA_035541855.1 Minisyncoccota bacterium | reverse complement strand
ACAAGATCCGCAATCTTGCGTCCTATCCGTTGAACGACGAGGGCGTCGCGGCGGAATGCATCACTACGATACTAGAATTTCAGCAATTTTTCAATGGCGTCGACCAGGGTGGGCTGGTGTTCGACCTCGTGCAGGATCGGCGCGAGGCTCTTTCTGACCTCTTCGAACTTTTCCACAGGTACCAGGACCTTGAGCGGCGTCTTGAGCTTCCCGCGGAACGTCCAGAACATTTCGGTCATCCCGCCGCCGATCTCTTCGGCGCTCCAGCTTTCGAACTCCGCGAGGGCGTGCGACCGGTGCCCGCCGATATCGAGCTGGCTCTCCGTGAGGGAGAACGATACGGTCCGCGGCGCCTGGTTGCCCCAGACGATGACGAGGACCTCCGCGACGACCACGAAAAAGCCGAAGAGGAAATTGTTTTCCCAGACGGAGAACGCGATGACGAGCGCGGCGATGATGATCGTGGTCCAGTACCACGAAACACCCTTCTCGCGGTACTCGAACTCGGGAGCTTCCCACATGATGTCGAACTTGGCCATGCTTTCATGCTACGCCTTCGCGGCGGCGAGCGCAATTATGCGTTTCGCGCCGGCGGCCCTGAGCGCGAGCGACGCTTCGAGAAACGTCGCGCCGGACGTGGAGACGTCGTCGATAAGCAGTATTTTCCTGCCGCGGACGGCGTCGGGGCGGAGGACGGCGAACGCGCCACGGATGTTCTCCAGCCGTTCGGTGGCGTTCCGGGTTTCGCTTTGCGGCTGGGTATGCCGCGTGCGCGCGAGCCAGCCGGTCTCGAGCGGCAGGCCGGCCAGTCCGGCGAACCGCCGCGCGATGAGCTCGGCCTGGTTGAATCCGCGCGATCTTTCCCGCCGGCGCGACAGCGGAACGGGAACCACGGCGCGGCCCGCGAGGCCGAGGGACATCCGTGAAACGTAATAGTAGAGGAGTTGAGCCAGCGGTTCGGCGGCGTCCGGAATGGAACGGAACTTCAGATAATGGACCAGCGCCTTCAGCACCCGGTCGTCGTAAAACCCGGCGGCGCCGAGGAGGTAGGGGAACTCGGGATGGCATATCTTTCCCTGGGCGGGCAGGCGCGCCCGGCATTTCGGGCAGAAAAGGTGGTTGCGGACCGCGACCGTGCGGAAACAGGCCGCGCAGACGACGCCCTGCCCGATCCGCCGCCGGCAGGCGACGCAAATGCGCGGGAAAATGAGGTTAGCGAGGAAGCCGAAAGCCATGCTAAAATGAAATAGCAAAGCATTCTCCCATGCAAAATCCTTTTAACCATCTCTTCAGTTCCGGGTCGTATCTCGCGGTGGATATTGGGACGACATCCATCAAGGCGATCGAGGTCCGCGGCGGCGGCAAAGTGCCGCGCGTGGCGAACTACGGCATCCTTGAATCAAGCGGCTATCTGGCGCGGGCGAACCAGGCGCTCCAGACGAGCGGCCTCAAGATATTCGAGGCCGACGTGGTGGAGTTCCTGAAGGCCCTGGTCCGCCAGATGGGCACGCCGTCGCGGGCGGCGCTTGCATCGCTGCCGCCGTTCACGGTCTTCACGACGATCCTCGATTTTCCGCCGATGGACCGAAAGGAGATCGCGAAGGCGATGGTGTACCAGGCGCGGCAGTATGTGCCCTTGCCGCTCGAGGAGGTGGCGCTCGACTGGTTCCAGATCGGGGCGTACCAGGACGAGAAAGGGTTTACGCACCAGAAGATCATGCTCATCTCCGTGCCGCAGGAGCAGATACAGAAATACCAGAGGATCTTCAAGGCGGCGGGGCTGGACCTGAAGGCGCTCGAGATCGAAAGTCTGAGCATCGCGCGCCTCTTCGCGGACGACCCGACGCCGACGCTCGTGGTGGACATCGGCAGCCGGTCGACCAATATCATCTTCCTGGAAAACGGCCAGCTGACGTTCAGCGGGCAGAGCGATTTCGGCGGCGCGTCGCTCACGCAGGCCATCGCGACCGGCCTGGGCATAAATCCTCTTCGTGCGGAGGAGCTCAAGAAGGAGAAGGGCATCCTCGAAGGCGGCGCGAACTACGAGCTATCCACAATAATGCTGCCCTTTTTAGATGCTATACTGAATGAGGTGAAGAAGGTCCAGTTTGTGTACCAGGAACAGGTGCCGATGGCAAGGAGGTCGGAGCGCGTCGTGCTCGCCGGCGGCGGCGCCAACCTGCTGGGCATCGAAAGCTACTTCGAGCGCGAGTTCGGCGTGCCGGTCGTGAAGGCCGCGCCGTTCCTGAAGTTCGCGTCCCCGCCGGAGATCGCGCCGTTCCTCCCGGAGCTTAATCCGGTCATGGCGGTCGGCCTCGGCCTCGGGATGAAACAATTCATGTAATTACATGCCGCTTCCGCAACAGGTCATCAACCAGCTTGGCCATGAACCGCCGGCGACCCCGGGGTGGTCCCTTGGCATACTTTCGTTTGCCGGCGGTATTTTCCTCGCGGTGCTCGCGATCTATTTCGGCATCGCGTTCGCTTACGAACCGTATCTGAACGGCAAGCTGGCGGGCCTGGAGAGCCAGGTTTCGCAGGCGAGCCAGTCGTTCTCCTCGGGCGACCAGGCCCAGCTCGTCTCGTTCTATTCCCAGGTCGTCAACCTGCAATCCCTGCTCAAGGGGCGCAGCATGCTGACGTCGTTCTTCCAGTGGCTCGAGAACAACACCCAGGCGAACACGTACTATTCCCAGATCACGGTGACGCCGGGCGGCCAGGTTTCGCTGTCGGTCGCTTCGAAGAGCGATGCCGACCTCAACCAGCAGATAGCCATCTTCGAGGCGTCGCCCCAGGTGGACGGCCTGTCGATCTCGAGCGTCGGCCTCAATGCGGCGACGGGGCTATGGCAGTTCACGGCGACCCTGGACATGGATCCCGGCGTCTTTAACTCACCGCTTTCATCATGACCCAAAGTTCCAAACGGCTGGCCAGCATCGTCGTGGCGCTCCTGCTCGTCGCGGGTGCGTTGGTGTTCCTTTTCGAGCTCATCCAGCCGGAATACGCGGGCATGGAGGCCATCAAGGGGAAGATCGAGAGCGAACAGGAGCTGCTGGCGAGCGAGCAGCAGGCGGTCGCGCAGGCCCAGCAGTTGCTGACCCAGTTCCAGAACGAGAGCCAGAGCGAGAACAGCGTTTCGCTCGCGGTCCCGAACGGCGAGGACCTGGCCGGCGCGCTGGCCCAGATCTACGGATTGGCGGCAAACAGCAACATCACCATCCAGTCGGTCGGCATCTCGACGCCGGTGCTCCAGGCGCCGTCGGCGCCCGCCGGCGGGACGGCGGCCACGAGCATCGTGAAGCCGCTGGCCGACATCGCCTTCACGGTTTCCGCGACCGGCAGCTACGAAGACCTCAAAAATTTCCTTTCAGGGCTTGAAACCAACATCCGGATACTGGACGTCGCCGGAATTTCCATCAATCCGCTGTCCGAAGCGGCGCCCGCCGCCGGAGCGAAGGCCGGCAGCGGCGGCAGCGGCGACCTTTTCAGCTACAGTCTGAACATCCACGCATATTACCAAACCAACCCTCCCGCAAATTCCTGACATGGCCATCGTCATCGAAGAAGAAAAGAAAAATTCCAACATCGCCCCGTTCATCGGGTGGTTCGTGATCCTCGGCATCCTGGCCGTCGCGGCGTACTATATTTTCCTCGCGCCGCCGCCGGCTGCCGTCGTGTCGCCGCCGCCGCAGCTCGCGGACATCACGGCGCTTACGCAGATCGGTTCTTCCCAGGTGAACGTGGTGAGCAGCACCCAGTTCCAGTCGCTCAGGCAATACATCACGGAACCGACCTCGACCGGTCCCGCGCCGATCGGGAGAACGAACCCGTTTGTCAGCCCATAACCATGTCAGATGACCAATTGCTTGCCCAGCTCCAATCGCAGGGCCTCATAGATGCCGCGACGGCGAACCGCGTGAAGCGCGACGCCCTGATCGGCGACGAATCGGCCGAGTCGGCCATCTGGCGGACCCGCCTCGTCCCGGACGAACGGGTGGCGCAGGCGAAGAGCGCCCTCCTGAAGGTCCCATACAGGAAAGTGGATCTGGCGACGCTCGACGCCAAACTGCTCGCGATGGTTCCGGAGGAAACGGCGCGCAACTACGGGACGATACCGCTTTCGTTCGACCAGGCGGGCGCGCTGCTCGTGATCGGCATGGTGTGGCCGGACGACCTCAAGGCGCAGGACGCGGTGAAGTTCATCGCGCGCCAGAACCACTGGAACCTCGGCGTCTACCTAATCTCCTACGGCGACTGGCAGGATGCGCTCAAGAAATATTCCCCGTACCGGAACGAGATCGCGAAAGCGGTGGAAGCGCTGAACGTCAAAGAGGGGACGGGGATGGAGAAGGTGGTCAGTCTCGATGCCGCCGGCGCGGGCGACGAGGACGCGCCGATCATCCGCATCGTGGCGGACACGTTCCGCGAAGCGGTGCAGAGCAAGGCGTCCGACATCCACATCGAGCCGCAGGAAAAATCGCTCCGCATCCGGTTCCGCCTGGACGGCGACCTGCACCAGGTCGCGTCGCTGCCGGGGGAGCTTTCCCAGCCGGTCGCTTCGCGCGTGAAGGTCATCTCGAACCTGAAGATCGACGAGACGCGCATCCCGCAGGACGGCCGCTTCCGCGCGCGCATCTTCGACCGCGACATCGACTTCCGCGTCGCGAGCTTCCCGACGCCGCTCGGCGAGAAGATCGCCATCCGCGTGCTCGACCCTTCGAGCGGCCTCAAGAAGTTCGACGACCTGCCGTTCAGCGAGCATAACCGCGAGATCGTAAAGCAGGCGCTCGACAAGCCGTTCGGCATGATCCTGGTAACCGGCCCCACCGGTTCGGGCAAGACGACGACGCTCTACGCCGTGCTCCAGCGGCTGAACCAGGAGGACGTGAACATCGTCTCGCTCGAGGACCCGGTCGAATATTTCGTGGGCGGCATCAACCAGTCGCAGGTGCGGCCGGAGATCGGTTACACGTTCGCCTCGGGCCTCCGCCAGATCCTGCGCCAGGACCCGGACGTCATCATGGTCGGCGAGATCCGCGACGGCGAGACGGCCGACCTCGCCGTGCAGGCGGCCCTGACCGGCCACATCGTGCTCTCGACCCTCCACACGAACAACGCCGCCGGCGTCATCCCGCGCCTGGTGGACATGAAGGTGGAACCGTTTTTGATCCCGGTTTCATTAAATCTCATCGTCGCCCAGCGCCTACTCGGCACGCTCTGTCCGGATTGCAAAAAGCCGGAAGAGGCGCCGGGGCCGGTCCAGGAGATCATCGCCCGCGCGCTCGAAGGCCTGCCGGAAAGCATCCGGTCGAAATACCAGCCGCCGTACCAGATCTACCACGCGAAGGGCTGCAATACCTGCAAGGGGCGCGGCATCCTCGGCCGCAGCCAGATCCACGAGATGTTCCGCATGACGCCGGAGATCGAGGCGATCGTGAACGACAACCCGACCATCCAGCGGGTCACCGAGGAGGCGAAGAAACAGGGGATGGTCACGATGCGGCAGGATGGCGTGGTGAAGGCGCTCGACGGCATTTTCTCGATGGAGGATATATTGCGGGAGACGGAGGAGAGCTAGGGGGGTGAGAGCTAGGAGATAAGAGCTAGGAGTGTGATATAATTTCAGTATGGATGATTATAAGCAGAAGTTGAACGACCTTTTGACGGCGACGGCGAAGCAGGGCGCGTCCGACCTCCACATCGCCGTGGGGCGGCGTCCGACCCTGCGCATCGACGGCGTGCTGGTGGCGCTCCAGAAAGAGCAGATCACGACGCCGGAGGTCGCGGAGGGCATCATCGGCGAGCTCATTACGCCGGACCAGCGGCAAAAGCTCATCCAGCAGCGCCAGATCGACTTCGCCTACAGCTTCGAGGACAAGGCGCGTTTCCGCGCGAACGTGTATTACCAGCGCGGCTACCTCGCGGCGGCGCTCCGCCTCGTTCCTGCCCGCATTAAGACCATAGAAGAGCTTAACCTCCCGCCGCTCCTGCACGACCTCGCGAAGCTCTCGCAGGGATTCGTCCTCGTGGTCGGTCCAGCCGGCCACGGCAAATCCTCGACGCTCGCGGCCATCCTCGACGAGGTGAACCACACGCGCTCGGACCACATCATCACGATCGAGGACCCGGTCGAATACCTGTTCACGCAGGACAAATGCATCGTCTCCCAGCGCGAAGTGGGGAGCGACGCCGTCAGCTTCCACGGCGCGCTGCGCACCGTCCTCCGCCAGGACCCGGACGTCGTCATGATCGGCGAGATGCGCGACGGCGTTTCCATCGGCACGGCCATGACCGCCGCCGAGACGGGCCACCTGGTGCTCTCCACGCTTCACACGAACTCCGCCTCGCAGACGATCGACCGCATCATCGACTCCTTCGCCGCGGAACAGCAGGGCCAGGTGACCTCCCAGCTCGCGGCGACGCTCGTCGCCATCATCTCGGAGCGCCTCCTGCCGCGCCTTTCGGGCGGCCGCATCCCCGCGATGGAGATCATGATCGTGAACCCGGCCATCCGCAACCTCATCCGCGAGCGCAAAACGTACCAGATCGACCTCGTCATCGAGACCTCGCTCCAGGAAGGGATGGTGACGCTCAACCGCTCGCTCGTGAACCTCGTGAAGAACAAGGAGATATCGCTCGAGAACGCCGAGCTCTATTCGCTGAACCCGGCGGAGCTGAGGATTCTGTTAGAGAGGACGTAGTTATGAGCAATGAGCTATGAGCAATGAGCTAAGAGGCGTGAGCTAGGAATCTTACCTCTTACCTCTTATCTCCCATCTCATCCCCATGAAATTCAAATACCAGGCCAAAACTAAACAGGGCGAGATGCAGGTCGGCCTGGTCCAGGCCGGCGACCGCGCGGAGGCGATCCAGATCCTCGGGGGCCACGACCTTTTCGTGCTCGAGGTGTCGCCCGCCGGTTCCGTCGGTGCCGTGGAACGCATCAACGCCTTCCTGAACCGCGTCAAGCGGAAGGACATGATCGTCTTCTCGCGCCAGCTCGCGACGCTCCTCGAGGCGCGCCTGCCGATCAACAACGCCCTCAAGATCCTGTCCCAGCAGACCAAAAACCCGACGCTCAAAAACGCCATTCTCCAGGTGACGGACGACATCGATGCCGGCCTTTCCTTCTCGCAGGCCATGCAGCGGCAGACGAACGTTTTCCCGGATTATTACGTCGAAATGGTGCGCGCGGCGGAGGTGACGGGCAACATGAACGAGGTTTCCGCCTTCCTCGCCGATTACACGGAAAAAGAGGGCGAGCTCGCGAGCAAGGCGACCTCCGCCATGATCTACCCGGGCATCGTCATCGGCCTGTTCGTCGTCGTCGCATTCATCCTGCTCACGTTCGTCTACCCGTCGCTCGGCTCGGTCTTCGCGCAGAACGGCGTCACGCTCCCGTGGTACACCCAGGCGCTTTTGAGCACCGGCAATTTCCTGGCCAAATGGTGGCCGGTCGTCATCATCGCGGCTGCGGCGCTCGGCTTCGTGGTCGTCGATTATTTCGAAACGGACGAGGGCCGGGCGCTCCTCGACGACGGGAAGATCACGCTCCCCATCGTGAAGAAAGTGTACCTGCCCGTCATCATGGCGCGGTTCGGCAATTCCGCCGCGCTCCTCGTCCACGGCGGCGTTCCCATCGCGCAGTCGCTCGAGATCATCGGGCACATGGTGGACAACGTCCTCTACCGCGACGTCATCCACCAGATCGC
>DATKMM010000020.1:0-4284 GCA_035541855.1 Minisyncoccota bacterium | reverse complement strand
TGAGCTTCCAATAGTTTGCGGCACTGTTTCTGACGGCACAGGTCTCGTGGAAGACTACCACGTAAAAGCTATGTCTTTGTGCCGGGTTTGAACTGATCCGAAGGAGCAATCCGGAAGTGAGGCGATGACTTGGCGCGGAGGCGGCGAATAGGTCCTAGGTGTAAGCTTCGCAAGGAGTTTAGCCGAGGGATACTAATGACCCGCCAACCATCCCAATGCTGACTTAAACTCTACAAAGATCAAAAAGCGAACGGCTTTTTGACGTCGGCGCTCTATTCGGGCGTGTCCCACCTCATCCCTTTCCGAACTGAGAAGTGAAAGCGCCCTGATCCCATGATACTCGGGCTTGTCCCGGGGAAAGTAGGATGTGCCGACATCAAAGTGCCGTTTTTTTGTTTGCAAAACTGCGTTTGCAAAAACACGGGGCGTGGTAGAATAAAGCCATGTCATCCCGCCGTACCAAGCAGGTGGCCTATGGGATCTTCTACCTGGCAGTTTTCGGACTCGTGGTATGGGCCGTTGCCGCGCCGTTCCTCCGCCGCGCCGTGCCGCCGGCCGCGCCGTTGGTCGGCCAGCCGGTCGCGGTTCTCGGCGTGAACGTGTTCGCCGCCAGCGCCGGATACGATACGTTCCTGGCGAAGGTAGCGAATCCGAATCCGGACCTGGCGGCGCAATATTTCGATTATTCCTTTAACCTGTACGACGCATCCGGTACGCTCATCACATCGTTCCCTGGCCGATCGTTCCTGTATGGCGGCGAGGTGAAGTATCTGCTCCTGCCGAACCAGGCCATTCCCGGCGCGGTGGCGACGGCGGACCTTACGGTGCCGACCGCGACTATCGCGTGGGTCGCAACCTCGACGTTCGGCGGGGTGCCCGCGCTGGCGGTCGAGAACGTCACGACCCGCGTGGGTAGTTCGACGGCGGTCGCGGCCGGCAACCTGGTGGACAACGACATCGATTCGTTCAGCGATATCGTCATTATCGCGGTCTTTAAAGATGCGGCAGGAGATCCCGTCGGCGCGTCGCAGACCGAGGTTGACGGCATCGCCCCGAACCAGATCGAGCCGTTCGCCGTCATCTACCCCGCCCTCGCGGACATCGATCCCGCCGCGACGGAGGTGGAAGCGTATGCGGCGCGCTAGGTAACGCCATGCTTTCCCTTTTTATCCCGCTTGGCATTCTTATTCTTTCCGGGCTCGTCACGCTCTCGGCCGTTTCCGCGCATTCGTTCGGGCTCCAGCTGGTCTGGGTCGCGCTCGGCATCGCGCTCATCTTCATTTTCACCATCGTGGATTGGCGCTCGGTCTTCAACCATCGCTGGATCGTCGGGGGATTTTACGGCCTGTCGCTGCTGCTTATGCTGGCCGCGTATCTGGCGGGGCCTTCCATCCGCAACACGCACAGCTGGCTGGCCTTCGGCCCGTTCACGCTCCAGCCGGCGGAGTTCATGAAGATCGCGCTTATTTTCCTGTACGCGAACTATTTCAGCCGGCGGCATCTCGCCGTCGCGCGATGGCAGAACATTTTCACCTCGTTTATTTTCTTCCTGGTTCCGGCCGCGGTCGCCGTGCGCCTGCCCGACCTTGGTTCGGCCGTCATCTTCTTCGCGATCTGGTTCGGCTTTCTCGTGCTGCTCGGCCTGCCGTTCAGGCGCCTGGCGGTCGCGGTCGCCGCGTTCGCGCTGGCGTCCGGACTCGTGTGGACGTACGTCATGAAGGATTACCAGCGCGCGCGCATCGTCGGTTTTCTCTATCCGCAGGAACATTCGCTCGGCATCAATTACAGCTCGGCGCAGGCGCGCATCGCGATCGGCTCGGCGGGGTGGCTGGGGAAGGGTTATGGCGAGGGGAGCCAGACCCAGCTCGGATTTCTCTCCGAGCCGACCGAGGATTTCATCTTCGCGGCCATCGTCGAGGAGTGGGGGATGCTGGGCGGGTTCATCGTCATCGCGGCATTTTTCGTCCTGGTTTACCAGATTTTGCACATCGGCGCGCTGGCGGATGAGAACTTCGAGAAGTTCATCTGCCTTGGCGCGGCGATGATGTTCGGGGTGCAGTTCCTGCTGAATGCCGGGTCAGCGAGCGGCCTCACGCCGGTGGTCGGCGTCACGTTTCCCTTCGTGAGCTATGGCGGTTCGAGCATGCTGGTTGACATGTTCCTGGTCGCCGTCGTAAATTCGATACGGAAGAGGAGTTGAGGAGGAGATATGAGCTAAGAGCTAAGAGCTAAGAGCTATGAGATCAGGAGCTAGGAACTTTATCGTGGAGATCGTCGTGGCCGGGATCGTCCTGGCGGCGGTTGTTGTTTTTGTCCATGCCATGCAGGCGCCGGCGCGGAAAGAGGTTCTGGTGACCATCCCGGAAGGGTCTACGGTCTATGACATCGACCGGATCTTGGCCCAAGCGGGCGTTATCCGGCCGGGCGATCTGGCACAGGCGTCGTCCGCGCCCGCGCTTGAAGGCAGACTGTTTCCCGACACGTATTATTTCTATGCCAGCTCGACGGCCGATGCCGTGGTCCGGAAGATGGTGGACGATTTCGACGCGAAAGCGGGGCCGCTCCTCGAGGCCGATGGCGCGAATGCGGGACGGGACCTGATCGTCGCATCGCTCGTGCAAAAGGAGGTGGCGAGCTCGACGGACCAGCGGCTCGTGGCCGGGATCATCGACAAGCGGCTGGCGGCGGGGATGTACCTCGATATTGATGCGACGATATGCTATGCCAAAGAGGTTGCCGCGCCTGCTTCAACATCGGGATGTTACCCGCTCTCGGCGGACGACCTCAGGATCGATTCGCCATACAATACCTATACCCATACGGGCCTGCCGCCGGGGCCGATCGGGAATCCGGGACTCGCGGCCATCGAGGCCGCCCTCGACCCGGCAAGTTCGTCGTATTGGTACTACTTGAGCGATCCGAAGACCGGTGCGACGATCTACGCCGTGACGCTCGCCGAGCAGAACGCCAACCGCGCCAAATACCTCGGACAATAACGCGTTCCCTCCCGGATCCGGGAGGGAGGCGCATAAGCTATACTTAATAAAGCTTTAAAGAAGGGAGAGGTCGAATTGTTTGATAAGATCAGCAGATTTCTAAATCGCTTCAGGACGCCTGGAAGGCGGCTTATCAAAGGGACTGTTGAGTATAAGAAATTGGGCGAGAACAGAGTTTTAGCGATAGCTCGCGTGCCCGGCAAGGCGAGGCCGATCAAAACCATCCTTCTTTGCTGTCCTCCCGAAGATGAAGATGAAGATGAAGAAGGAGAAAGTTGAGCTTTACCCCGGATTTTTTCCAAAAGGATAAATCCGGGGATTTTTTGTCTTATTCCTGGCGGAATCACAACCCGTCGTCCTCGTTCCGCCTCCGAAGACCGTGTCGCGGCGAGTGAAATTGGCGGCGTCCGAAGGCCGAGCGCTACCCTGTCCGGGTACCCGGCGGCCAGGGTGGCAGGGTGAGGGGCGGCCTTGACAGGGTTTTTGGGCGCGCTATAATGTCTATTAAAGAAAGCTTAAAACGGTCCCTTGTGAGGAGGGAAGTGCCGTTTTTTGCGTTTTGCCGTGTGTTACACGACAGAGGGGAGGGGCTTGGGTTCTTGTTCTTTACTTTTTCCGCAGCGACATATTTGGTAAGTGCAAAATACCTCACTTTAATTTTAGCATAATATAAATTAATTTTTAACAAAACGTCGCATGGCAAAATTCTCTTCGGTAAAAAATTTCTCCAAGTCGAAGCCGCTCATCGCCCCGTTCAACCTGAACGAAGCCCAGTTGAGCTCCTATCAATGGTTTCTTGATAAAGGCCTCAGGGAAATTTTCGACGAGATCTCCCCGATCCGCGACCATACCGGAAAAGAGTTCGAACTGCATTTCATCGGCTATCGCTTCGACGAACCGAAGCACGATGAAGCGACGGCGCGCTATAAGGAGGCGACCTACGAGGCCCCGCTGCGGTGCACCTTGCGCCTGGTGAACAAGAACACCGGCCGCGAGCAGGAGCAGGAGGTGTATTTCGGCGATTTTCCCATCATGACGAGCCGGGGCACGTTCATCGTGAACGGCGTCGAGCGCGTGGTCGTTTCGCAGCTTGTCCGTTCCGCCGGCGTCTACTTTACCGCGACCCCGTACCGGGGCCGGCAGCTTTTTGGCGCGAAGATCATCCCGAACCGCGGCGCGTGGCTTGAGTTCGAGACCGACCAGAGCGGCGAGATCGGCGTCAAGATCGACCGCCGCCGCAAGGTGCAGGTGACGGACATGCTCCGCATCTTCGGCCTCGAGAACGAAC
>DATKMM010000019.1:0-2572 GCA_035541855.1 Minisyncoccota bacterium | reverse complement strand
CGGGGGATCACCATCAAGATGACGCCGGTGAGAATGAGGTACGGGGAGATGAGATATGAGTTAGGAGATAGGAGGTATGAGCTGAACCTTATTGATACGCCGGGGCACAGCGATTTTTCGTACGAGGTTTCGCGCGCGCTCGCGGCCGTGGAGGGCGCCGTCCTGCTCATCGACGGCGGCAAGGGCATTCAGGCACAGACGCTTTCGAACCTCCGCGCGGCGGAGCGGGCCGGCCTCGCGATCGTTCCGGCGGTGAACAAAATAGACCTCGACCTGCCGCAGCTTGAGAGCGTGGTCGCGGCGACGGCCGACCTGCTCGGCGTCCCGAAGGAGAGCGTGCTCCGCGTCTCCGCCAAGACCGGCGCGGGCGTGAAGGAATTGCTCGACGAGGTGGTGCGGAAGGTCCCGCCGCCGAAACGCCACGGCAGCCAGGCGCGCTCCCGCGGCCTGGTCTTTGATTCGCTCTACGATGACCATAAGGGCATCGTCGCGTTTGTGCGCGTCTTCGACGGCAGTTTCCGGACCGAAGACATGCGCTTCATCGCCTCCGGCGCCGGTTTCAAGCCGAAGGAAGTGGGATATTTTTCACCGGACCTCACGGTCGCGCCGGAGATCGCGAACGGGGAGATCGGGTACGTCGCGACCGGCCTCAAGGAGCCGTCGCTCGTGAAGATAGGCGATACGCTGGTCGCCGGGGAAACGGCGGCGGGCGGGGACGGCGCGGATGGGAAAACCCTGGCCCTGCCCGGCTACCAGGAGCCCGGTCCGGTCGTTTTCATCTCTTTCTATCCCGACGGCGCCACGAAGTTCGACGACCTCAAGCGCGCATTCGAACGACTGCGGCTGAACGACGCGGCGCTTTCCTTCGAGCCGGATGCAAACGAGGCGCTCGGGAGGGGATTGAAGGTCGGTTTTCTCGGCCAGCTCCATTTCGAGATCACCGCCGACCGGCTCGCGCGCGAGTACGGCCTCGATTTTCTGACGAGCTTCCCGTCCATCGCGTACCGGGTGCAGGACCACGGCAAGGTTTCGGTCATCAAACAGCCGCAGGATTTTCCCGACAAACCGGAGAAGGTTTGGGAACCGATCGTCGACCTCGAGATCCTCGCGCCGCAGCGGCACCTGAGCGCCGTACTTGCCCTGCAGACGACGTTCGACCTCGCAGTCGGCGAGATGAGGGCCATCGGCGACAACCTGCTCATCGAAGCGAAGATGCCGCTCCGCGAGCTGATCCGGGATTTCGACGACCAGCTGAAATCCGTCTCGCAGGGCTATGCCTCGTTCACCTATGAACTGGCGGGCGAGCGCGAGGCGGAAGTGGAGAAACTGGAAATTTTGATCGTGGAGGAGGTCGTGCCGGCGCTCACGCGCATCGTGCCCAAGCAGGACCTCGAACGCGAAGGGCGCCAGACCGTCGAGCGGCTGAAGGAGCTTTTGCCGCAGGAACAGTTCGTGCAGGCCATCCAGGCGCGTTCGCAGGGGCGGATCATCGCCCGCGAGACCATCGCCGCGATAAAGAAGAAGCTCGGCGACTTCGGCAAGAACGGCGGCGACCGCACGCGCAAGATGAAGCTGTGGCGCAAGCAGGAGCGCGGCAAGGAAAAACTGCAAAGCATGGCGCGCGTGAACATCCCCGCGGACGTGTTCCGGGAGATATTGAAAAAGTAGCGGCACTGGCGCTATAATAGCCGAGGCATTTTAATTTTTTGGAGGTGGGAGCGTGAAAGCGAAGGAATGGTTCGATGGGCGGTTTTCGGAAGCGAGGATGGCAAGGTTGGGGGCTGAGTTTGAAAATTCCTCGCCCGAAGATATTCTCGCGTGGGCGTTCCAGGCATTCGGGAAGAAAGTAGTTATCGCCTGGGGCGGCGGGTTCGAGGGAATGGCCCTGCTGCATATGGCCGTCGGGTTGAACCCGAAGGTGCGCGTTTTCGTGGTGGACACCCGCAAGCTTTTCAAGGAGACGTATCAATTGATACGGGTCTGCGAGGAGCGGTATGGCATCCGCATTGACCGTTTTTTTCCGGCCGACAAGCAGCTCCGCCGTCTGGCGGCGTGGCATGGGTCGCGTCCCGACCTTTCCGTTCGCGAGGTGCGGACCGATTGCTGTTCCGTCCGCAAGGTGATGCCGTTCCTGCGGGCGATCCGGCGCGAGCGGGCGTGGATCACGCCGATCAGCCGGTATCAGCCGGGGCGGGAGAATGCGCGCATCCTCTCGGTCGAAAACGAAAGGGGCGGCATAGTGAAGATATGCCCCTTCGTGAACTGGACCGCGGACGTGTTCTGGGAGTATATCAGGCGGAACGACGTCCCGTTCAATCCGATGCATCTGGATGGATATCCAAGCATCGGTTGCAGCCCGGAGGCATGCACCCGGCATACCCTGCCGGGCGAGAATTCCCGGGGAGGCCGTTTCCCGGGAAGTATGGATAAGGAGTGCGGCATCCATATCCATTGCGACGTCGCACCGCAACCATCGCCGCTTATACGATTCCCGTAGTCGCGGTTTCTCCGATGGCCGTGCGCGCAAAGCGCCCGGCCTTTTTTTGTTGGTGATGAATGTTTGGTATAATCA
>DATKMM010000018.1:0-8308 GCA_035541855.1 Minisyncoccota bacterium | reverse complement strand
GCTGTTGCAAAAAATGCAGCTCCCGAAACCGTCAAGCATGATCGGGAAAAAGATATTCAGGAACATGTTGATAATGAATTGAAGTCTCTGACTAATGAGGGGATTATCGCACGGGCAACTTCAAAGGGTGCCTTCGTGGATCCCGTAAAAGCAGCCGCCCTTGCGCAGGAATTGGCGAGACGAGACCTTACCACGGATGCCCGCATCACGCCTCTTATGGATAGGTTTGTCGCTACGGCTTCGAATTTGGGTAATTTGGATAAGGTGACGAACAATCGGCCCGATTTGATGCCACAGAGACCTGGTGAAACCCGGGAACAAGCTACGGCTCGCGCTGTCAGAGAAGCGAAAGGAGATGTCATTCAGGTAAACCCGCAGATTTTCAACCTTGTAAATCCCGCAGCGGCGTCAGCCAGGCTGGGTGCCCATATTACCCCTGCGATGCTGCAGAATGCCATACTTACACTAACGCCGGCTCAGCTCGGGGCTCTGGGCAGCGACACTACCAGAGGGAGCCAAGAAAGACAAAATAATATAACCGATTCGGTGAGGGCAATTATTAATGCTTTCGGACTTAGGAAGCCGATTATAACTCCTCCTCCTGCAAATAGCCCGCCGGGAACGCCGGGAACGCCGACTGGAAAATTTGAGCTCGATACCGCAGCGCTAGCGGCAGCCGCGGCGGCTGCCGGAGCACCGCCCGAGTTAAGAAACCTCGAGAAGATCATAAAGCATATGGAGTCGAGCCCCAATTGGGGGAGTGTTCTAAACTAATGAAAAAATAATACCCATGGACACCAAAACACTCTACTCACGACTTTCGTCGGTTCCTCCTATTCTTCGAACCCAATTTGGATCCGAGGGAGTCCTGGATGCCATAGAAGCGATTAATCAGCATTTCAAGATTGCGCATCAAGATGAATATATCATCGCCAAGCTTTTGCAGAGGCTTCAGATTAAAGATATCTCTGCGGAATATTTCAGCGGAGAACTCGCCGCTCAGCTCAATATCGACAAAGATCGCGCCCTTGCAATAACGGCCGAAATAAAACGCGCCGTTCTTGCACCGATGCAAAAAGAATTATCGGATTATGGGATCAACCTCGATTTGCTCGAAAAATTCCAAATGCCGATAATAAAAAATCAGGCGCTCAACAGCGTGAACCCTGCTACGCCGGTGCCGATGGACTTCCAGCCGGCACCGAAGATGATCGCGCAGACCTTTCAGGCGACGCCGAAGTTTGCCGCGCCTGTGCCCGTGCCGCCAGTGCCGGCACCGAAACCGGTACCAATCCTGGCGCCGATGTCCGCTGCTCCGCAACCTGCGAAGCCCTTTGATGCGGGCTGGTCCAAGGCCACGCCGCAGGGACCGGTGGTCAGGCTTGGCACGATAACGCCTGCCGTGCCCGTGCCGCCGAGACCATCGGCGCCGGTAGTGGCGCAGACCCCGAAACCGGCGGCGGCACAGCCGACAACGCCGGGCTCGCCGGTAAAAACGGTGAGCGAGTTCGACCGGCTGGATATTCTGAAAGGCGGGAGCGCGCCGAAACCCGCGCCTGCACCGGCGCCGAAACCGCCCGAGCCGGCGCCGGTCATGCTGCACCAGGTCTCAACCTCGGCAACGGTCCAGAATTCCCCCGACATACAAGCCAAGCTTGGCGCGCGGGACCAGATGAAGGGGAGCGTCCCGATGCCGGCGCCGGTGCGGCCAGCCATATTGGAATTTGGCACGACGACGGCACCCGTGCCGCCGGCACCGAAACCGGCCTTCGCGGGCGGTCCCCGGATGCCGGCCCCGCCGCCGATCCCAAGCGCCGGCCCGCGGACGATCACCGAGGTCACTACGCCGAAACAGCAGGTCACCGCGCCGCCACCGGTTCCGCCCGGCCCCCGGACGCCGCCAGCCACTGAAAAATCGAAAGTTATCGTAAAGGATTTTCTTTAGGGAAGGTTTGGGTTTGCGGCGTTAAGTGTTAGAATTTTACTGACCGGCCCGCGCGGCCGCCTAACGCTATGCAATTCCAGGTCCCTCAATTTATCGACACGGAAGACAAGGTGGTTGGTCCGCTGTCGCTCCGGCAGTTTGCCTACGTCGCCGGCGCCGCCATCCTGAGCGCCATGGTATATTTCACGGCGCAATTCTGGCTTTGGATCGCGGTTTCGGCGGTTGTTTTCGCCGCCGCTATCGCGTTCGCTTTCGTGAAGATCGAGGGGCGGCCGTTCCAGAGCATCCTCATTTCCGCATTCAACTTCTATTGGCGCCCGCAGACGTATGTTTGGCAGCCGGAGCACGCGGCGGTGAAGGCCGCCGAGAGAGAGACGCAAAACATCGAGAACGAATCGGCGCTCGAGGAGATCATCGCGAAGTCGGCTCCGAAAAAGATCGTGGTCGCGCACCCGGCTCCGAAGGTTCTCCAACCGGTAAACCCGGCCGCGGCTCCCGCCGGGAAGCCGAAACCGATAACGCGCGAAACGGTCAAATCGGGCTCGGCGCTCCATAAAGCGTGGGAGGACATACAGACCGGCGCCAGGAAAACATCCGACAAACAGTTCCTCGAAAAGAAAATGGCCGAGCGATACCAGATCTTCCAGCGGATATCGGGTGACCGCGGCGCGGCGCGGAGAGTGGACTATCGATGATAGCGACCGGCCCCGGGCCGGAGTATAATGAACACTATGCCAGCCAACCAGAGATCGGAATTCGGCAACTCGCTCGACCTCGTGGACATCGAGGAGGTCCGCGAGAACGTTGTCGTCATGAAGAACGGCAGCCTGAAGCAGGTCGTCATGGTCGGCGGCGTGAACTTCGCGCTCAAATCGGACCTGGAGCAGAACATCATCACGCAAGGATACCAGAACTTCCTGAACAGCATCGACTTCCCGCTCCAGGTCGTCGTCCACTCGCGCAAGGTCAATATCGAAACCTACATCCAGGGCCTGCTCGCCAGAAAGGATTCCGAAGAATCGCCGCTCCTGCGAAGCCAGATGGACGAATACGCCGAGTTCATCCGCGGCTTCGTCCAGAAAAACGCGATCATGGAAAAATCGTTCCTGGTAGTCGTCCCGTTCTACCCGGCATCGCTCGGCGGCAGCGGCAAGAAAGCGGCATCGAAGATCCTTCCCTTTTTCGGGAAGAAAGACGCCAAAAAAAGCGCCCCCGGCAAACCGTCGGCTACCGACGAGGAGGCCGAAAAGGCGTTTAAGGAGAATTTAATGCAGCTGCAGCAGCGCAGTGAACAGGTGATGACGGGGCTCACGGTCCTGGGGCTCGAGGCGACCGTGCTCGAGCGGGACGCCCTGATCGAACTTTTCTATAATTTCTATAACCCGCAGACCGTCGAACGGGACGCGATCGCCGTACCCGACGAAAAAACCAATGGCTGAACCAGGCGCGGAAAAAGAAAAGGAGATCAAGCAGATCATCGCCCCGGCCGGCGCGCAGGTTTTTTCGAACTACCTGAAGATCGGCGACAAGCTCGCGAAGACGTTTTTCGTTTTTTCGTATCCGCGCTATCTCGCGACCGGCTGGTTCGAGCCGCTCATCAACCTGCCGAACCTGTTCGACGTTTCCATCTTCGTGAGCCCGATCGACACCGGCACGGCGCTCAAGAACCTGCGCAAGAAGGCGGGCCAGCTCGAAGCGGAAATGAACGACGAGCAGGAAAAGGGACTGGTGCGCAACCCTCAGCTCGAGACCGCCATCCAGGACGTCGAAACGCTCCGCGACCAGCTCCAGCAATCGCAGGAAAAGCTTTTCGACACCGGCGTCTACATCACGATCTACGCGGACAACCCGGACGAGCTCGCCCGCCTTGAAAGCAAGCTTATCACGATGATGGAGGCGAAGCTCATCTACCTCAAGCCGGCGCTCTTCGAACAGCTCGAGGGCCTGTTCTCCATCCTGCCGGTCGGTGAGGACAAGATCCAGGTCTACACGCCGATGAACACCGGCCCGATCTCCTCCTTCTTCCCGTTCGTTTCGGAAGACCTCACCTCGAACCAGGGGATCATGTACGGCATCAACCTGCACAACAACAACCTGGTGATCTTCGACCGGTTCTCGCTCGAGAACGCGAACCAGGTGGTCTTCGCGAAATCCGGCGCCGGCAAATCGTACACGACCAAGCTCGAGATCATCCGCTCGCTCATGGCGGGCATCGACATGGTGCTCGTCATCGACCCGGAGAACGAATACCAGAAGCTCGCCGAAACCTTCGGCGGCAGCATGTTCAACATCTCGCTTTCGTCGCACGAACACATCAACCCGTTCGACATCCCGCAGGTCCCGGAGGACGAGACGCCGTCGGACGTCCTGCGCTCGCACATCGTGACGCTCGCGTCGCTCCTCAAGCTCATGCTCGGCAAGATCACGCCGGAAGAGGACGCGCTCCTCGACCGCGCGATCACGGAAACCTACGCCTCGCGCGAGATCGTCGCCGGTTTCGATTTCGCCGGGAAGGAAGCGCCGGTCCTCGCCGACCTCGAAACGATCCTGCGCAACCTGGAGGGCGGCCGCGACATGGCGGAGAAGCTCTATAAATACACGAAGGGCAGCTTCGCCGGATTCCTCAACCAGCCGACCAACATCGACGTCACGAACCGCCTCATCGTCTTTTCCATCCGCGACCTCGAGGAGGAACTGCGGCCGATCGGCATGTTCGTCGTCCTGAACTTCATCTGGAACCTGATCCGCGCCAGGCTCGCCAAGCGCCTGCTTTTCATCGATGAGGCGTGGATCATGATGAAGAACGACGACAGCGCCACTTTCCTCTTCGGCCTCGTGAAGCGCGCGCGCAAATATTACCTCGGCATCTCGACCATTACGCAGGACGTCGAGGACTTCCTGCGCTCGCCCTACGGCCGGCCGATCATCACGAACTCGTCGCTCCAGCTGCTGCTGAAGCAGGCGCCGGCGACCATCGACATCGTCGCGAAGGCCTTCGACCTGACCGACGCGGAAAAGAACTTCCTCCTCGGCTCCGAGGTCGGCACCGGCATCTTCTTCGCCGGCAAGCGCCACGTCGCGATCCAGATCGTGCCGTCGTATTTCGAGGACCAGATCATCACGACCAACCCGGAGCAGCTGCTCGAGGAAAAAGGGCAGCCGTAAACCGCCATGGATGAAAGCGCCCAGGCATCGCAATCTAAAATATCGCTCACGGAGGCGATCGGCATCACGCTCATCCTTATTATTGTGAGCCTCGTGAACCTGATCCCGCTCGCGGGCGACGTCACTTCGTTCATCGCCGGCGGATTGATGTTCTACTATTTATACAGCAAAGGGCTGACCGGCACTTCCGTTGTGGCGACTAATTTTGTCGGTTACGGCGTCGGCTTCTTTCCGCTCATCCAGGCACTACCCACGGAACTGGTGGCATGGATAGTGACCGTGATCATCGACCGCCTGCCGAAACCGCTTCAGGCGGTCATCGAGAAGGTTGGCGAGGCCGAAGGCGGAGCGGAGGGAGGAGCCGGCCCGGCCGAAGGAGCTATCGGCGAAAGCGCGACCGTTGCCGGGAATGCAGGCACGGCGGCGCGTGAAGCCGAAACCGTAACCGCGGAGGCCGGCGAAGCGGGAGCGGGAGCCGCGGGCGGCGCCAGGGAGGCCGGCGGCACAGGCGCCCCTGCGGGCGAAGGAGGGGAAACGGCGGGCGGCGGCGCCGAACCAGCCAACCGACGGCCGTCCGAAGAATCCACGGAAGGCGCTCCCACCCGGACAACCCAGGCGGAGACCTGGTCCGGCGAAGCGGGAAATCCCGGGATCGAAGGAGGCGGGGAGGAAGCGCCAAAGAGCGAAGAAGAACGGAGAAAGGAAGCCGCAAGGGAAACGTATGAGAAATTAACGACGCCTGACGTCATGCAAAATCCGATCGATGTCGCCAAAAGAAATGAGCTCGGCGCGGACGTCCCGGTATCCGCCCCGCCCAAAGAAACGCCGGAGGAACCCAGTCCCGCCAAAAAACAGCTGGCTGATCGCGCTAACAGGATAAACGAGAAGAACCGCGGCCTCGAGATAGTCAGACCGCCGCAAAATGTGACCGAAGAGCCGGAAAATGCGGATCAGGACGAAGAAGACGACCTCGAACTCCCGCAGGCGGCTTAGCTCCGTGTGTTATAATGAATACATGCGAAGGGAGCGCATTCCTTTTATCGCCATCTTTATCGGAACGTTTGCCGCGGTTGTTTTCGCCGCCGGAGCCACGGTGCAAGCGCAGGCATCGCAACCGCAATTCCTGATGACCTGGCAAGCCGCCGGCAGTTCCGTACCCGCCGGATACGCCGGGAAGGCCCTGCCGAACCAGGCATCGCAGATCGTCGCGTCGCTCGAGCTCATCTCGCCCCAGGGCCAAACGATAAACCTGGGCGGGCAGACCATTTATTGGTACGTCAATGACAATTTCATCGGCGGCGGCATTGGAGCGCAGCGCATTACGTTTCTCCCGTACGGGACCGCGCCCAACACGTTGGCGCTGAAAGCCGAACTCCCCAATTATCCAGGCGGGCTCATCGTCCACCAGATCACCATCCCGGTCGCCGCGCCGGAGGCGGTCGTCGAAGCGCCGTTCCCCGGCGGCCAGTTCTCCGCGGGTCCGATCGTCGTCCAGGCTCTGCCGTATTTCTTCAGCGCTACCTCGTCCGCGCCGCTCAGCTTCACCTGGTCGGTCAACGGGCAAACCGTTTCGAACGCCGAAAATCCGCAATCGCTCCGGATATCGCTGCCGCAAAGCACGCCTGCAGGGTTCGCCGTACAGGTCGGGCTCGTGATCAGAGATTCGGATGACGCCATGACGGGGACGGGAGGAGCGAATCTAACGTACCAACCATGAACCATGCCCTTGCCGCAGCCATTACCATCAACAACAGCATTCCAGGACTCAGCATTTCCTCGTCGACCGGACCAGCCGGCTGGGTCGTCAGTTTTTATTATTTCGCGCTCCTTGCTTCCGGCATCCTGGCCTTCGGCGCCATCGTGTACGGCGGCCTTAAATACGCCACGTCGGTCGGAAACGCCAGCCGCCAAAGCGAAGGGAGAAGCTGGATCTGGAGCGCGATCATCGGCCTGCTGCTCCTCGCCGGCGCCTATTTGATACTTACCACCATCAACCCCGGCCTGGTAAAGCTCCAGATCGCCCCGATATCCAGCCTGCCGAGCTCAACCACGGCCGCCGGCCAATGAAACCATTAAAAACATGAACCCAAGAAGATTGCTCATAATAGGTATGGTGGTCCTGCTTGTCGTGATCGTCGTGGGCTTGTACTTCCTCCTGTTCGCGCCCAAAAACGCCGCCCAGCCAGGTTCCGAAGCGGCAACCGGCGGCGGGACATCCGCGACGGCAAGTTCGACGCCGGCGCAGGCCGATCAGGGATTTGGCGTGATCTCCGACGAGCCGGTCCTGGACTATTCCGTGGACGGCGCGAACGTAGTGACGGCGATAGAACCGAATGGAGAGATCATCCAGGTGGCCAACGGACAGACGGAGACCGTGAGCTCGTTGCCGGTGCAGGATATTCTGAACGCCGGCTTCTCCTACGATGGCACGAAGGTCCTTGTCAATTTCGGAGATCCGACGAACCCGCAAACCAGCATCTTCGACCTGGCCACCAAGACGTGGACACCGATGCCGGCGGGATGGCAATCGCCCGTTTGGTCGCCGTCGGATTATCGCGTGGCCTACCGGACCGATTCCCCGAACGGCACGGAATCGTTCGCCACGTTCGACACCTCCAAACCGAAAGGAACGCCGACGACCGCGCTCACGCTCCATGCGCAGGATATGGTCCCGGCGTGGCCCTGGAAGAACCAGCTGGCTGTTTTCACCAAACCTACCGCGTACGCCGCCGGTTCGGCATGGCTGTACGACCTCCAAAAGAAGACGCTCGCCCCTGTGGCGATCGAGGTGCCGGGCCTCGAGATCGCATGGAACGACGCACCGGCGAGCAGCACGGTCCCGTCCGCCCTGCGGTTCGCAGGCGGCACGGCGGGATACGGCGGGTCGCTTGCCCTCATCAACCTTTCCCAGGACCAGGTGCAACGGCTGTCGATCGCAACCCTGCCCTCGAAATGTTCCTTCGCGGACGCAACCTCGACCGCCGCCCTGTATTGCGGCGTGCCGCGCGATCAAAACCAGTTCTCCTTCAGCGTCCTGCCGGATGCCTATAACCAAATGGCGCTCTTCACCTCTGACGATGTTTACCGCATCGACCTTGCGACAGGAAACATCACTCCCGTCTTCACCGACCCGTCGCGGGACCTCGACGTTTCCGATCTGAAATTATTCAACAACACCTTGTTTTTCGTAAACCGGTA
>DATKMM010000017.1:0-7392 GCA_035541855.1 Minisyncoccota bacterium | reverse complement strand
CTCGTCGATCAGCCCGCGGTAATATTTCGAAGGGAAGAAATGGAGCTGGTGGTCCTTGGCATCGAGGAAAAAGTCGCGGGTGGCGTTGAACGTGCGGTCATTGTCCGGCGCATAGTGCGAGATCGTGTGTCCGCCCGCCTTCGTGACCGCGCGCAGGAGCTCGACGAAGAACGGCTTGGCGTTCTCGTGGGCCTCGACCAGCACGACATCGCCTTTTTTGATCCCCTTTCCCTTGCCAAGCGCAAAATTGACGAGCACGTCGGCATAGCGCCGCAGGATCTTCCAGTCTGGCTGGTACATGACCTGAAGTATAACCTATTTCCCCGGGAATCGCGCCACAAGATGTAATTTAAGGCAAGGATTTCGGGTAGCAAATTAGGAAATGGCAACATTTTTGATGCCACTTGCTGTGGATAACTAAAATTAATGTTAAAATAGTTTTCATGGAACTCACCATCACCAAGCGGGACGGCACCCGCGAACCGTTCAATGCCGACAAGATCAACCGGTCGATCGAGCGGGCGTGCCAGGGCATGGAAGACCCCATCGGCATGGTCACGCAGATCGCGACCGAGACGCGCCTCACGCTTTACGACGGCATCACGACGGAGGAGATGGACCAGGCGACGATCAACGCAGCCGTCCAGAACATAAAAGAGGACATTGAGTACGACAAGGTGGCGACGCGCCTGCTTCTGAAGACCGTGTACCGCCGCGTGCTCGACGATTTCGAGAACAACCCGGCGCTCATGGCGCGCAAGCACCGGGAATTTTTCCCGGAGTGGGTGAAGCGCGGCGTGGAAAATAAAATTCTCGACCCGCGGATGCCCGATCTCTTCAATCTGAAGGAGCTCGCCGCCGCGCTCGACCTTTCGCGCGACGAACTCTTCCTCTATTCCGGCCTCTCGTCGCTTCTCGACCGCTATTCGATCAAGGACAAGGAGGGCAAACCGGACGAAACGCCGCAATATTTCTTCATGCGCCTCGCGATGGGGCTTTCCTATAACGAAAAAAATCCGACGCAGTGGGCGAAGCGTTTCTACGCGAAGATGTCGCGGCACGAGTACATCCCCGGCGGCTCGACGAACATCGGCGCGGGCACGACGCGGCCGTCGCTCTCGAACTGCTTCCTGATGCAGATGGAGGACGACATGGCGCACATCGCGAAATCCGTCGCGGACGTGATCATGCTCTCGAAGGCGTCGGGCGGCATCGGCCTCTCGGTCACGAAACTGCGCGCGACGGGCTCTCCCCTTTCCTCGAACAACACGCCGTCATCGGGACCGACGCCGTTCGCGAAGATCGTGGACACCGCGATCCGCGCCGTCCAGCGCGGCGGCAAGAAGAAAGGCGCGCTGTGCTTCTACATGGAGAACTGGCACATCGATTTCCCGGAATATATCGACTGGAAGAGCAACGCCGGCGATGACTACATGCGCATGCGCACGGCCGATACCGCGGTGTTCATTTCGGACGAGTTCATGCGCCGCGTCGAGGCCGGCGAAATGTGGTACATGTTCGACCCGAAGGAGACCGGCGATCTCGTGGAGCTTTACGGCAAAGCGTTCAGCAAGCGGTACGCGGAATACGTGAAAATGGCCGAGGAAGGCAGGCTCCGCGTGTTCAAAAAGGTGCCGGCCGAGGAGCAGTTCCGGCAGATCCTGGTCGCCATGATGGGCACTTCGCACCCGTGGCTTACGTGGAAGGACGCGATCAACCTGCGGGCGCTCAACAACAACACCGGCACGATCCACATGTCGAACCTCTGCACCGAGATCTGCCTGCCGCAGGACAAGGACCACATCGCCGTCTGCAACCTGGCGTCGCTCAACCTCGCCGTGCACGTGGACCACAAGCAGATCAACTGGGAGCGCCTCGAGGAGAGCGTCCGCTACGCCATCCGCCAGCTCGACAACCTCATCGACATCAACGTCCTGCCGGTGCCGGAGGCGGAGCGCTCGGACAAGGAGAACCGAGCCGTGGGCCTCGGCCTGATGGGCTTCGCGGACATGCTTGAGCAGCTCGGCATGGCGTATGACAGCGGGCATGCGTGGGATTTCGCGGACAAAGTTTTCGAGTTCGTGAGCTACGTCGCGATCGATGAAAGCGCGAACCTCGCCGCCGAGCGCGGCTCGTATCCGAACTTCGCGGGCTCCGGCTGGTCGAAAGGCATGGTCCCCATGGACACTTTGAAAACACTGGAAACCGACCGCGGCATCGAGCTCACGGTCGCCAAAGGCAGCCGCTACCGCGGGTTGAACTGGGACGCCCTGCGCGCGAAGGTGAAGAGCGGCATGCGGAACGCGACCCTGATGGCCGTCGCGCCGAACGCGAACATCGGCCTCGTCGCGGGCACGGTCCCGGGCATCGATCCCCGCTTCGCGCAGGTCTTCTCGCGGAACAAGATCTCCGGGAAATATCTCGACCTTAACCACAACCTCGTGAACGACCTGAAGAACATGGGCATCTGGGAAAAAGTGCGCGACCAGATCATCGCCGACCAGGGCGACCTCGCGAACATCGCCGGCATCCCCCAGCACATCAAAGATATCTATAAAACCTCGTTCAGCACGTCGCCTTACGCTTTTATCGAGGTCGCGGCGCGCGCGCAGAAGTGGATCGACCAGGCGCTTTCGCGGAACATGTATCTCGAGACGCGCGATATCGGCGAGGTGATGGACATCTATTCCACGGCGTGGAAGAAGGGCGTGAAGACGACCTACTACCTCCACATGAAACCGCGCCACACTGCGGAGCAAAGCACCGTGCACGTGAACAAGGGCGAGGCGATGGGCAAGAAAGGGTTCGCCGCCGTGATGAGCGAGATCGCGAGCGCGTCGGCAGCCGAACCGGTCGCCGAGACCGTGGCCGCCGTGGTCGCCCCCGTTGAAGCGGCGCAGGCGACGGCCGCCGAGGCAAGGCCCGTCGGTTTCTCGCGGGTCGTCGCGCCGCCCGCCGCCGCGACAGGCCCGATAAAGCCGGCGCAGGCCGCAGTCGCGGAAACGGCAGCCAAGCAGCCAATCCATAAGAAACCGACCATTATGCCGCCGAGCGACCCGCAAGCCGACCTCGTCTGCGACAGCTGCCAGTAAGCAACAGAAAAATGCCGCATATGCGGCATTTTTCCTGCTTGTGAACCTGCCGGGGTTCGAACCCGGTACTCCGTGTGTCAAAGACGGTGTTTTACCGGCATAGGACTACAGGCCCGATCCACGAGCAAAATCATCGTAACAAAAAGGTGGTTAAAACCATCTAAAAACGCAAAAAGCCACCGAAGTGGCTGTTTACGTGACACACGGAGAAGCCCGCAGTTCTGCAGACTACCGTCTTATAAACATCCTACCATCCTAGAATTATTAGTCAAATTTGTTTTTATAGAAATTTAACCGAAACTGTCAACATTGTTGTCGGCAAATTTTTCTTCTATACTTTCCTTACGTCGCTAAATTATCCAAAAACAAAATAAATCCATGCTTATCGGCAAAGCGTCCCCGGAGGACATGAACCTCCACCCCATCCAGTACCAATGGGCCTACGACCTCTACCAACAGGCCGTGCGCAACACGTGGTTCCCGCACGAGATCGCGCTCAAGGAAGACCTCTACGACTGGGAAAAAATGACCGACGACGAGCGCCACGCGGTGAAGTTCCTGATGGCGTTCTTCAATCCGGCGGAGCTCATCGTGAACCGCTCCATCGCGCTCGGCATCTACCCGTACCTCAAGTCGCCGGAGTGCCACCTCTACCTCGCGAAGCAGATGTGGGAGGAAGCGAACCATTGCGTCTCGTTCGAATACGTGCTCGAAACCTTCCCGCTCGACCGCGACAACCTGTACGACCTCCATCTCGAAACGCCCTCGATGAAAGCGAAGGAGGCGTACATCAACCGCTACCTGAAGCGCATGACGGAGGAGACGCTCGACGTCTCGACGCCGGACGGCAAAAAGGATTTCATCCGCAACCTCGTGGCGACGAACCTCGTGATGGAAGGCATCTGGTTCTACAGCGGCTTCATGGTCGTGCTTTCGTTCCGCCAGCGCAACCAGCTCCGCAATTTCGGCTCGATGATCAACTGGGTGCTCCGCGACGAGTCGCTCCACCTGAAGTTCGGCATGAACCTGATCCTCAACATCATCGAGGAGAACCCCGAGCTGCTCACCAAGGAGTTCGCCGACGAGATCAAGGCGATCGTCGTCGAAGGCGTGAACCTCGAGACGGCGTACAACCAGGACCTTTTCCCGCGCGGCATCCTCGGCCTCAACGCCGACTACGTGAACCAGTACGTGCAGTACGTCGCCGACCGGCGGCTCGAGGAACTCGGCATCGGCGCGCACTATAAAGTGAAAAATCCGGCGAAGTGGATGAGCGGCGCGACGGACGTGCTCGAGCTCGTCAACTTCTTCGAGGCGCAGAACACGAACTACGAAGTGGATGCGCAGGCGACGGACAAAAAGCAGGTTTAGCCTCAGGGGCTGCCCGTTTTCTTTCCTACGACTCCTGTATAATGAAATGTATATGAAAACGGCGCTTATCTTTTTGTGGTCGATGGCGGTCGTCCTCGGCGTTTTCGCTTATTTCGCGGTGTTCGGAACGGGTTCGTACGCCGTGATGGGTTCTTCCCTGAGCGCCAACCCCGTTTTCGCGACCTCGACGTTCGCGCTCGCCACCACAACGGCGCCGACCGGCACCGCGGCGGCGGGCGGGAGCGCGGCCGCCAGCTCATCAAGCGCCACCTGGGGAAGCACTTTCAGCACGCCGGCGCTCACCTGGCCGGAAGGGCAGGCGAAGATCTCCATCATGGGCGCGTCGCTCCAGGGAAGCCAGCTTTCTTTTTCCCTCAGCGTCCAGGCCGGCCCGTCGCTCGCCTGCGTGCCGCTCAATCTCCGCCTGGTCACCGATGAAGAGGGCGACGTCGAACCGCCCGACCCGGCCTCGTTCACCTTCCCGGATTCGGGAAACTGCAACGCCGCGCCCGGCGGGACCTACGACAACCAGACGGCGACCTTCACCGTCGATCCCACCGCCTTCCCGTTTCTCCTCACGACCGGCGGCGCGTCGAGCATCTACTTCGAAATCTCAACCACGACCGGCAACGGGCTTGCCGTGTATTTCCCGTCGACGTCCGGATAAAAAACCTAGCGGCCGAAGAGACCTTTCAACGCCCCGAAAAAGTTCGTGAACACCGAGCCGATGTTCGCCAGGAAATCATCCGGCTGACCGGCCGATGCCTGGGTGCCCGCGGCGCCCGGGACCGTGACCGTATAGGTGGCGTTATCGGAACCGACCGAAACCGAAACCGTATAGGCCTTCCCCGCCGCCATGCCGAACTGGCTGTACGCGACATAGCTGTAAGCGCAACCCTTGGATGCGATGGAGGTCTGGGAACTGACCGTCACCGAGGCGCCGTTCGCGGCTACCGTGACCGGAACCGGCGCGGCGAGCGCCTGGCTGCCATTGTTGCAGACCGCGACCCCGAACTGTTGGGGATCCGCCGCCGACTGGCCAAGCCCGCCGTTCACGACCGCGCCAGCGGCCGCCGCGAAGGCCGGGACCGCCGCCAAAACCGCGAAACCCGCCAACCACCCTGCCATTTTTTTCTTATTCATGTTTTCACGATATCACAAAGGCAGCGGGAGGTAAATCCCCCCGGTGTGAACTTCCTAGCGGAGCAGCATCGCGTCGCCAAAGGAATAGAAGCGGAACTTTTCCGCGATGGCCGCGCGGTAGAGGTCGACAACGGTCCGCTTGGCGTGGCGATGCTCAAGAAATGCCTGGACGAGCATCATGAGCGAAGTGCCCGGCAGATGGAAGTTCGTGACCAGCGCGTCCACTATCTTGAATTCGTACGGCGGCCGGATGAAGATCCGCGTCGCGCCGCTGATCGCGCGGGTACGCCGGCCTGCTCCTCCTTTCCCGCCTCCGCCCGCGAGGATGCGCGCGGCCCCGGCCTCAAGCGTGCGAACCACGGTCGTTCCGACCGCGACCACCGGCCGGCCCGCGCGCTTCTGGGCCCTGATCATGTTCGCCGCCGGCGCCGGTATCTCCAGAGATTCCCGGTGCAGCGTACCGGCCGCAAGATCCCCATCCGAAACCGGCGCGAACGTCCCAAGGCCGACATTGAGCGTCACGAAGGTTTTCCGAACGCCCTGCCTCTCCAGTTTGCCGAGCAGGCGCCGGGTCATATGGAGCGAGGCCGTCGGCGCCGCCACGGACGCCGGCACGCGGCCGAAGACCGTCTGGTATTTCTCCCGGAGGTCCGCCTCCGACAGCCCGGAGTGTTTAATGTATTTCGGGATCGGCATGACGCCGCGCCGGTCCAAAATTTCAAACAGTTTTTCATCCGGGAAATCCGGCTTGAGATAAAAAATATTCCCGTCCTGGCGGACCACGGCCAGGGACCGTCCGGCATCAAAATATAACCTTGCGCCGACGCTCACTTTCCTATCCACGAGCGCCGGGACCGGCCCCGGCCGGCGCCACTCGTTCACGAGAAACAGAACCTCGACCTTCCCGCCGGTCTCTTTGCGCAACACCGCCCGCGCCGGCACCACCTTCGTGTCGTTCAGGACCAGAAGCGACCGCGGCGGCAGGTACCGGCCGAGATTCGAAAAGGTATCAAACGCTATCCCGTCGCGCGCCGTGTCGTACACGAAAAGCCGCGCCGAGTCGCGGGGCGATGCCGGCCGCTTGGCGATCAGCGCCTTTTCTGCAGTGCAAGAAATTCTAAATCTGATTAGTGGTTCGCACAGCCAGACCTTTTATATGTGGGATCATGTCGAGAAAGATGTTAATTGGCATATGCAATGGATGTTTGATAATCTCGAGCGAGGAGAGGTGGCGAGACTTAAGGAAATAGAGGAGCAGTTTAACTTATAAAATTTTGGTAACTTCGCGCTCGGCCATGCGGCCTCGAGCTATTTTACAAAGGGAGGAATTGCGCGCGCCCCTAGGCGAAGCCCCGAAGCCCGAACGGGAGTGAGGGCGAGGGGCTGAGCAGACAGTTTCCGGTATCGCCGGATGATAGGGTTCTCACGTGGCAAAATGCTACGTTGTCGGGGGTATTGTCGTTTCCATTTTCAGTCAGAAAAGCCAGATAATACCGCATTGTTTTCCATGGGAGGGGGGTCGTTCTGGAACGACTACCCTAACGACCCCCCCTCTGGGGCGGTTTTAGAGTATTGTCGGGGGTCAAAATCGACCCTCATTTTGCCAGAATTCTAAGCAACCACGGGACTGGATGGAATTGCTACCCCTGCGTTCGGGAACGAAGGGGTGAACGAAGGGGTAATTGATCAGGAATTGGATATAAAATACCCCCGAATTTGAGCGTAAAGATGAGCAGCAAACAAACTAGCCTCTTTTTCTGAAAATTTTGACCGCGCTTCGCGGAGC
>DATKMM010000016.1:0-16109 GCA_035541855.1 Minisyncoccota bacterium | reverse complement strand
TATCACCACCATTGGTCGGTCAATTTGCCGGATTACGTGAGGGAATTCTGCTTCAGATTTTCCTCACCGGAATTGTTCGAAAATCCCTTATATTACCTATCTAAATCATTATCGCTTGTGACAACTTGTTGAGATTGCCCTTTACCATACCCCTTGACAATGTCAATAGGGCATGGTAAACTGTGTCCAGACCTTATGAAACGTATAGCTTAGCCGCCTCGGGGCATAAGCCGAGGGGATTCGGGCCTCAGATCGCCGTTATTGATAAATAATGGCGTTCACGAAAGCCGGAATCCGAGAAGTCGCTGTTGTACGGGGCCCATTTTGCAGCAAAAAGAAAGGAGCGTATAACGATGAGTTGAAGTCAGACGTCCTTCGCCGCGCTTGTGTAGGCGGTGGTGGAAACTGAGAACCTGAAGGCGGCGAACCCAGAGTATCTGTGCTTATGACTGGGACGGGAGCCTTGAAATCCCGATATCAAAAAGGAAGCTTCCTTGGGGGTAGTAACCACCGATCGTGGAGATCCGTGGAGGCTAATCCCATGAGGGATTTCAAAATCCCTCTCCTACCAAAGCATTTTCAATAGAGAATTCTTTGGTGGGAGCAATCCCAAATAGCTCTTTCCAAAATCATAGTTATTTCCTTGGAGTGTGGCTTGCCTGCATTGCAAGGAGGTAACTATGACAACGACCCCTTCCAACCGTAACGGGTTCATTCAGCGGCTCGCTGCTGCGTGGATCCAAGAGATCGGCCTTCGCGGGTTCGTCGGACACCCCGAGCAGCTCTTCGAGCATGCCGAGGTCGTCAAGCGGATCAATCGGCTGCGTCCGGCCACACTCGGCGTTCTCGCATGGCAAGGAATTGCCAGAAAGGATACCGGTGTAGGCCAGAAAGCCGAGGGACGCACCTGCCTCTACGACGTACATAACGGGACATGGATCTCGAAGTACGCCGGAGGGAAGGACGCGCTCCGCACACTCGCCCAGACCGCTGTCGTCTGCGAGATGTGGGATCAGCTCGGTCGCCCATACGAGGACTGGCATGCGCGGACGGAGCGCCTGGCCGAGGAGGAATTTGATCGCGGCATGCGCGATTACGTTCACCACGGCGGCAAGGTCTCGACGCGGCAGTAATACGAAGAAAAATCCAGCGACGAGCTGGTGTTCGGACAGAATAACGTCCAAACGGGGTCGGACAGCAAACGACCCTCTTCCACCAGAGCAAATCAAGCAATTGGTTTTCTGCGGTGGGAGCAATCCCAATAGTTCTTCACAATATCGCGAAGGAGACGAACGCTATGACGACGATGGGTACGTTGGCCGAGTGCAGGTTCCATGCCTCCACGGAACCGAAGCTTTTGGAGGTGGCGCAGATCTTGAAGCAGAGATTCAGCGACTACCACCTCCACGTCAACTATTGGAACACGCTCGTCGAAGTCGGGCGGCGTTCCATGGGCTCGAACGGCTGCTACCATGAGGTTTGCAATTACCTTATCAGCCTCAACCCGGATGGTTCGCTGCGGGTGAACGCTATACAGTTCTTCCCCGGCGACATCCAATCCAAGTGGAGCTCGACGTTTGAGCCGTCCTTAACCCCTGCCGAAGTCGCAAACGGCATACCGCTCAGGTTGCCGAACATGTTCGACTAAGCAGGGCCGTCCGGGAGCCATGGGGACGTTAAATCCGTGGTGATACTGGACTAGATGCTCACCAGTTGTTAAAAACGAATCGCTCAATCGGTTTTCGATTGAGCTCCCATTACAGGAAAATTTGAAAAAGCTTCCTGTAATGGGAGCAATTCCCAATTAGCAATTTTATATTTCGGCCCTAGCGAGCCGTCAATAAGGAGAAAATCGCGATGAAGAAAGTAACGCTGTTTTTCGACAAGACCGTCCGGGACGCAATGAAGAAGCCGGGATGGAACATGGATGCGGCCTATCAAGCCGCCCTGAACCACTTCGCCAAGATAATCGCCTTCGGCAGCAACCCTCGGATTTCGTTCGGGAACTGCTATGAGCCGTTCGGTAAATACACGTGCGGCTGCCATGCGGAAAGCACCGACTTGAGGCGTGCTTTCACCCAGGCGCACCGCATCGAGGCTTGCCTCACGCGGCGCTGGAATTTCAACAGCTTGACCCTGGAGTTTCGCACGTATCGTAGCGGGGAAACGGTTCCCGCCTTCAAGCAGGAGTTCGCATTCGCCCAGAACGGTTCCATTACGTCAGCCGTCGCCGGCGGCGGATTCTGAAACCAACCGGCCCTAGCGAGCCGCAACCAGAAAAGGAGAAATCGCGATGCAGAAAGTTCGTCCGTACAACGTGTTTGTTTCCGGCCCGGCTGTGGCCGTGCAGTTCTGCGTGAGGGGGTATCACGCGGAGTACATTGCCGGGATGAATAAAGAACCGAGATGGATAGTTACCGGCCCCTGTAACGGATCGTGCGAGGACAAGAAGCACTTGGTAGAAATACCGGCTGAAGTCCTTGCGAAGATCCGCGAGGAGAAGTGGTTGAGGAAGCGGATCCAATAGCTTCCCGCCTTGCAAAGGCAAATATTTTGACCGACCAGAAATGGCCGGTCTTTTTATCCCCAAAATCCGAATACTTATCGCTTTGGTGCCTGAAAAGCGGACACTTGTCCGCCCCCAGTGGGCCAAGCGGTAAGAGAGCGCCGCAGAGGGAAATATGGAAACAGCTTCAGAAATGGAGCTGTTTTTTGTATAATGAGCACATGAAGATTGCGAGGGTCGTTGAGCAACTTAATCATTTTCGATGTTCTCATTGTAGGAAGTGGTGGTCAATAGGCGATGCGCCAATTAATAAACATATTTGGTTTTGCCCATGGTGTGGGCGAGAGAATAACTATGCCCGGGAAATAAAAGTTAAATTAAAAAATAAGGCGAAGCGCTAAGCGAGCTTTCCGCAACTGCTTATCCAGAACTCTGCATTTTGCAGAGTTTTTGGTTATTTGACAAGTAAAATATAAAGAATTATAATATTGGCAGTTGGATTGGCTGTAGCAACAGCCATCTCCGATACATAAGGAGGTAGTCGTATATGAAGCAACTGATTGGCCTCATCTGCTGCGTGCTGCTCGTTTTCGGCTTGGTTGGATGGGTCGGATACGACATATGGCAGACAGAGGTTGTCCCGCGTCAGGAATTTGCAAGGTATTTCAACATGTCGCGCCCGAGGGATTCGGCGGCGAAAGAAGCCGCTATTCCGAAAGCGGTCAGCCGACTCTTCGAACTCCACGGGCAGCTCCCCGAAAAGGAGTTCAAGGACCTGAACGACCAAATCAGCGAAGCGGAGTCGCGGGTCGGTGAGTCGCAGGAAGCGCGCGACCGCTACTTCCGCTTGCTGGGCCAGCGCGACCAGCTCTTCAAGCAGTCGCGGCCACAGTATTCCCAATTCGCTGCGGCGTGTACGTCGGCGGAGGTTACGCTTGGCATCACCGACATCTATACGCCTCCGGGAAAGTTCTTCGTGGAGGCTGGTTGTCCCACGTATTCGGACTTCTTCTGACATCGCAGCCCTTTCCG
This sequence comes from Minisyncoccota bacterium, assembly GCA_035541855.1. Taxonomy (GTDB): domain Bacteria; phylum Patescibacteriota; class Minisyncoccia; order UBA6257; family 2-01-FULL-56-20; genus JAJXYP01. The sequence goes on along the minus strand of DATKMM010000016.1, from coordinate 12,571 downwards.
GCAGCCACGTTCACTCGGACGTTCGGCTGTCTTTTTTGTTTGGCCATTACATTTACCAGCTCCCAGCGGAAATGCTGGCTTACGAGTGCTCATGGAGAGGTCTAGTGGGCGAAGCGCTGATTGATAAGCGGACACGGCGTCTAGGTCGTTTTTTTATCCAGAAAAGTGGGCTATAATGGCAATCGATGGTTGATTGCGTCTATTGCACCCTGCCGGAAATCAAAGCTCGTATGATCAAGTCCAACGGGCTTGCGTGGGCGTTCCTTACGAATATCCCGATCACGCCCGGTCATACGCTTGTCGCGCCAGTGCGCCATGTGCAGAAATTCAAGGAGTTGACCGACGACGAGAAAGCAGCGATTTTCAAATTGATGGAGGAGGTCAAGGGGGCGTTAGGGGAACTCTTCGGCGCGGAGGGATTTCATCATGCGTGGAACGAGGAAAGGATTGCTGGACAATCCATTCCGCATTTTCATCTCCACATCGTCCCGCGCAAGCAGGGCGACGAAGGGATTACGGAGTACGAGCCGCGCAAATTCCTGTATCGTCCCGGATCGCGCGAGACGACGCCGGAAGCTGAATTGCAAGATATTTCAAAGCAGATTACTGCGAAACTGAAATGAAAGTCAATAACAAAGACCGATTTTATCCATGGAAATCGTTAGCGTCCGCGAACTCGCCAGTTTGTGCGCAATCCTCGAAATGCCGTTGAGCGACCTCTTTACGGAAGAAGCTACGGCTGAGAGCAACGCGCATGCAGGGACCGTTACGATGACCATTCCACGGGAGACCAAGTCGGTGACGATTCTCTTCTAGCTCTACGGAGGATATAGAAGATTCGCGGCACAAAAATCTTAAAGGTAGGAATGACCATGAGAATCTGGTGCGGATGTATTATCACCTTGTTTCTATAACATGCGGTAAGGGAGGGGTAAATTCTTAACCATGCGCAGAACCGAGACCGCACCCTCGAATCCATTAAAGTGGGATCTGCCCGGAGGTGATGTTGAATACGGCGAAGACCCTAAGAAAGCTATTCTCAGGGAAATCAAAGAGGAAACCGGGTTCAATAAGTTGGGAAACGCTAAGCGGGTGCCGCGGACACACGATAAGATTCGGCATTGAATATGGTAGTATAAAAGCATGATGACCAAGCAGGATATTTTAGAGGAATTCAACGAGGAGATGCCGGTGACGCGCAAGATGCTCGGGCGCGTACCGTACGACAAGCCAGAGTTCGCGCCAAGCCCGAGGTCCATGCCGCTCGGCAGGCTGGCGTATACGGTGGCCGGGATACCGGGCTGGATCGTGGGTATCGTGAACGATGACCATATTGACCTTGCGACCTATAAGATGCCGCCGCAGCCCGCGAACGTGAATGAGCTTCTCGCCGTGTTCGATGGCGGCGTGGCGGCGGCGCGGAGCGCGCTCGCGGCTATGGACGATAAGACGCTCGCGGACAAGTGGGAGCTCAGGATGAAGGACAAGGTGCTGATGGGATCCACGCGCGGCGCCACGCTCCGGCAGACCATCAACCATCTCGTGCATCATCGGGCCCAGCTCGGCGTGTATCTCAAGATGAATGGCATTCCGCACCCTGCGGTGTATGGCGCTTCCGGCGACGAGGGTTGGGGGTAACGCCCCGCCGGGCGGGATGATCCCATGAAAGATCATATCGTGGTGCAGATTGTTTCCTATAAAACGAAACGGCACCTGTCGGACTGCGTGGACAGTGTCATGGCGGGGATGAAGGATTCGGGGATCACCTTCAAGGTTTTGGTGCTTGAAAATGGTTCCGGAGAGGACATCGCCGACCTTGAAGCGAGATATGAAAATGAGCCGGTCGCGTTCTATCGCTCCGGCAAAAATCTGGGGTTCGGCGCGGGGCACAACCTCTTGGCCAAAAAAGAAAGCGGCGAATACCTCTTTGCGCTCAATCCCGACACGGTCGTCTCGAAAAACGCCATAAAAACGCTGTACGACTTCATGGAGGCGCATCCCGAAGCGGGCTTATGCGGCCCCCGGGTCGAAGAGCCCATCGGTTTCTGGTGGCACAAGAGAACGTTCTGGCCGAAACGGTTTACGCTGAAAAGCTTCTTCGAAAAATTCCTTGGCGCCACCATCTGGCCGAATACGACGGCCCTTGAGTTCAACCCTATTGCGGGGAGCGCCCTGTTCTTCAGGAGGCGGGCGTTCGACGAGATCGGCGGGTTCGACGAAAACCTCTTTCTCTATTTCGAGGAAGGGGATGTTTGCAATTCACTGAAGACGAAGCAGTGGAAGATATTTTTCGTCTATAACGCCGTGATAACCCATTTCTATTACCGGAGCGATATCCAGCCCCCTAATGCAAAGATTTTCAGGGAATCACGGGCGTATTTCCGTAAGAAATGGCCGCAGGGGTTTCGATCGAGCGGGAAATCGCGGGTATCCCAAAGCGAGCAGGTCGAGAAACGTATGCGAAAGTGGTAGTATAAAAGGTATGGGCGATCTATCCATCGATAAGTCAAAAACCGCGTTGGTCGTCATCGACCTCCAGAAAGGCATCGCGGCAAGGCCAGTCGCTCCATATGCGTCCGATGTCGTGATAAAGAACGCGGCTGCGATCGCCGATGCTTTCAGGAAGAACGGAATGCCGGTGTTCCTGGTGCGCGTCACGCCGTCTCCCGACGGGAAAGACGCGCTGCATCCCGTCGCTGATGCGAAGCCGTGGACCCAGGTTCCCCAGCCGGATTGGGCTGATATCGTCCCCGAACTGGGTCCGAAGCCGGGCGACTTTGTGATCACGAAGCACCAGTGGGGCGCTTTCTACGGGACGGAGCTTGACCTCGAATTCCGAAGGCGCGGCATAACCACCATGGTCTTGTGCGGCATCGCGACCAACATCGGCGTCGAAAGCACGGCGCGGTTCGCGTATGAATATGGCTATCACCAGATTTTCGCGGAAGACGCCATGGCGGCGATGACGGCGGAAGAGCATATATTTACGATCGCGAAGACATTTCCGCGCATCGGCCTTGTGAGAAAGACGGAGGAGATAGTGGCGGGTATCGTCCGCGCCGCGCCCGATCGGGAATAAAAAAGTGGGCGACCCGTTGGAGCGCCCACTGAAGCCGATATGTTGCCGACGGTCGATCATGGCCGAAGTGCCATTGGCCGCAAAACCAGCAATGATAATGATTCATTCGTTCGAAGTAGAACCCTTCGAACATCCACGCGGCTACATCGGCCTCCCATTCCGTCCGGAATCGTATCTTGCCTTCGCAGGAACTCTCATACTCTTCGAGCAGGCGCGACATAGGTGCCTCCAAAATTCCGTTAAAACCGTATCACAAACCATGATTTTGCACAAGGGGCATTGTCGCTGAATAGTGGCATTGTGCTATAATAAAAATATGATAGGAATAATATTTATCATCATCGGGGCGGTCCTTCTGCTGGAGTCGTTGGGCGTTTTCGGGTCGTTTTCGGGCGGGATGCTGTGGGGCATTGTTCTTCTCGCGATCGGCATCCTGCTCATGGTGCGCGGGTCCGCCCGCCGCAGGCGGCGGCAGGAATGGATGGAGCGCCGGCGCGAGCGGCGGCAGGGCCAGGGACCGCAATCGTCATAGGAGGGCGCCAAGAGCATGCAGGTCATACGGACCGCTTTCCGCCGCTGGCGGACGCAGGGGATGATGAAGCAGGGCGCGGCCCTGGCATTCTACGCCGTGCTGGCGCTCGCGCCGTTTTTGTTTCTCCTGTCGGCCTTGACCGAATCGGTCTTCGGCGTGCGGACGATGGAGGCGCTGCTGGTGCAGAATGTCGGCCGGTTTGCCGGCGCCTCTTCGGCGCAGCTCGTCCAGCAGATGGCGGCGCCGTACCGCGCTTCGGCGAACCCGGTGATAACCGTCATCGGGCTTTTGGTTTTCGTCTTCGCCGCCACGAACTTTTTCGTCGAGGTGAGCGAGGCGTTCGACGTCATCGCCAGGAGGCAGTCGCGGTCGTCGGGATGGATCGGATTTTTCAGGCATCACGTGAAGGCGTTTTTCCTTATCCTGCTGACCGGGTTCCTGATGGCGGTCTTTTTCTTCACGACGACCGGCGTTTCGAACCTGCAGGAGTTCCTAAGCCGGCAATCCGGCGCGCCGCTCTGGTTTTTATATTTCCTTAACTTCGTGCTTTTGTTTACCGTGGCGACGCTGCTTTTCGCCCTGGTCTACCGCTACCTGCCTTCGGAGCCGCTTTCGGTCCGGCATGCGGTCACGGGCGCTCTCGTCACGACCGTCTTTCTGGTCGCCGGAGAGTATGCGCTGGGATGGGTCTTCGGCAAGGGCCTGATCGGTTCGTACGGTATCGCCGGCGGGATCATCGCTTTCCTGACGTGGGTCTACTATTCCTCGATGCTTTTCCTTTTCGGCGCGGAGGTGGCGTACGCGCTGCCGGAAGATTGATGCTCAGAACCCCTGCTGGTCGTTGATGTATTGCTGCATCTGGGCGGGATCGGCCATCATGTTGTAGTTCAGGTGGTCCATGATCCAGAGCGAACCGACCGTGATGATGAGGACCAGGCCGAGCGTGGTGAAGAAGATGGCAAGTTTCCAGGTCCGGCCGGGTTTCGCGCCGACGTGCAGGAAGAAGAACATCTGGACCACGAGCTGCAGGACGGCGAATCCGAGGATAAGGGGGATGAGCACGGCGGGCGAGATGGTTTCATGCGCCGAGCCGGCGTGGATCTCCACGAGGACGTAGGCCGCGAGGGTCAGGAGGATGGAAAGCGAGAAGCCGATCACGTAAGCTTTTTCGTTTTTCATGGGATTATAACGCGGCGCCCATTAAATATACGACAGTGAAGATGAATATCCAGACGATGTCGAGGAAGTGCCAAAAAAGAGCCAGGCGTTCCAGTTTCGAGCTGGTGGCAGGCGTGAGGCCGCGGACCTGGACCTGGACCATGCCGACCGCCATCCAAAGCAGGCCGACGGCGATATGGAGGCCGTGCGTGCCGACGAGCGTGAAGAACGATGAGAGCGCGGCGTTCGCCTGCGGTCCGTTGCCGGCCGCGGCAAGCCGGGAGAACTCGCTGAGCTCAAGCCCGAGGAAGGTGGCGCCGAGGGCGAACGTGCCCGCGAACCACGCGAGGGCCTGGCCCTTGCGTCCGGTCCGGACCGCGAGCAGGGCCAGTCCGCAGGTGAAGCTGCTGGTGAGGAGGATGAGCGTTTCCGCGAGCGCGCCGTTCAGGCTGAGCAGGCTGCCGAGGCCGGGGCCGCCGAAGGTCGCCGTGCGGAGGACCGCGTACGCCGCGAAGAGCGCCGCGAACATGATGAGGTCGGTCATCAGGTAGACCCAAAAGCCGAAGATGTGTTTATCGTTCATTTTCGTGCGGTTTCCATCCGTTCGACCTCGGCCGCCGTCAGGATATATTCGGTGTGTTCGTCGAACGAGCGGATGATGACGCAGGCGATGGCGCCGCCGAGTCCGAGCGCGGCAAGCCAAAAGATATGCCATACCATGGCGAACCCGAAAAGGAATACCAACACGGAAACATAGATCGCCATCGCCGTGTTCTTCGGCAGCTCGATGTCTTCATAAGACCGCCCAGAAGCAGATAGGAGAACGTTCTGGCGACTTAAAGATCCCAAGGAGCCAGGGCGCTCTCCTATCTGCTTCTGGGCTTCTTTCGAAGCCCACCACGCGTCCCGGCTGTGCACGGTCGGGATGGCGGCGAAGTTATAGAACGGCACCGGCGACGGCGTCGACCACTCGAGCGTGCGCGCGTCCCATGGGTCGCCGGTCGTGTCGAGGTTCTGTTTCCGTTCCTTGACGCTCACGACGACCTGGACGATCTGCGTGATGAACCCGGCGGCGATGAGGCAGCCGCCGATCCCGGCGACGATAAAGAGCGGCTGGTAGCCGGTCGCGGCGGCGTAGTGGTCGAGGCGGCGCGTGGCGCCCATGGCGCCCAGGATGTAGAGCGGGGTGAACGCGGTAAGGAACCCGGCGAGCCAGAGCCAGAACGCCCGTTTGCCCCATTTTTCATCCAGTTTAAATCCCAGCACTTTGGGCGCCCAGTACGTGATGCCGGCGAAGATGCCGAAAAGCCCGGCACCGACGATCATCGTGTGGAAATGCGCGACGAGGAAGAGCGTGTTGTGCAGCTGGTAGTCGGCTGCCGGCGACGCGAGGAGCACGCCCGCCATGCCGCCGAACGTGAAGAGCGTCACGAACCCGAGGAACCAGTACATCGGCGTCGCGAAGACGATGCGCCCGCGGAACATGGTCGAGATCCAGTTGAATATCTGCACCCCGGCGGGGATCGCGATGAGCATGGTCGAGATGCCGAAGAACGCGTTCACGTCCGCGCCGGCGCCCATCGTGAAGAAGTGGTGCAGCCAGACGAGGCAGGCGAGGAGCGTCACGCAGATCGCGGCGAGCACCATCGAAACGTAGCCGAAGAGACGCTTGTGCGAGAACGCGGAGACCACTTCCGAGAAGATGCCGAACGAAGGGAGGACGAGGATGTACACCTCCGGATGGCCCCACATCCAGATGAGGTTCACGTACATCATCGGGTTGCCGCCGAAGCCCGAACTGAAAAAGTGCATGCCGAAGAAGCGGTCGAGCCAGAGGAGCGCGGTCGTGACCGTGAGGACCGGGAAGGTGGAAACGATGAGGACCGAGCTGCAGAGCGACGTCCAGACGAACATCGGCATCTTCATAAGCGTCATCCCCGGCGCGCGCATCCTGAAAATAGTGACGAGGAAATTGAGGCCGCCGAGCAGGCTGCCGAGGCCGGATATCTGCAGGCTCCATATCCAGTAATCGACGCCGGTGCCGGGGCTGTACGCGATCTCCGAAAGCGGCGGGAGCGAGAGCCAGCCGGCCGAGGCGAACTCGCCGCCGAACACGAAGAACATGTTGATGAGGATCGCGCCGGCGACATAGAGCCAGAAGCCGAGCGAGTTGAGGAACGGGAAGGCGAGGTCGCGCGCGCCGATCTCGAGCGGCACGATGAGGTTCATCAGGCCGAAGAGGAATCCCATGGTCGCGAAGAAGACCATGATGTCGCCGTGCGCGGTGAAGATCTGCTGGAAGTGGCTCGCGTCGAGATAGCCCTGCGACTGGCCCGATGAGAGCGCCTGCTGGAGCCAGATCATGATGGCGTCCAGGCCGCCGCGGAAGAACATTGCCGCCGCGACCACGATGTACATCACACCGATCTTTTTCGGATCGGTGGACGTGAGCCAGTTCTTCCAGAGCCATCGCCAGCGATGGAGATAGGTGAGGAGGCCGATGCCCGCGGCGGCGATACCGACGAGCGCGACGGTCCCGCCGATCGTGAACCATTGGTGCGGCAGGTCGCTCCAGGTGAGATTGCCGAAAATGAAGTGTGTCATGGTCGCGGTTACATCGACATGCCCGGCATCGCCGCGCCGGACGCCGGGGTGGCCGAGGCCGGAACCGGCGCCGTCGGGCTGGGTTCCATGTATTCCATCATTATATTATCGAACAGGTTTTCCTGCACCGATGAGTAATATGCGGGCGGAGCATATTCGGAGGGCATCGCGAGCGCGGCGTACGCGTTTTGATCGAGCGCGGAGTAGGTGCCCGATGCCTGCACTGATGCGACCCAGGCATTGAAATCCGACGGCGAGACCGAGTTCGCCGTGAACGTCATGCCGGCGTAGCCCGCGCCGTTGATCTCGGTATCCTTGCCGACGTATTCCCCGGTAGTGCTCGCGAGCAGGTTGAGCTGGGTCTCCATCGCGGCCATCGCGTAGATCTGGCTGCCGAGCCGGGGGATCCAGAACGAGCTCATCGGCGCATCGGCCGTGAGCTCGAAGTGGACCGGCGTACCGGCGGGGAACTCGAGGTAGTTCACGGTGGCGATGTCCTGCTGCGGATAAATGAAGAGCCACTTCCATTCGAGCGCGACAACCTGGACGGTGAGCGGCGGGTTGGGGGATGCGATCGGCCGGTACGGGTCGAGCGCGTGCGCGTACTGCCAGCAGAGCGTGCCGAGCACCGCGACGAGCGCGGCGGGGACCGCCCACAGCCACAGTTCGGTCCATCCGCGGTGCCGTCCATCCGGCACATGCTTAGCTTTGGGATTTCCCGAACGGTACCGGCGCGCGATCGTGAACAGGGCGATGAACATCGGCACGACGACCACGAGCATCAGGAGCACCATCGTGACGATAAGCGTCCGCTCCTGCGCCGCGACCGGTCCTGCCGGCATGAACAACGCGATCATAATACCATGGTACCATGAAGGATATGGTGAAGGAATATTATTCGCTCGCGAAGACCGGCCTCGTGCTGGGCAACGTGATCTCGGTGGTCGGAGGGTTCGCGCTCGGTTCGCCGGGCGCCATCGATCCCGGACGGTTGCTCGCGACGGCGGCCGGCATCGCGCTCGTCATGGCGTCTGGCTGCGTGTTCAACAATTACCTCGACCGCGACATCGATGCGAAGATGCCGCGCACGAAGGATCGCGCGCTCGCCGCCGGCCGCGTTTCGCCGCGCGCCGCGTTGTGGTACGGAACGGCGCTCGGCTTCGCCGGATTCCTCATCCTTGCCGCATGGACCAACCTCCTGGCGGCAGACGTCGCGTTCCTGGGATTTTTGGTTTACGTGTGGGCGTATACCCAGTGGTCGAAGCGGCAATCGCCGGCCGGGACGTTCATCGGCGCCATCGCGGGCGCCACGCCGCCGGTCGTCGGATACGCCGCCGCGGGCGGTCGTTTGGATATCGCGGCACTGCTCCTTTTTCTCATCCTTGTCCTGTGGCAGCTGCCGCACTTTTTCGCGATCGCCATCCGCCGCCGCGAAGAATACGCCGCCGCCGGGATCCCGGTTCTGCCGGTCGCGCGGGGCGTCGCCGCCACGAAGATCGTCATGCTGGCCTCCGTCGGCGGCTTTACGGTCGTGGCGCCGCTCCTCGCCCCGCCCGGCTATGCCGGCCTGCCGTATTTCTGGACGGCGGTCCTGCTTGGCCTCGGTTGGCTTGCGGCGGGCCTGTTTGGCATCCGGGCCGCCGACGAAAAGCGCTGGGCCCGCACCATGTTCGTTATTTCCCTCGCGGTCCTCGTATTGCTCTTCGCGGCAATGACCGCCTCCGCGATTTTCTTAAAAGGATAGCTCAGTCTGTTTGCGGAGCGACGCTACCCGCTGCCAGTGCGGGCAGAAGGAAGAGCGCGAGGAGCGGCGCCGAGTTCGGGTCGGTGGCCATGCCTGACGGGAAGGAGAGCATGCCGCCGAAATCCTGGCTGATCCACCACACGGCCGCGAGGAAAGCGATCGCGAGCCATGCCGTGGCGCGGCCCGGATAGAAGACCAGCAACATGCCGAGCAGGAACAGCAGGAGGAATGCTATGCCATTGCCGATCGTGCTCCCCGCGACGCCCAGCGAGCCGAGCCAGTTGGACGCCGGGGCGACGCCCGCGAGCATCGAGAGCATGCCCGGCTGCCAGAACATCGGGGTGATGTTCAGCATCGCGCAGACAAGGATGATGCCGCCCGCGGTCGCCGGTAAATACTTTACGGCGGAGGGCCGCTTTTCGGCATAAAGCAAAAAGAGCGCGAGGATGGCGTAAAGCAGCGCCGCGCCGGGCGCGCCGGTATAAAAGGAAGCCGATCCGGTTGCCAGGTTGCCGAACCCCTCGCCGAACGCCCAGACGATGAGCGCCCAGGCGACCGAGGTCCACAGGCCGAACCGGCGCAGCGATGGCTTCACCGGGAGCAAAAGCAGCGCCCCGATGAACAGTTGGATGCCCGCCGCCGCCAGATTGGACCAAAAAAGATCCCTGCCGAAGACGCGGATCCCGAATGCCACGATGGCCGCGATCACCCCCGGCTGGTTCTGCAGGTTCGGGGCGAGCACGCCGGTTATGAACGCCGGAGTGAACATCGCCGGCTGCAGCTGGAGCATGCCGTCCAGAACCCATAACGCGCCCAAGGCGGTGATCAGCTTCTTGACCATAAAGGTTCATTATATCACAAGGGGATCGGGCGGGATTCTTTTGCTCCCACGGAAGGGATATAATGAAGTCCATATGTCCTCAAGGAAGCGGATCGTTATCGGTACCCGGGGAAGCGCCCTGGCCGTCAAACAGGTAGATATTGTCGCCAATGCCATTCAGGCGGCAGACCCCTCCTTTGATATAGAAGTGCGGATCATCCAAACGCAGGGAGACGTTGATCAAGGTCCGATCCCTCTCGACACGGTCGGAAAGGGCTGGTTTACCGGAGAAATAGAACGGGCACTGTTGAACCGGGAAATTGATCTTGCGGCACACAGCTTGAAGGACATGGCTGACGACATGCCGGCGGGGCTGTATACCGGCGCCTATCTTCCCCGGGAAGACGCCCGGGATGTGTTGGTCACGAAATACGGGGGACCTCTTGAGGAATTGCCGCCGGGGGCGGTGATCGGCAGCGACAGTTCGCGCAGGCAGGTCCAGATGCGGGCGTTGCGGCCGGACGTCGTCATGAAAAGCATTCGCGGCAATGTGCCGACCCGTTTGCAGAAGCTCATGTTGGAGCCTTATGACGCCGTTATTCTCGCGGGCGCCGGCCTCAAGCGTCTTGGCCTTGCACATCGCATCGTCCGGTATTTCGAGCCCCGTGAGATGACGCCGGCTCCCGGGCAGGGCATTATTGCCATTCAGGCAAGAGAGGACGACATGAGATTGCAAAGATTGCTCGGGATGGTGAACGATGCCGACGCGGCCCGCGCGGCCCGCGTCGAGCGTTCTTTCTCGAAGGCCATGGGTGGCGGCTGCAAGTCGCCGACCGGTGCATATGCTTTCCGCGACGGCGGCGATTGCGTCCTTATCGGCATGCGGGCAGGTTCCGGACCGGACATCCGGCGGGATGAAATGCGCGCGCCGTGGACTGCGAGCGGTCAACTGGGCGAGGCGCTGGCGCGAAAGCTTTTGGAAAATTAAGGCCATGCAGAAGGTATTGGAGATCCGGGTCAAAACCAAACGCATCCCTCTTTCCCGCGCCTCGATCCAGGCCCTGCGCGACATCGATCGCTACGACCTGGTCGTTTTCACGAGCAGGCATGCCCGAAAATTTTTCACCCAAGCGCTGCGGCAATATGCCGCCCAGCCGCCGCTGCCGGGCCGGGTCGTGCAGGTCGGGCCGCGGGCCGATCTCCTGAAGCTTCCGCTCGATAGCAAGCGCGTTCTTTTCCCGCGCTCCGCGGCCGCTCCCTATGATATCGTCAGGAAGATGCGCAGGCGGGGAGCGGTCGTGCGGGTGGTGCGGTTATATACCCCTTACCGTACGACGCTCTCGCCCGCGCAGAAAAGGTCGCTGCTCGCCGGAGCGGTGGAAAAGATCTGCTTCAGGAGCCCCTCCGGCATCAATGGCCTGCTGGACCAGGTCCCGCATTCCCAACGCAAAACGATCTTCGCGGTCCGGACGTTCTGCATCGGCGAAACGACCGCGCGGGCAGCAAGGGCGGCCGGGTTTCAACAAGTAAGCGTAAAAGGATATAATACCTCCCATGCGATACCATAACTACTTCTTTTTCGACGCCGCATCGAGCATGCGTTCCCTGTCCAGGTCCGAGATCTTATCCGCGAAGAAGGACTTTCTCTCGTGTCTCGAGAGCGACCGGAGCGTCCGCTTCCAGGCCTATGCGACGCTTGGCTTTAAGGCGGGTACGCGTTTCATGCTACATGTGAATGCCGATCAGCCCGGGCAGGCACAGGACCTTTTGCGCGATCTCCTGCATACCAGCCTGGGCAGGCATCTGAAGGTCGCGTATACGCTTTTGGGCGTGGCCCGCTCATCGCCGTACAACCCCGGACATCCCCCCCAGGAAGCTGACTGGAACCTTTTGCATAAATACCTGGTAGTGTATCCGTTTACGAAAACGACCGAATGGCACCTCATGCCGTACGACGAGCGCCGGAACGTGATGAGATCGCATGTCGAGGTGGGCCGCCGGCACAGCGGGAAAATATCACAACGCCTGCTTTATTCCTACGGCATGGACGACCACGAGTTTGTCGTTTCGTATTACGTGAACGACCTGGAAGATTTCGTGCAGCTCGTCATGGACATGCGCGGGACCGAGTCGCGGCGGCACACGAAGAACGACCTGCCTATCTTCACCTGCCGGCATATGTCGCCCGGGGAAGCCCTTGCCATGCTATGAAGGACGGCATCTTCCTCAGGGCTTGCCGCGGCGAGCCGGTAGAGCGCATCCCGGTATGGTTCATGCGGCAGGCGGGCCGGTCGCTCCCGGGCTATCGGAAGTTGCGCGAGACGCATGACGTACTTTCGCTCACGCGGGCGCCCGAGCTTGCGGCGCGGGTGAGCGCCGAACCGGTCGAGCTGCTCGGCGTCGATGCCGCCATCCTCTTTGCCGATATCATGCTGCTCCCGATCGCGATGGGCGTTGAGGTCAGGATCGTCGAGGGCGTCGGTCCGGTCATCGATGATCCGATAGATGCGCCAGGGAAAATATCGAGATTGCGGCCTTTTTCGCGGGAAAGCATAGCATATCTGCCGGAAACCATACGGATATTACGAACCGGACTTTCGGTGCCGCTCATTGGATTCTCCGGCGCGCCGTTCA
>DATKMM010000015.1:0-5990 GCA_035541855.1 Minisyncoccota bacterium | reverse complement strand
GCGGATTGCTCAATACGGAAGAACATCGGCGGAACATGGCAGGGCGTGCACCTGGCGGCGCGAAGCCGAAACACGAGGTGGTCGGCGGATAGCAAGACTGAGCGGCGTCATCCGGCGACGGCGTTGAGCGCTTTCCGGGTTTTCGCGCCGACGAGTCCCCAGCCGGTGGTTTGTGGATTGCCGGAACAAACGACATTCTGTGAACACTGGAATTTCTGAACCGCCGCCTGGGTGAGGGAGCCGAAATAGCCGGTGGCGTAGCCGGCGCCGAGATCACCCTGTCCGATGAGCAGGGTCTGCAGGGCCTGCACTTGGCTGCCGCGCGACCCGAAAGAAAGGAACGAAGTGAAAACCGGCGCGGCGGCGGGTGGCGTGGATTCCGATGATGGAGCACCGGGCGAGGATGTCGCGGTCGCGGTCGCCGGGGCGCCCGCCGAAGATGTCGGTTCCGGCGGCAAGGGGGCTGGCAGGGTGCTGGCTCCCGCTGTCTGGCTTTGCGCGGATAGGTTTCCCGCCAGGTCGAATGCCGCGACGGAGTAGCCGTAGGAGGCTCCGGCGCGGAGCCCGGTATCCTGGTAGGTGGTCGCGCTCGTCGTTGCCGCTGGCTGCCCGTTGCGGTAGACGTAATAGATCGGCGTTCCCGAAACGTCGGTCGCCGCGCCCCAGGAGAGGTCGATCTCGCTCGTCGAGATCGCGGTCGCCGAAAGGTTATACGGCGTCGAGATGGTGAACCATGCCGGGAGCGTCGGCGCCTGTACGGAGTTTGAATTCCCCGAAAGGTTGCCGGCCGCATCATAAGCGGTGACCTGGTAAGTATACGTCGACCCGGCCGCGAGGCCGGTATCGGTGTAGCTCGTGCCGGTGACGGGCGTCGCGGTGTAGACCCGCGCGCCGTTGCGGGTGAGGTAATATCCCACGACGCCGACATTGTCGGTTGATGCGTTCCAGGCGAGCGTGACGGAAGATGAAGTGACGGAAGAGACCGTGAGTCCGGTCGGTTCGGTCGGCGGCGTCCGGTCGGCGGTGATCGCTATGGGTTCCGTCGGCAATGATTGCGGCAGGGGATCGCCGTTCGCATCGTAAGCCGCGACCGTATAGGTGTAACTGCCGGCCGTGACGGCGTCCACGAAAGAAAGGCCGGAGGTGTTCCCGACCGGGGCGCCGTTCCGGTATATATAGTAGCCGCCGATCGCGGTCGTCGTCGCGGCTGGCGCGGACCAGGACACCGTGATCTGCGACGGCGCGGACAGCGATGCCGTCACGGAAGTTGGCGCCAGCGGGGAGGCAGACTGCGCGTTGGCGATCCCCGCCAGGGTCACCATGCCGAGCGCCAGCCATGCCGCCACCGGCGAAATATTTTTCATGATTTCATTATACCCCATCCATCCGGCGTTTCGCGGTTCTCCGCCTGGCCGTTCTTGCAAATCGGCCGTGAACATGTTTTTCTGAATGATATGTCCTCCATCGAACCGGAGAATTTCGACCGGAACGTGCGGCCAGCCGATGATTTTTTCCGTTACGTGAACGGCGGATGGCTGGCGAAAAATCCCATCCCGCCGGAAGAGGCCCAGTGGGGTTCGTTCTATACCCTGCGGCGCGACGTGGAGCTGCAGCTTAAGGAAATATTGGACGATCTCGCGGCGAAGCGCGACGAGGAGCTGCCGCCGGGGAGCGACGGGCGGCGCGTGCGCGATTTCTATCGGGAGGCGATGGATATGGAGAAACGCAACCGGCTTGGCATGGCGCCGCTTGGCGAACTGTTCGCGAAGATAGACGCTATCCAGGATGGCGATACGCTCGCGGCGGCGGTCGGGTATCTCCAGCGGCTTGGCGCGGGTGTCTGGTGGATGCCGTCCTCGGAACAGGATGAAAAGCAAAGCGAGGTGGTCGCGCTCCATCTGTACCAGGGCGGATTGGGCCTGCCGGACCGCGACTATTATCTGAACGACGACGAGAAGAGCAAAAAGATCCGCGCGGACTATCTCGCGTACATGAAGGAGATGCTTGCGCATCTCGGATCCGATGCCGTTGCCGCAGGTCCTGCCGCGGATGGCGTCATGGAGGTCGAGACCGGGCTCGCGAGAGCGTCCATGACGCGCGTGGAGCTGCGCGACGTGGAGAAACTGTACCACAAAATGTCGTTGGGGGAGCTCGCCGCGCTCACGCCGCGGATCGCATGGCGGAAATATTTCGAGGCGGCGGCGATGCCCGTGCCGGCGTATTTCATCGTCGGCCAGCCGAAGTTCTTCGCCGAGGTTGACCGCCTGTGGGAGACCCTGCCGCTCGATCGCATAAAGACATATTTGCGCTGGCATGTGCTGAACGGCATGGCGGGATTTTTGGACGAAGGCCTGGAGCGCCAGCGGTTCGATTTTTACGCGCGGACGTTCAACGGCGCGAAGGAGATGAAGCCGCTCTGGCGCCGCGCGCTCGCCGTCACCGATGCCTCGCTCGACGAGATGCTCGGCAAGCTTTACGTCGGGCGCCATTTCGGCGGCGATGCCAAGCGGAAGATCAACGACCTGGTGGACCACCTCGCGGCGGCGTACCGCGCCCGGATAGCCCGGCTCGAATGGATGGGCGCGGAGACGAAAAGGAAGGCGCAGGAAAAGCTCGACGCGGTCTCGCGCAAGCTCGGCTATCCGGACGTCTGGAAGGATATGCGCGCTCTTGAGGTCGCGGCTGATTCCTATGCGCGGAATGTCATGCGCGCGTGCGCGTTCGAGTTCGACCGGAAAATGCGCGAGGTCGGCGGTCCGGTGAACCGGAACGAGTGGTTCATGTCGCCGCAGACGGTCAATGCCTACTACCAGCCCCCGCTCAACGAGATCGCGTTTCCGGCTGCTATCCTCCAGCCGCCATTCTTCGACCCGGTGGCGGACGACGCGGTGAACTTCGGCGGCATCGGGAGCGTCATCGGCCACGAGCTCACGCACGGCCTCGACGACCAAGGCGCGAAGTTCGACGCGAAGGGCAACCTGAGCGACTGGTGGACGCCGGAAGACAAGCAGCGCTTCGACGCGAAGGCGGCGCATCTCGCGGAACAGTTCGATAAGTACGAACCGCTGCCCGGCGCGCATGTGAACGGCAAATTGACCCTGGGCGAGAACATCGCCGACCTCGGCGGCCTGCTCATCGCGTACGACGCATTGAGATCAAAACTTGATGAAAACCCGGCGGCGGCCGCGGAGAAGATCGACGGCTTCACGCCGGAGCAGCGGTTCTTCATGGGCTGCGCGGTCACGGAGCGGAGCCACTCGCGCGAGGAGCTTCTGCGCCTGCGCCTGCAGACCGACCCTCACTCGCCGTCGGAATTCCGCGTGAACGGCCCGGTCTCGAACATGGAGGAGTTCTACGAAGCGTTTGGCGTGAAGGAAGGGGACAGGCTCTGGCGCGCGCCGGAGGACCGGGTGAAGATCTGGTAGGCCAGCCCCCTCCCGCGCCGCCCCCTCGACCACCGTTGCGCCGTCGGGCGGCATCCGCGGCCGCCGCCAATTTCACTCGGCGCAACACGGTCTTCGGAGAAGGCGCGGGAGGGGGCTGGCCATACCTAGCGGCAATCCTGTGGTGATTGCCATTCGGAAAGGATAGAATATGAAGGATGTATCTACGCCAGCATGGGAGGTAATGCGCGCCTGAGCAATCTTGCGGAGCATCATTATCTGGTGACGCGAAGATCGCGGATTATATGGAGGTGACCCACTACAAGCTTTTTGCGAACCAAAACGATATGGCCAAGGATCTTGAGCTTGTCCGGCCGAAACTACACGAGAAGATGGAAAAAATTCATGACAAGATCGCGAAGGAGGCGTTACGCGTATTCATAGACGGCTGGTTTAAAAAGATGGGGAGCTATCATTCCTTCCTGGACGCGGCTACGGATGGCTTGGGGGTCTAGCAATTTTAAATTGACACCTGCTTTCCCCGCGTGGTAGGTTGGAGGCAGATTGGTTGTCAGGAGTTCATAATAAGCGAGGAGAAGAGAAGAAGATGTTGAATGAAAAGGAGTTGGATTCGATCCGAAGGGCGGGAGGGCTGGTGGCGCTCTCCCTGGACGGCATCGCACTGATTCTGACAGGGGCTGAGCCGACATTCACGGCGAACGGGTACCGTTCGCCGGAAGAGTTTTGTGAAAGTCTTGCCAGTGCGTACGAAGCGTATTGGATGAAGGCCGTGGACGTGGCGAGGTTGGTCCTGGTGCAGGTTATGGTCGCCTGCCGCCAGGATGGAGAAATCGACCTCGCGAAGTTTATTGACGAGACAAACGTTCAAAAACTTTGTCTTGATCGCCGCCGCAATCCGGCCTATGCGATGCACCAACCGGAGCCCGTCCGGCCGCGGGAGTTTCGGCTGATCAGTCTTCCGCCGCTTTCCGATCCATCGGTGCGGGCGTTTCTCGATTATCACCAGCGGCGGTAGTGTACCGGCCGGCGTTCTCGCACGCCGGCCTTTTTGTCTTTTTCGGGGAGGATGGGCATAATAAGAAGTAACATTTGGGCGAGAAAAGCGTATTTTCCTATGGCATCTCATCAACAAACAGACCGGCTGACCAGGCTTGCGGTGCGGATGAAGCGGGGCGACCGGAAGGCCGCCGCCGCGCTCTATGACGAATTCCTGCCGAAGGTCTACGGGTTTTTGTATACGCGCACGGGCAAGCGCGAGGTCGCGGAGGACCTGGCGCACGATGTTTTCATTAAATTGATCGAGAGGGTTGACGGGTTCGACGAGGCGCGTGGCGGGTTCGTGGTCTGGTTCTGGCGGATGGTCCGCAATATGCTGGTTGATTTCTATCGCAAGAAGAAGGAGGTGCCGTTTTCCTCTTTTGAAGAGGGCGCGGTCGAAGCGATGGCCGTCGATGGCCGCGGGCCGGACCTCGACGACAAGCTGCGGCATGAAAAGCTCATTGCCTTTTTGGGAACGCTGAACGATGGCGACCGCGAACTTTTCGAGTATCGCTACGTGGCGGAGCTGTCCTATGCCGAGATCGCGGCGCTGACCGGCAAAACGGAAGGCTCGCTCCGGGTCGCGGCGCTCCGGATCAAGGGGAAGATAAAGCAGGGATTAAAAGATGTTTAATTTTTTCAACCATGGGAAGCTTCCCTGCGGGGCGCGGAAAGCCATCGCGCCGCGGAAGGAGTTCATAAAAGAGACCAGGATAGCTTTCCTGGCGGTTTTTGGCGCGGCGCATCCGGGGGCGCGGGCGCGCTTTACGGCGATGGCCAGATCGTTCATCGCCGGCGGCGCCATCGTCGCGCTTTTTGCCGGTATGTCGGTGTATGCCGATACGACGAACGTTGCCGCGGACAGCCCGCTCTATCCCCTGAAGCGCCTGGGCGAGAGCGTCCAGCTGGCGGTCGCGCCCGCATCGCAAAAGGCGCAGCTCCAGGCAACCTTCGCCGCCCGCCGCGCCGCGGAGATCAGTGCCCTTGCCGCGAAGAATCCGTCGAGCACCCAGATCGCGGGCCTGGCCCGGGATCTGAATGACGACGTCAGCAATTCGGCCGCCGCCGCGACCCAGGCGAACCTCACCGATGGCGCGCTCGATCAGTTCTGCGGCCGGCTGGCATCCGCGGTCGCGAGCTCGTCGTTCATCCTGCAGGGCAGGCCGCTCTTGAGGATCGAGGCGCTGGCGCGTTTCCGGGATGCCTGCCCGACGAGCGCGGCCGCCGCCCCGGCCATGGACGTCGCGACCGGCACGGCGCCGGACGCGGGCATCGGCACCAGTGCCAGTATGACGGCTACGACCACCGCCACGACCACGCCGGGCGCGGGAATTCCCGCGTGGCGGGTGCGGCGTATTGAGATCAGACGGGGAGCCGGGCAATAGCCGCGCTGCCGGCTGCCGCCCCAGGGCAATCTCAACAAGTTGTCACAAGCGATAATGATTTAGATAGGTAATATAAGGGATTTTCGAACAATTCCGGTGAGGAAAATCTGAAGCAGAATTCCCTCACGTAATCCGGCAAATTGACCGACCAATGGTGGTGATA
>DATKMM010000014.1:0-5528 GCA_035541855.1 Minisyncoccota bacterium | reverse complement strand
TGCGGCACCAGGGGCAAAACACGTTTTTCCCGAAGAGCAGCCGCCGCAATTCCTTCCGAATCTGCGCTTCCGACGGTATTTGTTTGATGTTGTACATATTCTTCATGGTAGCGAATATGTGACAACTCGTTCATATTACCCCCGCCCCACCCCTTGACATTCGCCGTTCCGGGGTTAGAATGGGAGTGTCGTTCGAGTCCGCCAGTGAGCGGACTTATTTAATGAAAAATATGTTAGACATCAAAGAACTATCGAAGGCGGTGCGGCAGGTCGCCGAGGAGAAAGGCCTGGAGCCCGCGGGCATTATGGAGGTCATCGAATCTTCCATCGCGGCGGCGTATAAAAAAGAGTACGGCGAGCGGGGCGAGGTCGTGAAGTGCAAACTGGATGAGAAAACGGGCGAGCTGAAGTTCTGGCGGGTGAAGACCGTGGTCGACGAGACGACGGTGCGGTTCCTCGACGCGGAAGAGGAAGCGATGGAGCGCGCGAAGGAGGAAGAGGAGAAGAAGGTGAGGCGCGGCAAGCGGGGGGAAGAGCCTCCGGAACCGGCGGCGGTCGGGGAGAATGGCGAGGTGAAGCTTCCGCGCTACAATCCGGAGCGGCACATCACGCTCGAGGACGCGAAACAGGTGAAGAAGACCGCGCAGGTTGGCGACGAGCTGGAGTTCGAACTCGAATCGCGCGACGACTTCGGGCGTATCGCGGCGCAGACGGCGAAACAGGTCATCCTGCAGAAGCTGCGCGAGTCGGAACGGGATTCCATCCTCGCCGAGTGGCGCGGGAAGGAGGGCCAGATCGTGAGCGGCGCCGTCCAGCGCTTCGAACGGGGGAACGTGTTCATTGACCTCGGCCGGACGATCGGCGTGATGTTCGCGAACGAATCGATCCCGGGCGAGCATTACCGCGCGGGCGAGCGCCTGCGGTTCCTGGTGCTCGCGGTCCAGGAGGACACGCGCCTGCCCGGCATCATCCTCTCGCGCTCGCATCCGAAGTTCGTCGCCGAACTTTTCAAAATGGAAGTGCCGGAGCTGGCGGAGGGCGCCGTGGAGATCAAGGGCATCGCGCGCGAGCCGGGCAACCGGACGAAGATCGCGGTCGGCTCGACCAACGAGAACGTGGACCCGGTGGGGGCGCTCGTCGGCCAGCGGGGGACGCGCGTCATGGCGGTGAACAACGAGCTCGGCAACGAGAAGATAGACATCATCGAATGGTCGGACGATCCGGGAAAGCTGATCGCGAACGCCCTTTCGCCCGCGAAGGCGGACCAGGTGGAGATCATGCCCCGGCGGGAGGCGCGCGCCTACGTGCCGGAGGCCCAGCTGAGCCTGGCTATCGGGCGCGGCGGCCAGAACGTGCGCCTGGCGGCGAAGCTGACCGGCTGGAAAATAGACGTCCGCTCGCAGGCGCATCCGGACGAGGCGCAGGAAGGCGGCATCGCCGGCACGCCGGATGCGGACCCGGATTCGGACACCGGACAGATCGCGCCGCCGGAAGAAGGGGAACGGGAGGATATTGCGCTCTGAAAATTTGATCTTACAATAAAGGTATGGAAAACAACATCTGGGAGTCGGTTCCGCTGGGAGAGAAAGCGCCGGAGGTGATCAACGTCATCGTCGAGATCCCGAAGGGCAGCAACAACAAGTATGAATTCGACGAGAAGCTCGGCCTCTTCAAGCTTGACCGCGTGTTCTATTCGCCGTTCTTCTATCCGCTCGATTACGGTTTCATCCCGCGGACGCGCTCGGAGGACGGCGACCATCTCGACGCGCTCGTGATCGGCAGCGACCCGGTGCCGCTCGGCACGCTCGTCGAAGCGCGGCCGATCGGCGTGCTGCGCATGATCGACTCGGGCGACCCGGATGCGAAAATCCTCTGCGTGCAGGCGAAAAACCCGCGCTTTGACACGATCAGGGATATTGCGGACGTGGAGAAGTGGCAGCCCCACCTTTTGAAGGAGGTCGCGCATTTCTACGGGCACTACAAGGACCTGCAAGGCAAGAAGGTTGACGTGTCGGCTGGCTGGGGCGGCGCGGCGGAGGCGAAGGATGAAATCAAAAAGGCGGCTCAGTCGTATACCAAATAACCATGGACGAATCCAACCAATATCTGATCCCGACGGTCATCGAAAAGACGAACTACGGCGAGCGCGCGTACGATATTTACTCGCGCCTGCTCAAGGAGCGTATCATCTTCCTCGGCGGGGCGATCAATGACGCCGTGGCGAACACGGTCATCGCCCAGCTCCTGTTCCTCGATCACGAGGACCCGAAGCGCGAGATCCGGCTTTACATCAACAGCCCCGGCGGTTCCGTCACGGCCGGCATGGCGATCTACGACACGATGCAGTTCGTGCGCGCGGACGTGTCGACCATGTGCGTCGGCATCGCGGCCTCGATGGGCGCGTTCCTGCTCGCGGCGGGCAAGAAAGGGAAGCGGTATGCCCTGCCGAACTCCGACATCCTGCTCCACCAGGTGATGGGCGGCGCGGAGGGACAGGCGATTGAGATCGAGATCGCGGCGAAGCAGATCATCAAAACGAAACAGCGCCTGAACCAGATCCTTGCGAAGCACACGGGCCAGTCGCTCTCGAAGATCGAGAAGGACACCGACCGCGACTTCTGGCTCTCCGCCGAGGAAGCGAAAGAGTACGGCGTCATCGACGAGATTGTGAAGAAGGCGTAAGGCAAAACAAAGAGGGGCGGGCTCTAATGCCCGCCCCTCTTTGTTTTGCCCGTCCTGTGCTAAAATAACAGCAATGAACGGGAAGGAGGAATGGATCGGGCGCGTGCTGTCGCGGAACGTCGAGGAGGTGATCGACCGCGGGCATTTGCGCGCGGCGCTGATGTCCGGCAAAAAACTGCGCGTGAAGCACGGCATCGACCCGACCGGGCCGAAGATCCACATCGGCCGCGCGGTGGTGCTTTGGAAACTTCGCGAGTTCCAGGACCTGGGGCACCGGATCGTGCTCATCATCGGGGATTTTACGGCGCAGATCGGCGACCCTTCCGACAAGCTCGAAAAGCGGCCTTTCCTGTCGAAAGAGCAGATCAGGGAGAACCTGAAAAATTATCTGCCGCAGATCGGGAAGGTCCTCGACCTCGAAAAAACCGAGATCCGCTACAACAGCGAATGGCTCGCGAAGCTCAACCTCCGCGATTTTTCAGAGCTCGCGGACCTGTTTACGTTCCAGCAGATCCTCGAGCGGCGCAATTTCCATGACCGTTGGCAAAAGCATAAAGAGATAAGCTACCGCGAAGGGATGTATCCCTTGCTGCAGGGATATGATTCCGTCGCCGTGAAGGCCGACGTCGAGCTTGGCGGGACGGACCAGCTCTTCAACGTCCTTGCCGGCCGGAAGGTGCAGGAACGGTACGGCCAGAGACCGCAGGACGTTATGGCGACGAAGATGGTGATCGGCCTCGATGGGCGCAAGATGTCCACAAGCTGGGGCAACGTTATCAATATTCTCGACGAGCCGGCCGACCAGTTCGGCAAAGTGATGTCTTTGCGCGACGAGCTCATTCCCGAATATTTCGAAGCGGCCACGGACCTGCCGGAGGATGAGATCGCCGGCATGAAAAAAGGATTAAAGAAGGGCGACAATCCGAAGATCGCGAAATCGCGCCTGGCTTTCGAGATCGTGAAGCGGTACCACGGCGAATCGGCGGCGCGGAAGGCGCAGGAAAACTTCGAGAAAGTTTTCGCGCGGCACGAAGTTCCGGACGATATGCCGGTATTGAAGCTTTCGGTTCACGACACGGCGAAAGCAAAAGATATCGTTACAGCGTTAGATGTTGTGATATCCTCCGGCGTTTTGAAAAGCAAGAGCGAAGCACGGCGGCTGATCAAGCAGGGCGGTTTCGAATTTAATGAAAAGACGATAAAAGATCCGCTGGAGGAGCTCCCGGTGCGCGGCGGAGAGATCGTCCGCGTCGGCAAGAAAAGATTTTTTCGAACGGCGTGATCAGGCGATTCCTGAACCGGGAGGTCCACGTCTATATCGCCCTCCTTTTCATTTTGGTCGTGGCGGCCATGGGGGCTGCCGCCGTTTTTCTGGCCAAGGACATCGTCTATAACTATCAATTGAACCTCCCCGCCGCGCCCGCCGGCGGGACGTCTTTCCAGTACGGCAGCTGGCCGGCGCTCGACAATGTCGATTTCTACAACCAGGTCCGCGGCAGTCTCATCGCGCAGAAAGCGACCTTTATCGAAGCGAACCTTTCGACGATGCGGCTGCAATACTACAAGAACGGCAACGTGGTGGACGATGTCGCCATCCTGGCGAAGGGCCGGCCCGGGTCGTGGTGGGAAACGCCCGCCGGCCTCTATAAAGTAGTGGAGAAGGTGCCGAGCGATTTCTCCAATTTCGCGCACGTCTACAGCCCGTGGGCGCTCGCATTCCAGGGCAACTTCCTGATCCACGGGTGGCCGTACTATCCCGATGGCACGCCGGTGGGTTCCACGTATTCCGGCGGCTGCATCCGGCTTTCGACCCCCGACGCCAAGACGCTGTACGACATGGTCTCGGTCGGAACGCCGGTCCTCGTCTCGAGCGACGATTTCACCGCCGACGATTTCCACGAGACGACGCAAGGGCCGCCCATCGCGCCGACGAGCTATCTCGCCGCAGACCTGAAGAGCAATTTCGTCCTGGCGGCGAAAGATCCCGACGAGCAGCTTCCCATCGCGTCGCTCACGAAGCTTATGACCGCGCTCGTTGCCGTCGAATACATCAATATCGAAAACACCATCACCATCACGCCG
Source organism: Minisyncoccota bacterium (assembly GCA_035541855.1). GTDB lineage: Bacteria > Patescibacteriota > Minisyncoccia > UBA6257 > 2-01-FULL-56-20 > JAJXYP01. The sequence goes on along the minus strand of DATKMM010000014.1, from coordinate 764 downwards.
GACATGCTGGTGAAGACCTCCATCCCGCGCCTGAAGGCGGGGGAGCAGCTGTCGCTCTACGACCTCCTCCAGCCATTGCTCAAGGAGTCGTCCAACGAGGCGGCGGTCGCCATCTCGGATTTTCTCGGCCCCCAGTATTTCGTATCGCTTATGAACCAGACCGCGCAGTCCATCGGGATGTCCAACACGCATTTCGTCGACGCCACGGGCAGCGGCTGGGGCGACGTCTCGACCGCGCACGACCTTTTCATCCTCGCGCAGTACTTATATTACAACCGGAGCTTCATCCTGAAGATGACCACCAACAACAACGACCCGAACGCGTACGGCCCGGGCGCGTTCACCGATCTCCAGAACTTCAACGTGTTCACGGGCGACCCTGATTTCGTCGGCGGCAAGGTAGGCGTCAATGGCGCCGCGAGCGATACCATCCTTTCGGTCTTCAACGGCGGGTTCGCGTCGGACGGCGCGACGACGACCGCGACGACCAGCCGGCCGTTCATGTTCGTCATCCTCGGGTCGGACAACTACCGCCAGGACGCCGAAAGCTTCCTGGCGTGGATCAGGGCGGCGTATTGACATGCTATAATGGCAGTATGATGAAAAGAAACGCGTGGGTGGCGGTTGCCTGCGGGGGGTTGGCCGTGGCTGCGTGGCTGGTCGCCATCGCAGGGTTCGCCGTTCCGCGCGCCGTGTCCGCCGCGGCCGCCGCAGGGACGATCACATGTCCCTTCACCATGAGCGCCAGCAGCACGTATTTCGAG
>DATKMM010000013.1:0-25892 GCA_035541855.1 Minisyncoccota bacterium | reverse complement strand
GCTTGGCAACCAGTTCCTGTCGCACATCCGCGAGACGCAGGCGATCGTCGTCGTGCTGCGCGTGTTCCGCGACCCAGACATCATCCATGTGGAGAGCTCGGTGGACGCGGCGCGCGATCTGGAGATCATCGAAAGCGAGTTGGTCCTGAAGGACCTTGACTCGGTCGGGAAGCGGCTGGCGAAAGCGGAGTCCGAGGCGCGGTCGGGCAAGAAAGAGGCGCTTGCGGACCGGGATGAGCTGGCGCGCGTGGAGAAATTTTTGGCGGACGGCCAGCCGCTTTCGGGTTCGGCGGAACTTTTGGCGTTCGCCGCCGGAAGCCGCGCCGTGCGCGAGCTGAACCTGCTGACGGCGAAGCGGCAGATCTTTCTGCTGAATGGCGAGGAGGCCGAGGTGCCAGAAGGCCTGAAAAAGAAAATGGCCGGGCTGGGCGGCGAGTTTTTGGTGGCGGATCTCGCGGCGGCCGACCACGTGCCCGACCTGATCAAAAAAGCGTACGAGGCGCTGGGCCTGATCAGTTTCTTCACGACGGGCGAGGACGAGACGCGCGCGTGGACGATCGAACGGGGGACGCTGGCGCCCCGGGCGGCCGGCGTCATCCATACCGACTTCGAGAACAGGTTCATCCGCATGGAGGTGGTGCCGTGCGACAAGCTGCTCGAGGCCGGCGGTTGGACGCAGGCAAAACAGAAGGGCTGGTTGCGCGTGGAGGGGAAGGAATACGAGGTGAAGGACGGCGACGTGATCGTCGTGCGGCACGGCTGATTAAATTTTGATAAAAACGAATTTGCACCCCCTGGTGGGCTGTAGTAGTATAGAAACTATCATGAAGTATAAGAATACGCTCCAAAAGGGTTCAGTGCGCTATATTGTTTTTCGCGAAGGCGACACGTGGTATGCCGTGGGCTTGGAATTTAACATCGTGGAATCCGGGACGAGTCCACAGGAGGCCATGCTTCTGCTTTTTGAAGCTATGGAGGGATGCGTTGAATCGGCAAAAAAGATCAAGGCGCGACCTGCCGTTCTGAATCAGAAGGCCGATTTGGAGTATGAAAACATGTGGCGTGACCTCCGAACGGGGAAGAGCACTTCCGTAAAACCTGTTTTTACTTTCGGTGAGCGCCCGCTGGTTGCTGCGTAATTTCTTCTCATGCCGTTCCATGGTGACCGGGCTATCAAGCCAAGAACGTTGAAGAGCATCATCCGACAATCGGGAATTCCGCAGGGCGAGTGGATGCGATAAAAAAGGCGCGGAGGTTTTCCGCGCCCTGGGGCTGATTCTTTATCCGATGGGAACCATTTGGGTTCCGGTTCCGGTCGTGGAGATCCGGATATTTCCCTGCGATTTCATCTTTCTGGCATACGTGCGCGGATCGAGTCCGGCAGGCAGCCACGGTCCATTGGGGCGGTTCAGAACTGTTCCGATCCAATCGCTTTCGCACGTGACCATGGCCTCAATACCGAATTCGCTGACCACCACCGCCTCATGGCAGCCGCGAAGTCTTACGGCTTTTGTTTCCGGGTTGATGAAAAGTGTCAGCTCGGTGCCGTCGGAAAACTTTAATCGCTGCTCTAGTTCCATCGTTCTCTCCTATAGGTATTGACGTCCTTGCGGAGTCTCTCGATCTCTTTCCGGGGGTCTTCGCTGAGACCGATCTGTCTTGAAAAGTTCATCAGGATCCCGGCGCGGCGGGAATTGATTCCCGCTCGCACCGCCGCCCCGACAGAGCCTTTTTGATATTCGCCCCCGCCGGGGATGAGGATCAGCATATCATCGCCGATGATCTCCCGGACCGACCTGAGCCCGTCCGGGTGCGTCGCGCCGACGACCAGGCCGCAAGTGCCATCATTCCACCACGTACTGCTTACCTGGTGGGCGACGCAGCGGTACAGTGGCATAGTGATCGTGCCGGTAGTATGCGCGAGCGGGAAAGTTACCGGCAGGTCCTGGAATTCGTCCGAGTTTTCCGATGATTTGCACACCGCGAACACGCCGCGCCCAGGATGTTCCAGGAACGGCCTGAACGCGTCGCGGTCGAAGTAAGGCGTGACCGTGACTGCGTCCGCCCGAACCACATCGAACGCCTCTATGGCGTTCCTTTCGTTGGCGCGCCTGGTTCCGGAGTATTTCGCGTCCCAGATGATGGGGGTTTCCGGCACCCGTTGGCGGATGGCGGTTACTGTGTCGATGGCGGCCGTGAGACCCATCACGCCGTGGGCCCGATAATAGGAAGCATCGAGCTTATAGGCGCTGGCACACTTGAATGTCCTGTCGATGATGTCAATATTGAGGAGTGTCAGCGTCTGCCCGATGAAATTACCTTCCGGGATCCAAGGGTCGGGGTCGAGCCCGACGCAGATCAGGCTGTCGCGGGCATTCTGGACTGCTTCAAGCTTCTCTTTGAATGTCATTATTTTCTGTCCTTTTGTAAATTCCCACTGCGGGCAATATAGAACGGAAATCGGCGGGAGTCAATCGCGCCGATGGTATAATGAAATGATGCACGAATACGTGACGAGGGCGGTGGTGCTCGACAAAGAGACGCGCAACGATGCGGACGCGCGGTATTCCTTTTTTACGGAGCGGTTCGGGAAGGTGCTCGCGAAGGCGACGAGCTCGCGGAAGATCGTCTCGAAGCTCGCGGGGCATCTCGAGCCGGGGACGGCCGCGTCGGTGCGGATCATCGAGCAGCGCGGGACGAAAGTAGTGGACGCCCTGGCGTTCGGCCGCGTCAGCATCCCGATCGCGGAACTTTCGGCGCTCGGGCGTTTGCTGGCGGAATGGGAGCCGGAGGAAATATTGTGGCAGGAACTGGCGCGGGAGCCAGCAGGGGAATTTTCCTGGACGAACGCGCTCGCGGTCCTCGGGTGGGATCCGCGCGGGGCGGCGTGCACCGTCTGCGGGCGCGCCGGGGCGGGCCATTTCCTCATCCCGCGCCAGGAGTTCTTCTGCGCGGCCTGCGCTTCGAGATTCCGCCGGAGCGACCTCATATTAATTTCATGAACAACGTCAACCGTTCCGGGAGGGCGGCGGTCTGGATCGCGGCAGTCGTGGCGGCGGCCGTCCTCGCGGCGGGCGGCTGGTGGTATTTCCGCGGCTCGGCGGGCGGCCTTGATCTGGGTATCCAGCTTGCGACCGACCCCGCGGTCGTCCTGATGGGCGAACCGTTCACGCTGTCGGTGACCGTGGCCAACGATTCGGGGTCCGCGCTGCAGGGCGCCTCCATCTCGCTTGTCCTGCCGGACGATGTCGTTTCGGCCGATACGCCGGCCCAGCGGGTCGTTTCGCAGCCGCTCGGCGGCGTGAGCTCGGGCGGCGTGAGCCACCAGGACTTCCATCTGGTCGCGACGGGCGGGGAGAACACCGTGTTCCATTTCACCGCCCAGGTCTCCTACGCGGCGGCCGGTTCGGCCGCCCAGTTCCAAAGCGGCGGTTCGCTCGACGTCGCGGTCGGCCAGCCGGCGGTGAGCGTGAACATCATCGCGCCGCCGAACGTTTTCAGCGGGCAGGACTTCCCGATCGCCGTCAATTACCACAACAACACCGGCAACGCGATCACGGGGATGTCGCTCGCGATGCAGTATCCGCCGGCGTTCTCGTTCGCGGGCGCGAGCACGTCGCTCGCCACGAACGGCGACAGTTCGTGGTCGCTCGGAACGCTTCCGGCGGACACGAGCGGGACGATCGCGATCTCCGGCAACCTGGTGGGGCCGGGCAGCGCGTCGTATCCGATCGGTGCCCAGCTTTCGGAGAGCATCAGCGGACAGAACTATCCGATCGCGAACCCGTCCGCGGACGTCATCCTCGCCGAATCGCCGCTCGCGCTTTCCCTCGCGGTCGGCAACGGCGCGAACTATGTTTCCTCGGCCGGGGACTCGCTCGACTATACCCTGACCGTCACGAACAATTCGACCGTGGCGTTCGAGAACATCATCGCGAGCGCCAAACTTTCCGGTGCCATGTTCGATCTTGCCACGCTCCAGACGGGCGGTTCGTTCAGCTCGATCAATGATACCGTGACCTGGAACGGCGCCAGCGCGCCGGCGCTCCTTTCGCTCGCGCCCGGCCAGGCGGCGACGCTCACGTTCCACGTCCGTACGAGGTCCGCGTTCCCGATCCGGCTGCCTTCCGACAAGAACTATACCGTGTCGGTGCACGCGGTGGCGGCATCGCCGACCGTGCCGCCCGGTACGACAGCCAGCACGACGCTCACGGTCGCGGACCTTACGACCAAGCTCGGCGGCGCCATCGCGCTCGCGGAGAACGGTTATGCGCACGAACCGGCGGCGTCCGGCTCGGGCATCGTGAACACCGGTCCCTATCCGCCGAAGGTCGACCAGGCGACGGAGTACACCGTCCATTGGCTCGTCACGAACTATGCAACCGACGCGCAAAATGTTACCATCTCCGCATACCTGCAGTCGGGCGCGACCTGCACCGGCGCGACGCAGGTCCCGGCATCGACGACCTTTTCGTGCAATCCGGCGAACGGCGAAGTGATGTGGCAGGTGCCCGCGATCGCCGCGACGACCGGCATCACGGACAGGCCGCTCGAAGCGGTGTTCCAGATAACCGATACGCCGGCAGTGAACCAGGCCGGGCAGGATGTGACGGTGCTCGGTGCGGCCGCGCTCACGGCGACGGATGCCTTTACCGGACAGCCGCTCCAATCCTCAGTGCCCGCGCTCACGACCGCGATGCCCTCCGATACGAGCATCCCGCCCGGGGTGCAGCGACAGGTGACGCCTTGATAATTTTTAATTTTCAATTTCTAATTTTCAATGAATGACGGGGAAAATCTGATGGAGAAGATCGTATCGCTTTGCAAGCGGCGCGGTTTCGTGTTCCCGGGTTCGGAGATCTACGGGGGACTGGCGAACTCATATGAATACGGTCCAGCCGGGGTGGAGCTGAAAAAGAACATCCAGGACGAATGGTGGAACGTGTTCGTCCGCCGCCGGAGCGACATGGTCGGCCTGGATTCCTCTATTATCCTCCATCCGAAAGTGTGGGAGGCGTCGGGACATACGGCCGGTTTCGCGGACGCGATGGTGGAATGCAGGCACTGCCACAACCGGACGCGCGCCGACCACCTCATTGAAGATTTTTTCGGGAAACAGGGCGAGGCGGTGAAGGTCGAAGGGAAGACCGAAAAGGAGCTCGACGACATCATCCAGGAACGTAAGATCGTTTGTCCGACCTGCGGGAAGTTCGAATGGACGCCGGTGCGCAAGTTCAATCTTTTGTTCGAGACGCATATCGGCATCGTCCCCGAGGCGCAGTCCAAGGCGTACCTTCGCGGCGAAACGGCGCAGGGGATATTCGTCGCTTTCAAAAATATCATCGACTCCACGCGCATCAGCCTGCCGTTCGGCGTCGGCCAGCTGGGGAAGAGCTTCCGCAACGAGATCACGAAAGGCAATTTCATTTTCCGCACGCTGGAATTCGAACAGGCCGAGATCGAATATTTCTTCGATCCCGGCGCGGGCGACTGGAAGGCGCTTTTTGAACAGTGGAAAGACGGCATCTGGAAGTTCGTCACGGAGGATCTTGGCGTTGCCGCGGAGAACCTCCGCTGGCGCGAACACGGCGACGAGGAGAGGAGCTTTTACAGCAAGCGCACGGAGGACCTCGAATACCGGTTTCCGTTCGGGTTCAAGGAACTGTGGGGCCTGGCATACCGGACGGATTACGACCTCTCGCAGCATATGAAGCATTCCGGTGCCGACCTTTCCTACCACGACCAGGTTTCCGGCAGGAAGTTCGTGCCGCACGTGATCGAGCCGGCGGTCGGCATCAACCGCCTGATGGCGATGGTGCTGCTCGACGCCTATACCGAGGAAGATGACGGCAAGGGCGGTGCGCGCGTTTACCTGAAGCTCCCGCCGCGCCTCGCGCCGTACAAGGCGGCGGTGTTCCCGCTGCTCGCCAACAAGCCGGAGCTCGTGGCGAAGGCGCGCGGCATTTACGAAGACCTTCGCAGGCAGTTCCTGGTCGCCTGGGATGATCGCGGCAACATCGGCAAGCGGTACTACGCGCAGGACGAGATCGGCACGCCGTATTGCATCACCGTTGATTTCGACACGATGGGCGAGGGCGACGCGAAGGATAAGGATACCGTGACCGTCCGCGACCGCGACACCGGCAGGCAGGAAAGGGTCCCCATTGCCGGCCTTGCCGGGTTCCTGGGGAGGGCCTTGACCCGATGAAATAAATCGAATAGGATATGAGTAGTACCTCTTAGCATCCTGGTTATTATTCTAAGTTTTGCTTGTTTTTGAGCCTCCCGGCCAATCTTCGGCAAAGTCCCTCACCTCCGTCCGCGTCCATGAGGGCGCATCAACGTGGCAGTGCCACAAAACAAGCTTTGAAGCCCCTCGCTTGCGCCAGGGGCTTTACTATATCTAAATTTTATGGTAAACTTGCACGCGGTACCTCAGCTGTCCTTGGGCGCTCTATAAGGCCCGCCTCGCAGTAGGTGTATGACGCAAGAAGGTTCGTTGGACGCGGGCTTCCTGCGTCCGGCACATGAGCTGCGAGCGAAAGAGGCCCGGCACATTCTGTGTGCGCCGGGCCTTCATGTTATCTGCAAATTAAATTTTTGCTAAAGAGCAGTTGCTTAGGGTTTTTGCACATGTTACACTGTTTTCAAATTGAGCTGCGGGTATCGTATAGCGGCTATTATGCGACCTTGCCAAGGTCGAGATACGGGTCCGACTCCCGTTACCCGCTCACCGTACAGAAAAGGAACGCCCTTTGCCTCCTTGGGGTCTTTAAGTCGGCAAGAGGGCGTTCCTTTTCTGTACAGCTCGTTGGGTAGTTAGAGGCTGCAAGATTAAAAGCGACGCAAACTGGATAATAAGATTGTTGATGACAATGCCGATGGTTATGATGGCGAGCGCGAGGAAAACATAGGTCCACGCCCGATCATTTTTAACTTTATGCAGCGCGACAAAAAACATGACGGATGTCGCGATGAAAATCAATCCAGCATAGCAAATCGAAGAAATTAAGGAGTCGGAGCCGGCAGCAGCCGGTAATCAACCCAGCTGGGAAGCGAGCGGTGAGGTGGCCCTGCGTAAAGAGAAGACCAGCGACAACGCCGCAAGCGCGGCGCGCTTTTCAGGGGTAATATGGTGGTACATACCCGTAGGTATCTTGATTGGTTTGGACGACCTTTCAAGCGTACCCTGCGGGTATGTTCGTTTCAAAAAGGGGTGATGCGCTTCACAGCCGAATTTTTACGTGATATTTGACCACGTCAATCTGGCGTGGTAGATTATGCGGCAGGAGACTTTATGACGTGGATATCTTGGATGGTCTGGTTGCTCGGCTATGTCCTGTCAATTGGATTCATTGGCTATCCCTTGGCAAGAGCTTCGTTCGCGACCTGGGACAACGTTGAAGGCGACCATTTGGCGTGGGCCGTCCGCGCATTCCTGCTTTTTCCATGGAGCACGGTCCGACAGGACATCGGGATCAACCCGGAGCTGTGGATCGCCAGGTTCTGCGACAGGGGAAAACGTGGCAAAAGGTGGTACTTCATCTTCACGGCCGTCGCGTGGCCCGCAAAAGTTGTTTTCAACTTGCTTTCGATCAGCGCGCTGTGTGTAGCGTTCTCCATCGCCTCGGTGGTAATCCTGCCGAGGGAGATATATCGAAAGGCGCAAAGGAACGCCAATTGGTAATTTTATCCAGCTAGTGTGGCGGCCTGCTCAGGCCGCCATTTTTCTACCCCCAACATTTTTGATTATTAGTAATTCGGCGCGCTCGCTCTATTATATTCCACCATACAATAGGTTCTAATAGCATCCACTAACCCGCCAAGTCAGAAAAAGAAACACTGCATTTGACGGCAGCAAATCCCCGACTGACGGCAAATGCAGTGTTTCTTTTTCTGACTTGGCGCTGCCTCCTCACCAATTTTTGCTTCCCGGGCGTATTACTGGTATAGGCATTTTCGATGGCTTGACAAATCATTTTGTATCGTCTATAATATTAAAAATTAGTGAAAGGTCGATCGAAAATCCAGAAAAACCAGTCATTCCATGGCGAATTCATCTACGGCAGACCAGGAATTCCTCGAGTATCTCGTGAAATCTTTGGTCGACCATCCGGAAGATGTGAAAGTCGACCGCAAGGTTGACGAGATGGGAGTGTTGCTCTCGCTTCGCGTGAATCCGATGGACATGGGCCAGGTGGTCGGCCGCCAGGGTGCGACCGCGAAATCGATCCGTTCGCTTTTGAGGATCGTGGGCGTCAAGAACAACGCGCGCGTGAACCTCAAGATCGAGGAGCCGGAAGGCAGCACCCGCGGACCGCGGCCGGAGCGCCCGCGCGAGGACCGGGGCGAATACTAAGCAGCTCCCGTCCCGCATAAGAAGATCCCCGATGTCGGTCGGGGACCTTTTTTTATTTCCTTTCCGCGAGCAGGACTTTTGTTTTGAACTCTTTTCCGTCGCGCAGGACGCCGAGCTCTATTTCGTCGTCGACGTTCAGGTTTTCCAGGAAGTCCTGGATGGGATGGTTGCGGTCGAGCCGTTCCGCGCCGATCGTGAGCACAATGTCTTTTTCGCGGAGGCCTGCCTTCGCCGCCGGGCTGTCGGGCACGACGGCGTAATCGTGTTCCGCTTCGCGGGTGACGAGCGCCCCGTAGTTTACCGCGAGGTTCATTTTCGATTTCAGGGTGTCGTCGACCATCACGTAACGCAGGCCGAGGAGCGGCCGGCGTATGCGGCCGTATTTTTTCAGGTCGTGCAGGTCCCGCCGCGCGGCGTTCACCGGTATCGCGAAGCCGATGCTTTGGGCGCCGGTGACGATCGCGGCGTTCACGCCGACCACGAACCCGTCGCGGTCGACCAGCGGTCCGCCGGAGTTGCCGGGATTGATCGCGGCATCGGTCTGGATGAGGCCCCGCATTTCCTGCGGCGGGGCGTCGGGATCGGCCTGCGCGGCGATGGAGCGCGACAGGCCGGAGACGATGCCGATCGAAACGGTGTTCCGGAACACGCCGAGCGCGTTGCCGATCGCGATGACGCTTTCGCCGAGCTCGAGGCGCGCGGCGTCGCCAAGCTTGAGCGTGGGAAGTTTGCCCGCGCCGCGGACCTGCAGGATGGCGACGTCGTTGATGGGGTCGCGGGTCAGGATCTCGGCGGGGAAGCGGCGTTCGTCGTTCAGGATCACGGTGTACTCGGCGTTCGCGTCGCTTACTACGTGCTTGTTCGTGAGGACGAGGCCGCGCTCATCGATGATAAACCCGGAGCCGCCGCCGACCTGCACCATGCCGCGCTCGTCCGCAATGGAATCGGGCGGCGGCGGGAGGTCTTTCGGCGCCTCGCGCTTCAGGTCGTCGAGCTTTTTCGCGATCGCGATCGAAACCACGGCTGGCATCACTTTCCGGATCGTCCCGATCGCCCGTTTATCGTCCATGGTTGTATTGTACCATTCGTCCGGCAAATCGTGGTATACTGATTGCATTATGGCGATCCAATGGAACAAGGTGACGTGGTACTCGAAGCTGGTCGCGCTCGCGCTTTTCGTCGCGCTGCCGTTCATCGGGTTCTGGTACGGCATGCAGTACGGCGAGATCATCGCCCCGCTTAATAATCCCATCCCGGCCCCTTCCGGTCCGCCCGCAGTGGCGGATCCGGCATCGGATCCCTATTATGCCAACGTTGCCGAGTGGCAGACCGACCAGAACATCCAGGGCGGATGGTCCATTGCCTACCCGATCGATTTCCCGACGACCGACGATTATTCGGCGGCGCCGATGGACAACTGGCGCGTCGGGACGCCGGGCGGCCCGGGCCTCCAGCCGTTCTCGCTCGCCATTCCGAAGATGTTTGAACCGCAGACGAACTTCGGCGGAGCGACGCTGACGGTCGGCATGAGCGGGAATGGCCAGGCCGTCGCGCAATGCCTGGTTGCCGAACCGACGGACGGTCCGAACGTGGGGACCTCGACGGTGGTGATCAACGGCGCCACCTTCACGGTCTTTCACTGGTCGGATGTCGGCGCCGGGCAGATGTACGAGACGACGAGCTACCGCACGCTCCATGCCGGCCAGTGCTATGCCGTCGAGTACACGGTCCATTCGAGCCAGATCGGGAACTATCCGCCGTCGTACGATCTGCACCAGTTAGACAGCGGCGAGGTGGATGCCGTGCTCGACCGGATCGTCGGAACGTTCAAATTTTTATAGCATGCGGCCATGAGCGAAACGAAACGGAAAATATTGATCATCGTGGTGCTTCTTTTGGTGGTCCTGTTCGGCGTCGGGCAGTTTTTCGCGTTCTCCGGCCCGGGTGCGGCCAATAATCCGGGGAATCAGACTGCCGAGCCGCCGACGGAGGTCGTCGCGTACACGCCGCCGCTCCTGGCTTCCTCGACGCCGGTGGAAAACGGTTCCTGCTGGACGAACTCCATCGCGGCGCCCTACCGCCCCGACGCCTGGCGCTGCATGGTGGGCAACGCGATCAGCGATCCGTGTTTCATGCTGCCGGGCAGTTCGACCACGCTGGCCTGCGGCCTGGATCCGGCTGTCACTGACGAATCTTCGGCCTTCGTTCTCCGCCTGACGAAGCCGCTGCCGAAACCCGAAACGCCATCCAGCACGCCATCGAATTGGGCGTGGATGGTCGCGCTCGTTGACGGCACGACCTGCACGCCGTTCACCGGCACGCGCCCGTTCACGGCGAGCGGGGATATAGCGTATTATGGCTGCAGCGGCGGCACGGTGCCGACCGGCACGCTCATCTTCGGCGAGCTCGACAATACTTCCAGCAGCGGCATCTGGACCGCCGAGCTTGGCGTCCTGTCCACGGCCACCTCCACCTTCCCGCCGGCCATAGTCGCTTCCGCCACCGTGCCCGTGGCGACCGTCTGGCAATAATAACGGTACCTGGTACCCTTTTCATGCGGATACTGATCATAGAGGACAATCCGCGGCTCGGGCGTACGCTGAAGGCGAGCCTGGAATCCGAATCGTATGCCGTGGACATCGAGTCGGACGGCGAGAAGGGATTGTATCGGGCGCGGACGAACGATTACGATGCGATCGTGCTGGACGACATCCTGCCCGGACGCCGCGGGTACGAAATCTGCCGGGAATTGCGGAGCGCGGGCAGGACGGCGCCGATCCTCTTGATGAGCGTGCAGTCGGAGGTTGACCGCAAGGTGAGCCTGCTGAACGACGGCGCGGATGATTATCTCGCGAAACCGTTCTCCTATGCGGAAATGAGCGCCCGGTTGCGGGCTTTGCTCCGCCGCCCGCATGAATTGGTTCCCGACCGGCTCAGTTTCGGCGATCTGGTGCTCGATGAAAATTCCTCGACGGTGACCCGCGGCGGGAAGGCGTCCTATCTTACCGCGAAAGAATTTTCCCTGCTGCAGTACCTGGTGCGGAACGCCGGGCATCTCGTCACGCGCGCGATGCTCTTCGAGCACGTCTGGGATGGCGAAACGGACCCGGTCTCGAACATGCTTGAGACGCACATCCATAATCTCCGGCGGAAGGTCGAACGGCCCGGTCTGCCGGGGCTGATCCACACTGTCCCCGGCCGGGGATATGTTTTTAGATAGTTTTAATGCCCTTTGTGCTTTAATGGAGGGGCAAAGGTCGAAAAAGGTTCCCTCCTTATCACTTATCATGAAAGAAATTTTGGAAGCGGTGCTTACCGACCCGTCCGTGCGCGGCGCGGAAAGCGGCGCCTGGTCGGCGGCAGAAACCGTTGACGGGCCGTTAAGCTGGCAGTAAATAAGGCCCTATGGGCGATTTTCTCTACCAAAACCTGGTCGAGCCGCGTTCGGCCGATGAGGATGACCGTCGCCGGGAGCGTATTTTGAACGTCATCCTCGTCGGCTCGTTCGCCATGCTCGCCGTGTTCGATGTCGTGGTGTGGTATTACTCGTTGCGCGAGGGGCCCGCCTATCACGAGATCTCTCCGGTGACGTTTTCCGTCGTTCCGGCATTCTTTGTCCTACTGTATGCGCTTTCCCGGCGCGGGCACTTCATCGCGGCGTCGTATCTTCTCGTCGCGGCGTATTTCGTGAGCGTGAGCTATGCCGCGGTCCGATGGGGCGTCAATCTCCCGACGGCGGTGCTGGGGTATGCCCTGCTCATCACGATCGCGAGCATCCTGGTCAGCGCCCGGTTCGGCTTCGCGGTGCTCGCCGCCGTTTCCACGTTCATCCTGCTTTTGTGGCACTTCCAGTTTCACGGCCTCGTGCCGGTCATCCAGGAGCCGGTCCCGAACCAAAGCGACGCGCTCGTGTTCGCCGTGCTCCTGTTTTTGCTCGCGACCGTGGCGTGGCTGTCAAACCGGGAGATGGAACGTTCGCTCATCCGGGCGCGGAGCTCCGAGCGCGCGCTGAAAGAGGAGCGGGATACGCTGGAGGCCAAGGTCGAGGAGCGCACGCGCGAACTGCGCCTTGCCGAGGTCGAAAAGATAGACCACCTCTACCGGTTCGCCGAGTTCGGCAAACTGGCGTCGGGCCTGTTCCACGACATGATGAACCTGCTCCATGTCGCTTCGCTGGAACTCGAGCGCGGCGGTCCGGCGGCGGGTGACGGCGCGGGGATCGGTGAAAATATGGAAAGTATCCGGAACGATATCGAACGGTTCAAGGAGGCATATCGCCGGCAGTTGAGCCGCGACGACATGCGCGAACTGTTCTCGCTCGAGCGCAGTGTCGGCAATGTCGTCCAGATGCTCGATTACCAGGCAAAGCACGAAGGCGTCCGCATGAAATTTGATCCGGCGTCCAGTGACGGGTTTGAATATTTCGGAAGTCCGCTGAGGTTCCACCAGGTGGCGCTCAACCTTATCCTTAACGCGATCGAATCGTTCGAGGGCGTTCCCCGTATGCCCGGCCGGGGACGTTCCGTGGACATAGCGCTCCGGCGGGACGGCGGTTATGTGACGTTCCGCGTGGCGGACAGCGGTTGTGGTATTCCAGTCGGGTTACGGGCGAAGATCTTCGAGCCGTTCTTCACGACCAAGGCGGGCGGCCGGAAAGGGATCGGTATCGGTCTCGCGATGACCAAGCGGATCGTGGAAAAAGATCTCGGCGGTACCATCGCGATCGACAGCGAGAACGGCAAAGGGACGGTATTCACCGTCCGGTTCCCTCAAATTTATGGACATCAATCGGATGGAGCAGGTGATGCGGAGCGGACTCGCGCTCATCAGGGCGGAGCAGCTCTCTGACGGTGGATTTTCGCACGGATCGAAATTCGCGGAAGCGGAAACCGGCGGATCGCCGGGTGCCGCGGTGAGCTACCGGACGACGTTCTCGGCGGCGAACGTGCTGGCATGCCTGCGCGGGGCGCCGGATGCTTCCGATATCCGCGATCGTGCGGCTGGTTTTCTGCTCGGGCAGAAAAGCGGCGTTTGGTCGCTGAACTATTGGCCGCGCGGTTCGGAAGAGGCGGTCGCCATGCCATACCCCGACGACCTCGACGACACGTTCGTCGCGCTCGCGGCGCTCTACGGATACGACGCGTCGCTTATCGGCGGCGCCGCGCTGGCTGGCGTCGCGAAGGTCCTGACGACGACGGAAACCGCGCCGGGCGGGCCGTACCGGACCTGGCTTGCCGGCGCCGGCGCGCCCGAAAAATGGTGCGATGTCGACGTGGCGGTCAACAGCAACGTAGGTTATTTCCTGTCGCTCATCGGCGTCGCCCTGCCCCGGCTCTCGAAACTGGTCGACGAGCGGGTCGCGGCGGGTGTCGTTGGTTCGCCGTATTATCCTGGTATCGTGCCGGTCGTCTACTTCATCTCGCGTTTTTATCGCGGCCTGGCGAAGGGCGCGCTGGCGGAGATGCTGGTCCGCGCGCGGGGCCGTGACGGACTTTGGCGGAATCCGCTAGAGACCGCGATGGCCATTTCCGCGCTCATCAATTTCGACTTCGCGTGGGAGGTTCCCGCCGGCCTCGTGCGGTCCTTTGTCGATTCCCTTGGGCGGGAGGGGTGGCTGTCGCATCCGTTCTGCGTTGACCCGGCGCGCGGCGGCAGGACCTGCTACGCCGGTTCTCCGGCGCTGACGGCTGCATTCTCGATCGAGGCGATCGGGAAGGTCATGGGGATCTCACGGGGAACGCCGCTGCTTGGAGCGCCCGGTCCGGCGTTCCCGGCAAGCGAACGCCTGGACCGGATAAAAAGGATGGCCCGTGAGGGTTTCCGTTCACTGCCCGAACGTTTCAGGGCGGCGGCGTCCGAGCGGATCGCTCTGGCCTCCAACGACGAAGTGGTCGCCATCCCGTATCTCATGCGGGATGCGATGCGGAGTTCCGGTTCCGGCGGCATTTCCGAAGCCATGCTGGATGAATTGGCGCTGGCGAACCTTTACGGCTGGACGGCGTATACGATCTACGACGGCGCCATGGATGGCGATGGCGGCGGCGGTGACGCGGCGCTGGTGCCCGTCGCGAACTTTTTCCTGCGATCGCTCGCGGCGCTTTATGCCGATATCGGGTCACGGGTGCCCGGCGTCGGGAAGATGTTCGCGGAGATCGTGGACGGGATGGACGCCGCGAACTTTTTGGAATCGGAAGCCGGCGGCGGCTGTCCGGTCGGGCATCTTGCCGACCGCAGCCTTGGCCACGCCCTTCCGGCGCTGGCCCTGTTGCTGGCCGCGGGGTACACGCCCGATTCCGCCGAGGTGCTCGCTATGCGGTCGTTTTTCAGGAACTATCTCATCGCGCGGCAGTTGCACGACGATGCCCGGGATTGGCGGGACGACCTGCGGCGCGGCCGGAAGACATCCGTCGTCGGCCGCCTCGGGGATGGCGGCGAGAAGGTGTTTTGGGGCGAGGTCGTTCCGTCCGTGATGGCCGACATCGGTAAATTTCTCGACCGGGCGAAGTGCGACCTCGCGGAGTGCGCCGCGATCGGGGACCCGGCTCCGTTCGATGCATTGCTTGAACGCCTGCGGTCGGCGGCCGGCCGGACGCTCGGAAAACGCGATGAGATCATGGCGTTCATGGCGCAATGGCAAAGCAAATAAAAGTGTA
This sequence comes from Minisyncoccota bacterium, assembly GCA_035541855.1. Lineage (GTDB taxonomy): Bacteria > Patescibacteriota > Minisyncoccia > UBA6257 > 2-01-FULL-56-20 > JAJXYP01. Next base: position 10,880 of record DATKMM010000013.1, on the reverse strand, counting down.
TTAGACTACTCAGGTGCCGGCCACGCCGGCCACGTGGCGAAGAAGTAAACGCGGCGGTCTGCAAAACCGCTATGCATGGGTGCGAATCCCATCGTGGCCTCAAGCCAGCCGCCGGACCATGGCGGCTCGCATGCCCGGGTGGCGGAACGGTTTACGCAGAGGACTTAAAATCCTTGACCCGAAAGGGTTTGTGGGTCCGAATCCCACCCCGGGCACCGCTGAAACGCCCCGTGAAATGGTATAAATAAGATATGGCGGAAGGCGAAGATTCCCGGATGGAGCGGGTGATCCGGTACGTGCTCGGGGCACTGGCGGTGGTTTTGATAGTCCTCTTTATATTCCTGTTCCTGCAGTACCGGGCGTTGTGGCGCCAGCAGGCGATCAATACCCGCGAACTGCGGCTGTCCCAGTTCCTCGAGAAGCATGGGCCGCTCGCGCCTGGCGACGCATCCGCTGTCCGCGTCTGGATGACGTTCGATTACATCAATAAGCTTTTCGCTTTGCCGCCGGAGTATCTCCAGGATCAGCTCCAGATCGCCGATACGCATTATCCGCGGATCACGGTGGCGGGGTATGCCGCGAGCCTGCAGGTGCTACCGGCGGTTTTTCTGGACGAGGTCGAGAACGCGGTCAGGAGCTATAGCGCCCCGGGTGGCGCCGCCACGAGCACGAGCGTATGAACGTCCTCGCGTCCCTTCTTTCCTACGTACTGCTCTATAAGTACGCGACCATCGCCGTTGTCGTGTATTCCGCCGCGGTCATCCTGCCCCTGCCGTCGAACGCGATGCTGCTCGCCGTCGGCGCGTTCGCGAGCCAGGGCTATTTTGATTTCTGGCTGGCGCTCGCGACCGCGGTCGGGGCGAACACGCTGGGCGACCTGACCGATTACGGCCTCACGCGGAAGTACGGCGTGCGGGTGGTGCGCGCCCTGCGTCTGCACAAGTTCAGGTTCTACAACCAGCTCCAGGAGGAGCTCCGCACCGATGCCGCGATCACGGTCTTCACGACGCGCTTCGCCGGGTCGCTCTCGCCGGTCGCCAATTTCCTGGCTGGCCTCGTCGGTGTGCCGTTCAAAACATTCTTCGTGAACGACCTGGCCGGCAACGTTATCGAACCGCTTGCCGCGCTCGCGCTCGGCTACGCCGTGGGGGATTATTGGGAGGATTTTTCCGGCACGCTCGAGCTCGTCGCCGGTATCGTCGCGGTCGCCGTCATCATGTTCGTGCTCTACCGCATCTACCGGCGGATGATGCGGCGGTACGACGGCGGACGTTGAATTTCCGGCTGTTTTTTTCTATACTGACAGTGAATTCGCCCCTATAGCTCAGTTGGTAGAGCAGCTCCCTTTGGCGGATAAATTCGCCCCGCCGGTTCGCTCATTGAAAATGAAAATGGATGCCGCATTGTTGGCAGCGTGCCCCTATAGCTCAGTTGGTAGAGCAGCTCCCTTTTAAGGAGATGGTCCCAGGTTCGAATCCTGGTGGGGGCACGCCGCCCGGAATAAGCATCCATTTCCATTTTCAATTCGCTGCCGGCGGTAAGGAGATGGTCCCAGGTTCGAATCCTGGTGGGGGCACCTGTGGTGCCGATGGCGGTTGAAATGTTAGAATGGGATCATGGACAATGTTCCCGCGCCGCCGATGATCTGCTCGCAATGCCACCAGCCGGTACAGCCGGAGTTCTATTATTGCCCCAACTGCGGCAAGAAGCTGACCGAGCCGCCGCTCTCGACGGGAGTCGCCGCGCAGGCATGGCTTTACGCTTTCAGCATCATCCTGCCGATCATCTGCTTTCTGGCCGTGAGCTATTGGCAGGGGATCAGGTACGCCCGGTCGCCCGATCCGAAGGCCCAGCAGATCGGTTGGATCGCGATTGCGTTGCTCGCCCTGTCTACCATTGTCACCTTCTGGCTTGCGGCGGTCTGGATCAACAGCGCGCTGCAGTCCGCGACGAGCGATCTCGGCGGTTTGTAATCCGGCCCTGGTCAGGGTTGCTTTTCCGACGGCAATCGTTTACCATTTCTTTCTATGAGACGTCATCCGGCGTTCTGGCTGATGGTCATCGTGCTCGCGGCGGTTCTCGCCGCGGTTTTCGCCTATCCGAAAGGATGGGGCGCCAAAGCGCGGCCCTGGCAGCTCGGCCTCGACCTCGAGGGCGGCGCGCACCTGGTCTATTCCATTGACCTTTCGAAAGTGGATGCCGCCGACCAGCAGTCGGTGGTGGCCGGCCTGCGCGACGTGATCGACAAGCGCGTGAACCTGTTCGGCGTCGGCGAGCCGCAGGTCTACACGGCGCAATCGGGCAACCAGGCGGAGCTCGACGTCGACCTGCCGGGCGTGAAGGACATCTCGGCGGCCATCAACGAGATCGGCCAGACGCCGCTCCTTGATTTCGTGGAGGTCGACCAGAGCGGTTCGAGCACGCAGTACGTCCCGACGAACCTGGACGGCGAATACCTGACCGGCGCGTCGGTCATCGCGAATCCGAGCGGCGCGGGGGGCTATGCCATCAATTTCACGCTGAACACTCCCGGCGCCCAGATCTTCGACCAGATGACGAAGGCCAACCTGAACAAACCGCTCTGCATTTTCATCGACAATAATTTCATCATCCCCAACGACGCGGGCGAGAGCTGTCCCACGGTCGACGGCGAGATCCCGAACGGCCAGGCGCAGATCAGCGGTCCGGGCATCACGTTCGCCGTCGCGGACCAGATCGCGGAGCAGTTCAACGCCGGAGCCCTGCCGGCCCCCATCACGCTCATCAACCAGCAGACGGTGAGCCCGACGCTCGGCGCCGATTCCCTGCAGAAAGTCCTCATCGCGGGCCTCATCGGCACCCTGCTCGTCATTCTTTTCATGATCTTCTACTACCGCGTGCTTGGCCTGTTCGCCGCCGCCTCGCTCGCGATCTATATCGCCCTCACGCTCGGACTTTTCAAACTGATCCCGATCACGCTGTCGCTTGCCGGCCTCGCGGGCTTCATCCTTACCATCGGCATGGCGGTGGACGCGAACATCCTGATATTCGAGCGCATTAAAGAAGAGCTAAAGCGCGGCCTGCCGAAGGCATCGGCGATCGAGGAAGGGTTCCGCCGCGCGTGGCCGTCCATCCGCGATTCGAACACATCGACCATCATCACGGCCGCCATCCTGTATTTCTTCACGTCGAGCTTCGTGCAGGGCTTCGCCGTGACGCTGCTCCTCGGCGTGCTCGTCAGCTTGTTCAGCGCCATCACGACGACGCGCCTCTTCCTGCGGACGTTCATGAAGGATATGGCCAAACCACAACCACAACATGCTTAACATCACGGGACATCGCAAGGTCTGGTTCACGATCTCCGGCATCCTCGTCGGCCTCGCGCTCGTGGCGATCGGCGTTTACCGCTTCCAGGAAAGCGCCGAGTTCAAAGGCGGCACGCTGTGGGAGTTTTCCGCCGTCGCCGACAACCCGTCCCTCGCGGACGTCCAGGATTTCTTCGTGGACAACCTGAAGCTCGCCGACGCGCAGGTGAGCTACGACAGCCAGCACCAGACCTTCCTCGCGACCTTCGGGACGCTCGACGAAGCGGCCCACCAGCAGGACCTCTCCGCACTCAAGGCGAAATGGCCGTCGTTCACGGAGCTCAGCTTCCAGTCCATCAGCCCGTCGGTCGGCGCTTCCCTCCGGACCGCGTCGCTCATCGCGCTCGCGCTCGTCATCCTCGGCATCTCGCTCTATATCGCGTTCGCGTTCCGCAAGGCGTCGCGCCCGGTGAGCTCGTGGAAGTATGGCTGGATCACCCTCCTCACGCTGTTCCACGACGTTTCGATCCCGGCCGGCCTGCTCGCCATCCTCGGCCGCTTCGCGTCCGTGCAGATCAACAGCGATTTCATCGTGGCCCTGCTGGTCGTGATGGGCTTCTCGGTGCACGACACGATTGTCGTCTTCGACCGCATCCGCGAGAACCTGCTGCTCCAGCGCGGCAAGGAGCCGTTCGAGAAGATCGTGAACGACAGCGTGAACCAGACCATGGCGCGTTCGATCAACACTTCGCTCACGCTCATCCTCGTGCTCCTCGCGCTCTTCTTCATCGGCCCGGTGGACCTCAAGTACTTCGTCCTCACGCTCCTCGTCGGCGTCACGACCGGCATCTACTCGTCCATCTTCATCGCAAGCCCCTTGCTCCTCGTCGTAAGCGGCGAGGGAAAGCGGCAATAACGTTTGACACTGCGGCGTTTCTCAGCTAGAATGCCTTGAGTTAGCTATGCCGACCATCCGACAACTCATTAAGAAGGGGCGGAAGACCAACAAGGCGAAGACCAAGTCGCCGGCGTTGTCGTTCTACTTCAACGCGCTCAAGAACCGGCCGGTTGATTCGGCGTCGCCTTTCAAGCGCGGCGTCTGCGTGAAGGTGTTCACCACGACCCCGAAAAAGCCGAACTCGGCGCTCCGCAAGGTGGCGCGCGTGCGCCTCACGAACGGCAGCGAGGTGACGGCCTACATCCCGGGCGAAGGGCACCAGCTCCAGGAGCACTCGATCGTCATGGTCCGCGGCGGCCGCGTGAAGGACCTTCCGGGCGTGCGCTACCACGTCGTCCGCGGCGTGCTCGACGCGACGGGCGTGGAGGGTCGCAAGCAGCAGCGGTCGAAGTACGGGGCGAAGAAGGGTAAGAAATAGGAGCTGGGAATCAAGAGCTAGGAGCTAGGAGCTAGGAGATAAGAGCTATGAGAAAAAAGAGAATTTACAAAAAATATCACACTCCGGACACCGTTTACGGCCGGGTTGAGCTTGGCCGGTTCATCAATTACGTGATGAAGGACGGCAAGAAATCCACGGCGGAGCGCTTGGTCTACGACGCCCTGGACAAAGTGAAGGCGGCGACCAAGGAGGATCCGATGGCGGTCTTTGAGAAAGCGCTGGAGAACGTCGGACCCCTGCTCGAGGTGAAGTCGAAGCGCGTCGGCGGCGCGAACTACCAAGTGCCGATGGAGGTCCGCCCGGAGCGGAAGTTCACGCTTTCCATCCGCTGGATCATCGCCGCCGCCCGCGCGAAGAAAGGGAAGGGGATGGCCGCCAAGCTCGCCGAAGAGCTCATCGCCGCCTCGAAGAACGAAGGCGCCGCGATCAAGAAGAAGCAGGACACGCACCGCATGGCGGAAGCCAACCGCGCCTTCGCGCATTTCGCGAGGTAGCATGAAAATTGAAAACTGATACGTATTGAAAATTTCCCATGCCCAGGGCCTATCCTATCGAAAAGATCCGCAATATCGGCATCATCGCGCACATCGATGCCGGCAAGACGACCGTCTCCGAGCGGGTGCTTTTTTATACCGGCGTCTCGCACAAGATCGGCGAGGTGCACACGGGCGACACTGTGATGGACTGGATGGAGCAGGAGCGCGAGCGCGGCATCACGATCACGTCCGCCGCGACGACCGCGTTCTGGATCCCGACCGAACGCAACCACGACAAAGCGTTCGAGCACCAGATCAACCTCATTGACACCCCGGGACATATCGACTTCACCGTCGAGGTGAAGCGGTCCCTGCGCGTGCTTGACGGCGCGGTCGTCGTGTTCGACGGCGTGGCTGGCGTGGAACCGCAATCGGAAACGAACTGGCGCTACGCGGACGAATACAAAGTGCCGCGCGTCTGCTTCATCAACAAGCTCGACCGCTCCGGCGCGAGCTTTAAAAAGAGCTTCCAGTCGATCCTTGACCGGCTGACGCCGCACGCGCTTCCGATCCAGCTTCCGATCGGCCTCGAGAACGATTTCAAAGGCATCGTGGCGCTGCTGGAACAGAAAGCGTACGCGTTCGAAGGCGAGCATGGCGAGAAGATCGTCGAGGTCCCGGTCCCGGACCATATGAAAGAGGAGGTCCTGAAGGCGCGCTATGACCTCGTGGAGAAGATCGCCGAGAACGACGACGCCGTGATGTCGGCGTATCTCGACGGCAAGGAGATCGATCTTGAGACGCTCCGCGCGACGCTCCGCAAGGCGGTCATCGCGAACACGATCGTCCCGGTGCTCTGCGGCTCGGCGCTCAAGAACAAAGGCGTACAGTTCATGCTGGATGCCGTCGTCGACTACCTCCCGTCGCCGCTCGACCTGCCGCCCGTGAAAGGCCACGACGAGAAGACCGGCGCCGACGTGGAGCGCCATGCGGGCGACAGCGAACCGTTCGCCGGCCTCGCGTTCAAGATCGCGACCGACCCCTTCGTCGGCAACCTGGCGTTCTTCCGCAACTATTCCGGCATCGTGAAGCGCGGTTCGTATATCTATAACTCCACCAAAGGCGTGCAGGAGCGCATCGGCCGCATCGTCCGCATGCACGCGAACCAGCGCGAGGAAGTGGAGGAGATCTATGCCGGCGAGATCGCGGCGATCGTCGGGCTCAAGAGCACGACGACCGGCGACACGCTGTGCGACCCGGCCGCGCCCATCATCCTCGAGAAGATCACGTTCCCTGAGCCCGTCATCGGCCTCCGCATCGAACCGAAAACGAAAGCCGATCAGGAGAAGATGGGCACCGCGCTCCATCGCCTGGCCGAGGAGGACCCGACCTTCCGCGTGGCGGGGGACAACGAGACCGGCGAGACGATCATCAGCGGCATGGGCGAGCTCCACCTCGAGATCATCGTGGACCGCATGAAGCGCGAATTTAATGTCGATGCGAATGTCGGCCGCCCGCAGGTGGCGTACAAAGAGACGATCATGGCGGAGGCGGAAGCCGAGGGCAAATACATCAAGCAGTCCGGCGGCCGCGGCCAGTACGGCCACGTCTGGCTGCGCGTCAAGCCGCTCGAGCGCGGCGCGGGGTTCACGTTCCTCGACGAGATCAAAGGCGGCGCGGTCCCGAAGGAGTTCATCGGTCCGACCGAAAAGGGCGTGAAGGAAGCGCTCGACAAAGGCATCCTCGCCGGCTACCCGGTCGTGGACGTCGAGGTGACGCTCTACGACGGCTCGTTCCACGAAGTCGACTCGTCCGAGGCGGCGTTCAAGATCGCCGGCTCCATGGCGTTCCAGGAGGCCGCCCGGCGCGCGAAGCCAGTCATCCTCGAGCCGATCATGAAGGTGCAGATCATCGTCCCCGACAACTTCATGGGCGAAGTGACGGGCAACGTGAACGCCAAGCGCGGCCGCATCGAGTCCATGGACGACCGCCCCGGCCTCAAGGTAGTGAACGCCAAGATCCCGCTCTCAGAGCTTTTCGGCTACGCGACCGAGCTCCGCTCCATGTCGCAGGGCCGCGGCAGCTTCACGATGGAGTTCGACCACTACGAGGCGGCGCCGAACAACGTGGCGCAGCTCATCATCGAAGGGAAGAAGCGGTAAGGAATAGCGACACGCGCTTCGTATTCCGCGTCGGTCTCCGGCGTCTGGTTGATGAAACCCTGCAAATCGGAAATCTTGCAGGCGACATCGGCTTGGAAGCCGCCGATGGTGAGGGTGATATCGACATCATCCTGCCACGGGAATTCGCGTTCGATACGGAGGTGCAGCTCCCGTTTGACGATGGTGAGCAGCGCATCATCGAGGAATTGAGCCGTGAGATTCGGCTCCTCCTCGCGGATATCGCGGATCGACATCGCCATGTCGGGGATGCAGAGCTTCGGGATCGCCGCATTGAAAGCAAAGCGTTTGGTGTTGGCGGTGTTGCCGTCCGGATTGAGGACGAGCACCGGAAGCGGGTCGCCGTATCGGTCTTTACTGAACTCGAGGTCCAGATCAGGCAGGTTCGGCTCGTCTTCAGACTTACCTATGGATGAAAATAGTTGTTAATGTAGTTAACAATATGCAAATCGCAATCCATAATATGAAGCGGTTCGACGAGGCGATTATTAGGACGGTTGAAATTAACAAACTTGCCAGCACTATGAAGTTATACTTTATTGATTTAAAAAATGCAGCGACAGCATTGATGAAGGCGAAGACTAAAATCCAACTCTTAGTCTTCCAGAAAAAATATGGGACCTTCCAAAAAATGAATATCAGCGGATAAAGAGCAATGTAGAAAAACCAAAATATTATTCTCGCATTTTTTGTAAAAATCCAAAATAACGCAATCACGCCAATCAAAATTGGGAATTTGAACTGGACGAGCCAAATCAGCGTCGGTGGAAGTTTGCTTATAAAGTAGCCGTCTAAATTGAATATGAAAACTTCGATTATGGCGTAAATCCAAAACAATACGGCCAATGGCTCCCTTAAAGTCTCATACCATGGATCCCTTTCTGGGGGGCTTTTTTGTTCCCTCCCGTTTTGAGAGGCAGATTCATCGGGCATGGTTATATGCTTGAAAATCTATCATAAATCCATGGGAACTTAAAGCCCGTTTAGTTCTTCAAATTTACGCCTTATTTCTTCGTTCTCATCGCGAAATTTAAAATTCTACTACGGCGGTAGGCGAGAGGTGGTATGGGCGATTTAAAACGAAAGAACTATTGGAGCGCCCGCGTTTCTTTTTTACTCCGGCCCAGCCCCAGATGTTCAGGGCACAGCGTCCCAATTCCCAAAGATTCAAGCAGCGCTCTCTCACGATCATCCAGCACTTCGAGATACTGAAACCAGAAGCGTCCACGAAGATCCTTGCCATGCCCCTTGAGATAACTCTGAACAAATGAAGATTGCCCGAGCAGATGGTTATTCAGTCGTTGCCCGAGGCCCTTTTTCCCGCGGACCGTTCTCCCGACATGGACGGGTTTTTTCTTCGGATCATATATCACGTACACCCCTTGCTTGTTGGGAACTTCGGGCGGCACAATGTAACCCTTTTGCGGAAATCGGATCAGTTTTCCCCGACGGAGCTCCCCCAGAAGTTTTTTGATTTTTGCTGGTTCGATCATACGGATAGTATATCAGCTCCACCCTCCCGTACTAACCATGCAGCGAAAGGAAGCCTAATGCTTCTGCGAGAGCAAATCCCTAACTCGAGCAGAAGCATTAGGCTTCCTTTCGCTGCGGAGCGGGTAAGGGGAATCGGACCCCTATCTCAACCTTGGGAAGGTCGCGTTCTACCACTGAACCATACCCGCGTATGAACAAGAATAGTGTAGAAGGAATTTGGAAAGAATGGAAGTAGGACGCGAGCTGGGCGGATGCGACGGGCCCTTCGAGGGGCGTCCCGGAGGCGCGCAGGTGGACGGGGCATCAGCAACCAAACGCCACTTTTATATCAGACAAATGGCGCCGAGGGGGAAGCGCGCGCCGGGCACGGCGCGATGCTGTACCCGAGAAGGACCCGCCGCATCCGCCCGGGCGAGCGCCATTTGACACCCTTCCTGCCCTGGTTTATACTCTTTACTAATCCTAACGAGAGGTGGTCTTCGGGTCGATTGGTTACGGGCCGCCGGTGGGATGTTTTCCACTTTATAATATAAACAAAAATAAATAATCAAAAACCATGGCAGAAAAAGAAAAGTTCGACCGCTCCAAGCCGCACTTGAACGTCGGCACGATCGGCCACGTCGACCACGGAAAGACGACCTTGACCGCCGCGATCACGCACGTATTGCACATGAAGGGTTTGGCGAAAAAAGAGGAGGCCGTCGACCAGATCGACAACGCCCCCGAAGAGAAGGCGCGCGGCATCACGATCGCGCTGCACCACTCGGAGTACGAGTCCGAGAAGCGCCACTATGCGCACGTTGACGCCCCGGGCCACGCTGACTACATCAAGAACATGATCACGGGCGCCGCCCAGATGGACGGCGCGGTCCTCGTGGTTGCCGCGACGGACGGCCCGATGCCGCAGACGCGCGAGCACATCCTGCTCGCCCGCCAGGTCGGCGTGCCCTCCATCGTCGTGTTCCTCAACAAATGCGATATGGTTGACGATCCGGAACTGATCGACCTCGTCGAGTCCGAGGTCCGCGAGCTCCTCAAGAAATGGGAGTTCCCGGGCGACACGACCCCGGTCATCCGCGGTTCGGCCCTCAAGGCGCTCAATACGAAGTCCCCGGACGAGCCGGACGCGAAGCCGATCCTCGACCTCGTGAAGGCGATGGACGACTTCTTCCCGGAGCCGGTCCGCGCGCTCGACAAGCCGTTCCTGATGCCGATCGAGGACATCTTCTCGATCGAAGGCCGCGGCACGGTGGTCACCGGCCGCGTGGAGCGCGGCGTGGTCAAGGTGAACGAAGAAGTGGAGGTGGTCGGCCTGCGCCCGACGCAGAAGACGGTCATCACGGGCATTGAAATGTTCAACAAGCTGCTCGACGAGGGCCGGGCCGGCGATAACGTCGGCGCCTTGCTCCGCGGCCTCAAAAAAGAGGATGTGGAGCGCGGCCAGGTCATCGCGAAGCCGGGCACGGTCACCCCGCACTCCGAGTTCGACGCCGAGATCTACGTGCTGTCGAAAGAGGAAGGCGGCCGCCACTCGCCGTTCTTCAAGGGCTACAAGCCGCAGTTCTACATCCGCACCACGGACGTGACGGGCGAGATCACGCTGCCTGAGGGCATGGAAATGGTCATGCCGGGCGACACCGTCAAGATCGGCGTCAAGCTGATCACCCCGGTGGCGCTCGAGGAGAAGATGCGCTTCGCCATCCGCGAGGGCGGCCACACGGTGGGCGCCGGCGTGGTTACGAAGATCACGAAATAATGGCCAAGACCGAAGTTGCACAAAAGATCCGGCTTCGCATCAAGTCGTACGACCACAAGCTGATCGATAATTCGGCACGCCAGATCATCGAGGCGGCCGAGCGGAATGACGCGAAGGTAAACGGGCCGATCCCGCTCCCGACCGAGATCAAGCACTATACCGTGAACCGCTCGACGTTCGTCCACAAGGATTCGCGCGAGCAGTTCGAGCTCCGGGTGCACAAGCGCTTGGTCGAGATCCTGAACCCGAGCCAGAAGATCATCGAATCTCTTTCGAACCTGAATCTTCCCGCC
>DATKMM010000012.1:0-11114 GCA_035541855.1 Minisyncoccota bacterium | reverse complement strand
GTCGGTTCCCCGTGTCCTGGCTTCGGCCTTGGCACGGGGATTTTTTATGCCGCGGAAGATTTCACGCTTTCGCGCGCGCGGCATATAATAAGAGCATGATCTATTCCGTTTCCGGAAAGCTCGCGCTGAAGTCGGACCATTTCGTCGTCGTCGAAGCGGGCGGCCTCGGGCTGAAACTGTTCGTCGGCGAGCGGACAGCGGGGGCGTTGCCGCCGGCCGGCGCCGTCGTGAAGCTTTTTTCATATCTGAACGTGCGCGAGAACGGGATGGACCTCTACGGATTTTTGTCGGATGAAGAGCTTGGATATTTCGAGCTGCTGATCTCGGTTTCCGGCGTCGGACCGAAGTCGGCACTTGCCATTCTCGATGTCGCGCCGATGGGCGAGCTTTCGGCGGCGATCAAGGAAGGCCGGCCGGACCTCCTGACGCGCGCTTCGGGTGTCGGGCGCAAGACGGCGGAGCGCATCATCGTGGAACTGCGGACGAAAGTGCAATCCGCGAAGTCCGGGCTCGTGGTCGAAAAAATGGAGACCGATGCGGACCTCGTCGAAGCGCTGGCCGGTCTCGGCTATCGGCGCGAGGAGGCGCGCGCGGCGCTCGCGAAAGTGGACGCGAAGGTCACGGGCATCGAAGCGCGGCTCAAGGCGGCGCTCGCGGCGCTCAGCAACCAGTAGGCATGTCCCTGAGATCTTCCCTCGCGAAAAAAGCTCCCACGGCCGTGAACGCCTACCATTTTCTCTGGGCGTGGGCCGGCGCGCGCCTGCACAAGCGTCCAAGCCGGCGGCTTTTCGTGATCGGCGTGACGGGGACGAAAGGCAAGACGACGACGCTCGAACTTCTCAACGCGATCCTCGAGGCGGCGGGCAAGCGGACGGCGCTGCTCTCGTCGCTGCGGGTCAAGATCGGCGGCGACTCGCGGAAAAATCCGACGGGGAACTCCATGCCCGGGCGCGGATATCTCCAGAAGTTTTTGAAGCAGGCGCGCCGGGAACGGTGCGGATACGCGATCATCGAGGTCACTTCGCAGGGCGTGGTCCAGCACCGCCACCGGTTCATCGACTGGAACCTGGGCGTGCTGACGAACCTGCATCCGGAGCATATCGAAGCGCACGGTTCGTTCGAGAACTATCGGGCCGCCAAGCTGGCGTTCCTGAAATATGTGCTGAAGAAGGGCGGGAAGGTATTTTTGAACCGCGACGACGCCAATTTCGATTTCTTCTCGCGCGAGCTTGCGCAGGCGGGGGACCGGGCCATCGGGTTCTCGCGCGCCGACACGCAGGTGAAGGAGCATCTTTCCCGCGTGGGCCGCGCGCATGACCGGGAGGGCGATCCGGCGCGCGCGGAGTTCCTCATGAGCGACTTTAACGCGGAAAACGCGGCAGTGGCCATCAGCATCGCGAAGGAGCTCGGCATTCCCGACCATACGATCGAGGAGGCGCTCATCGTGTTTAAAGGCGTGCCGGGCCGGATGGAGTTCGTGAGCGAGGGGCCGTACACGGCGATCGTCGACTATGCGCATACGCCCGACTCGCTCGAAGCGGCCTACCGGGCGGCGCGCGCGGAACTGGTCGAGGGTATCGGCGGAACGCCCGGCGGCCGGCTCGTCTGCGTCCTTGGCGCCGCCGGCGGCGGGCGCGACGCGTGGAAGCGGCCGGAGTTCGGGAAGATCGCCGCGCACTATTGCGACGAGGTCATCCTGACGAACGAAGATCCGTACGACGAGGATCCGCAGGCGATCATCGATGCGGTGGCGGCGGGCGTGGCGCAGATGCCGTACCCAAGGCCGGACGTCGTGAAGGTCCTTGACCGCGGCGAGGCGCTCGCGAAGGCGGTAGACGGCATGGACGAGGGCGACATCGTCATCGCGACGGGCAAGGGGAGCGAGGACTGGATCCATGCCGCGCACGGGAAAAAGATCCCGTGGAACGAAAGGGCCACCGTGCAGGAGCTCCTGGCGCGGAAACGGACAAAAAGCCCCGCGCCGGATGTGCTGGCGCGGGGGTAGTGCTTGCGGGAGATGAAAGAACGACTTATGGCGAGTTATGGAATACTCGGTTGATTTTGAATTGTGATTTTCTTTCGATCTGCCGTTTAGCGACGGGATTGACCATGGCAGATGTCTGAATTATTGCCCTAGGTTCCGGCCCGCGATTGAGAGCGCTGCGCTTTTCGGTGATTGGCGGATCTTTTGGCTGACTCCGTTGATTCTGCAGGTAGATCAGGTAAGCGATGGACTGGAGGCAGGTGGGTTGTACGTTCTGCCCCATTGAAGTTTCCGAAACCGGCATGGTACCGGATTCAGTGCAAACTTGTACAGCTCTTAGCGTCTGGAATTGCACTCCGTATCTCCTAATCACAATTTTTACAGCTCATTCTAAACTACCAAAAACAGATTCCGGGGTCAATATGCGGAGATTGTGTATAATGTGAGATATGAAACTTATCTTCTTCGGCGGGACGGGCGAGGCGACGGGATCGAACTACGTGCTCGAGTCGGGCGGGATGAAGATCATGGTGGATTGCGGCCTCCACCAGGGGAGCCACTACGCCGAACGCGAGAACTTCGAGCCGTTTCCTTACGACGCGAGATCCATCACGGCGGTCTTCGTCACGCATTCGCACCTCGACCACATCGGCCGCCTGCCGTCGCTCGTCCGCGCGGGGTTCGAAGGGAAAATATATTCCACGGGCGCCACGAAGGATTTTGCCGAACTGATGCTGCTTGATTCCGAGCACCTGCTCGCGCGGGAGGCCGAGCGCGAGGCGCGGCCGCCGCTCTATACAACCGAGGACATCATGCATGTGCGCCGGTTGTGGGACGGGGTGCCGTACCACAGGCCCGTCGACGTCGGTCCGTTCCACGTCGAGCTTTTCGACGCGGGCCACATTCTCGGTTCGGCGATCGTGAAGGTCCAGGCGGAGGGGAAAACGATCATCTTCTCCGGCGACCTCGGCAATTTCCCCGCGCCGATCATCCAGCCGACGGAGTTCATGGACGCCGCGAACGCCGATTACTGCGTCGTCGAATCGACCTACGGCGACCGCATCCACGAAAACGTGGACCAGCGGAAGGAGCAGCTTGAGCGTGCGATCGAGGCTACGGTGAAAGCGGGCGGGACGCTCATGGTCCCGACCTTCGCGATGGAGCGCACGCAGGAGCTGCTGTACCATCTCCACCAGCTTTTCGAGGAGGGCCGCATCCCGCGCGTGCCGGTCTTTATCGACAGTCCGCTCGCGATCAAGCTGACGGCGATCTATAAAAAATACGAGAGCTATTTCAACAAGGAGACCCAGGCGATCGCGCGCACCGGCGATGACATCCTGAACTTCCCCGGCCTGCGCCTTACGCTCACGACCGAGCAGTCGAAGGAGATCAACGGCGTCCAGCCGCCGAAGGTCGTCATCGCCGGTTCCGGCATGTCGAACGGCGGCCGCATCCTGCACCACGAACAGCGTTACCTGCCCGATCCGAAAAGCACGATCCTCTTTGTCGGTTACCAGGCGGCGGGTTCGATGGGCCGCCAGATCCTCGATGGCGCGCCGGAAGTGCGCATCTTCGGCGAGGCGATCCCCGTCCGCTGCAAGGTCATCAACATCCCCGGTTACTCCGCGCACGCCGACCAGCCGCATCTTCTCGAGTGGGTGGGCCACATGCGCCACACGCTCAAAAAAGTTTTCGTCGTGCAGGGCGAGCCGCAGTCGAGCGATGCCCTCGCGCGCAAGATCATCGACACCCTCGCCGTCACCGCCGTCGTCCCGACGCGGAACGAAACAGTGGAATTGTAGGAGAATTCTTTAAAATAGTTCGGAGTTCGAATCCCCGCCGGTCCGCACTGGCTCCTGAATTGCTTGACATCCATAATAACGCGCGTATTATGAATGTTAAGTTCGCAGGCTGGCGTGGTGCCGTTCGCACCATAAATCAAAAACCGCTCGCAAAGCGGTTTTTGATTTCTATTTCCGCAAACCACAAAGATGAGCGATCGCCCTGCGCGGCATGCCCGTTCGAGGGGCGTCCCGGAGGCGCGCAGGTGGATGGAGTATCAGCAACCAAACGCAACTTTTATATCAGGCAAATGGCGCCGAGGGGGAAGCGCGCGATGAGCACATCGCGACGCTGTACCCGAGGACGGGCATGCCGCGCAGGGCGATCGCCAGTCCATTTGACATTCTCCCCCCTTTTGCTATACTTGCTTCCAAGGTCCTCGGAAGTTTTTCTGCCAATAACCCTATCGAACGAGGGCTAGTTCGCTGGTTTGCGGCAAAAAACTTCCGGTAAAACCGGATTTTTTATTTCCATGCCATTCATCCTCGGTAAAAAACTTAAAATGACGCAGGTCTGGCAGGAAGGCGAACACAAGCAGACCGGCAAAGAAAATAAGATCACCGCCACGCGGTTCACGAAAGTGGTGCCCGTGACGCCTGTGCTCGCCGCACCGAACAAGGTTTCCATGGTCCGCACCAAGGCGAAGGACGGCTACGAAGCCGTCCAGGTTTCGATGGGGAAGAACAGGAAAGAGTTCCGGAACCGCGCATCGCATGCGGTTGACGTCGCGCAGTTCAAGGCGGGCGGGACCGTGACCGTCGCCTCTTTTAAAGAGGGGGACAAGGTCACTGTTTCGGGTTTCATGAAGGGCCGCGGTTTCGCGGGTGTCGTGAAGCGCTATAATTTCGCGGGAGGTCCGAAGACGCACGGCCAGAAGAACCGCCATCGCGCCCCGGGTTCGATCGGCTCGACGGCGTTCCAGCGGGTGGTGAAGGGCCGCCGCATGGCGGGACATATGGGCACGACGCGCGTAACGGTCAGGAATCTGGTGGTGGCCGGCGTCGATCCGAAGAAGAACATCCTTTTCCTCCGGGGCGCGGTGCCGGGCGCGGTCGGCGGGGTCGTAGAGATCAGAAAATAATTTTTAACATGCAAGCTGACGTTTATAATCTGCAGAATCAGAAGGTTGGCACGGTGGAGCTGCCGGACGCCGTTTTCGGCGCGCGGTGGAACGCGGCGCTCGTGAAGCAGGTTCTGGACGCGCAGGTCGCGAACCGGCGGGAGCCGTGGGCGCACGTGAAGGACCGCAGCGAGGTGCGCGGCGGCGGCCGCAAGCCGTGGCGCCAGAAGGGAACCGGCCGCGCGCGGCACGGTTCGACCCGTTCCCCGATCTGGGTCGGCGGCGGCAAGGCGCACGGCCCCCGGAACGACCGCGACTATTCGCAGAAGGTGAACAAGAAGATGAAGCGCGCGGCGCTCTTTGCGGCGATCTCGCGGAAGGCGAAGGACGGCAAACTGAAGGTGTTCGATACGCTGGCGCTCGAAGCGGCAAAGACGAAGGCGCTCTCGATGTCGCTCACCGCCCTTTTGAACATGGGCAAGCGCGCCAAACGGTATGATGTTTTGCTCGTCGCGCCGGGCGGGAACAAGAACCTGTTCCGCGCATCGGCGAACCTGCAGAAAGCGAAGGCGTTGGACGCGGCGTCGCTCAACGTGTACGATGTTCTGAACCATAAAAATCTGTTTGTCGACAAGGATGCGGTCGCGACGATCGTGAAGCATTATCAAAAATAACATGGCCGCCCCTTTTCTCATCAAAAAACCCTGGGTGACCGAAAAAGCCACCGGCCTCGCGACGGCGGGCAAATATGTTTTCCTCGTGCAGAACGCGGCGACCAAGCCGGAGATCAAGAAGGCGATCAAGGCGATCTATAAAGTTGACGCGGTCGCCGTGAACGTCGTGAACCGCCCTCCGAAGCGGAAGCGTTTCGGCGGCCGGATGAAGGGCGCGCAGGAAGCATACCGGAAGGCGATCGTGACCCTGAAAGAGGGACAAAAGATAGACATCCAATAACATGAAATCCTACAATCCCACATCGCCGTCGCGGCGCAGCATGACGACCCCGGACTACCACGGGCTCTCGAAGGTGCGTCCGCACCGCAAGCTGACGGTCCGCCTGAAGTCGCGCGGCGGGCGCAATTCGCAGGGCCGCATCACGACCCGGCACCAGGGCGGCGGCAACAAGAAGCTGTACCGTATCGTTGATTTCAAACAGAACCGTTTGGGCATGAAGGCGATCGTCGAGACCGTGGAATACGACCCATACCGCACGGCGTTCATCGCGCTCATGAAATATGCCGACGGGAGCCGCGCGTACATGCTCGCTCCGCAGGGCCTCGCCGCCGGCGTGGAGATCGCGATCGGCGAGACGGCCCCCCTCAAGCCGGGGAACCGGATGAAGCTGAAGAACGTCCCGGTCGGATACCAGGTGCACAATATCGAGCTCACGCCCGGCCGCGGCGGCCAGCTGGCCCGTTCGGCCGGTTCATACGCCGAGGTCCTCGCGAATGCCGACGGCTATACCGACCTTAAGCTTGGGTCCGGCGAGGTGCGGCGCGTTCCGTGGGACGGCCTCGCATCGCTTGGCCAGGTTTCGAACGCGGAATGGAGCCTTACGACGATCGGCAAGGCGGGCCGTTCGCGCTGGCTCGGTATCCGGCCGACCGTCCGCGGCAAGGCGATGAACCCGGTTGACCATCCGTACGGCGGCGGCGAAGGCAGCCAGCCGCGCGGCACCCGCAAGCCGAAGACGCTGTGGGGCAAGATCACGGGCGGCCACAAGACGCGCAACAGGAAAAAGAAGTCGGGCAAATTTATCGTCAAGCGGCGCAAATAACCACCATGTCACGCAGCGCGAAAAAACAACCGTTCGTCGATCCGAAGCTTCTCGCGAAGGTCGTGAAACAGCGCCCGGATGGCGGCGCGATCAAGACCTGGTCGCGCGCATCGGAGATCGCCCCCGAAATGGTGGGGTATACTTTCAGCGTCCATAACGGCAAAGTGTTTATCGATGTCCGGGTGAGCGAGGAGATGGTTGGGCACCGGCTGGGCGAGTTCTCCCCGACGCGCAAGTTCACGCGCCACGGCGGCAAGATCCAGAAGGAGCTCGAGCTGAAAGCGGCGGAAACCCAAAAGGCCCAGACGCAGGCCGCGAAAGGAAGCGATAAAAAATAGACCACCATGCAAACGCAAACGGCACAGCTTCGGTATCTCCGCATCGCGCCCCGCAAGACGCGCGGCGTCGCCGACCTTATCCGCGGGCTTTCCGTGAACGAGGCCGAAGCGCAGCTGCTCGTCCAGCGCCGCCGGCCGGCGAAGGCGCTCCTCAAGCTCTTGCGTTCCGCCGTCGCGAATGCTAAAAACAACAAGCTGAACCCCGACCACCTTTTCGTGTCGGAGATCCGCGTCGACGGCGGCCCGATGCTGAAGCGCTTCCTGCCCCGCGCGCGCGGTTCCGCATCGCCGATCCAGAGGAAGATGAGCCACGTGACGATCACGCTCGGCGTGAACGCGAAGCTCCAGCCGAAATACAAGATCGTGGTGCCGAAAAAAGTGAAGCTGCCGCCCGACCAGGGCCCGGCGCCGAAACCGAAAAAAGCGCCGAAGCCGGAAAAAGAGAACTTCGAGCCGAAGCGGCGGAAGGGCTTCTTCAACCGGATATTCAGTAATAAATCGAGGACCGGCCAATAAATAACCGCCATGGGACAGAAGATCAATCCAAATTCATATCGTCTGGGGGTCGTGAAGAACTGGCCGGTGCGCTGGTTCATCAAGGGCGCCTACCCGAAATATCTCGAGGAAGACGAGGCGATCCGCCGCGTGATCCGCGAGAAGATCGGCCTGGCTGGCATCGCTTCGATCGAGATCGAACGCACGCAGGGCAACCTGACGGTCTACATCAAAGCGGCGCGTCCGGGGCTCATCATCGGCCGCGGCGGGAAAGGGGCGGAGGACCTGAACAAGGCCATCGCCGACGCGCTCAGAAAGGTGCGGAAGACGAAGAGCCAGATCCCGTTCCGGGTCAATATCGAGGAACTGAAGCGCTCCGAGGTTTCGTCGGCGTATCTCGCCCAGCAGATCGCGTGGGACCTCGAACGGCGGATGCCGTTCCGGCGGACCATGAAGAAATACCTGGAACAGATCATGCAGAACCGCGATGTGAAAGGGGCGAAGGTCGCGATGGGCGGCCGTCTCGACGGCAACGAGATCGCGCGGCGCGAGTCGCTTTCGAAGGGCGCCCTGCCGCTCCAGACCCTGCGCGCCGATATCGATTACGGCCGCGCGACGGCGAAGACGACCTATGGCACGATCGGCATCCGCGTCTGGATATATAAAGGGGAAATTTTCAAAGCCCCCGCCTCCAAGCTCTAATCTCTTAGCTCTAATCTCTAATCTCCAATCTCTAACATGTTAATCCCCAAAAAAGTAAAACATCGCAAATGGCAGAAAGGGCGCTCGAAGACCCGGTCGGTCGAGACGCGGGGCCTGGAGCTGAGCTATGGCACGTACGGCCTGAAGGCCGCCGGTTCGGCATGGATCACGTCGCGCCAGATCGAAGCGGCGCGCAAGACGATCACGAATTTCCTGAAGCGGAGCGGCCGGCTCTGGATCCGCGTGTTCCCCGACAAGCCGATCACGCTGCAGGCGCCCGAAAAGACGCTTGGCGGCGGCAAGGGGAGCGTCGACCACTACGTGTTCCCGGTGCGTCCGGGCCGCATCCTTTTCGAGATCGATGGCGTTGACGGCGCGACCGCGAAGGAGGCGCTCCGCCGCGCCGGATACAAGCTGCCGATGAAAAGCCAGGTGGTGGAGAAATGAAGATGGAGCTAAGAGCTAGGAGATCAGAGCTAAGACCATGAAGAAAAAAGAGATACAAGACATGAAGAACAAGCCGGCTGCCGAACTCGAGCGCCTGGTTCAGGACGGCAACGAGCAGCTCCGGGCGATGCGGTTTGACTTGGCGGCGGGAAAGGTGAAAGATATATCGAAGGTCCGCGAGCTGCGCCGGAAGATCGCGCGGGCGAAAACATTTTTAAACAAACATGCCAACGGAAATTAAAAAACGGAAAATAGCCGGCGTCGTGACGTCCGACAAGATGGACAAGACCCGCGTGGTTTCGGTGTCGCGCCTCAAGAAGCACCCGAAGTACCTGAAGTATTACAAGGTGACGGCGAAGTTCAAGGCGCATGACGAGCGTAATGAGTACCATGCGGGCGACCAGGTCATCATCGAGGAAATGCGCCCGATGTCCCGGGAAAAAAGGTGGCGCATTGTCGGCAAGGTGACCAAATAGAACCATGATCCAGGAACGCTCAATATTAAAGGTAGCGGACAATTCCGGCGCGAAGTTCGTACGCTGTTTCCGCATCCTCGGCGGCACGCGCCACCGGTATGCCGGCGTCGGCGATATTATCGTCGCCTCCGTGCAGTCGGCCGAGCCGCGCAAGAACGTGAAGAAGAAGGATGTGGTGAAAGTGCTCGTCGTGCGGACCAAGAACGCGCTCCGGCGCAAGGACGGTTCCTATGTCCGGTTCGACGAGAATGCGGTGGTCATGGTGGATGCGAAAAAGGAACCCATCGCGACGCGCATCTTCGGCCCCCTGCCGCGCGAGCTGAAGGATCGGGGATATGAAAAATTAATGACGATGGCGGAAGAGATCGTGTAACGCGGCATACGGCAACCATGAAACTCAAAAAAGGAGATACCATAAAAGTGCTCTCGGGCAAGGATCGCGGCAGGACCGGGACGGTTTTGCGCGCAATGCCGGGCGAGGGAAGGATCGTGGTGGATGGGCTGAACATCTTCAAGAAGCGCTCCCATCCGAAGCGGCAAGGAGAGCAGGGACAGACCGTGCTCGTCCCGCGCCCGATGGCGGCTTCGAAGGTGATGCTTATCTGCCCGGCCTGCAAGGAGCCGACCCGCGTCGGCGCCCGGATCGAGGGTGCGAAAAAGGTCCGTTACTGCAAGAAGTGCCAATCGGGCATTTAATCCTTAAACTATCATGGAAAAGAACGCCAACCAGCCAAACAGCCGCCGCCGCGAGGTCCGCACCTTCCTCGAGAAGGTCGTGATCGACGCCGGCATCGGAAGGCTTTCCCAGACGCCGAACTTCGAGGACAAGGCGCTCGTCCAGGTGAAGCGCGACCTCGCCGCCATGACCGGCCAGGCGCCCCAGGTCCGCCGCGCCAGGAAATCCATCGCCGGATTCAAGATCCGCGAAGGGCAGATCGTCGGCCTCCGCGTCACGCTGCGCAAGGAGAAAATGGTTGATTTTTTCGAGAGATTGGTTACAATAGTCCTGCCACGCGTGCGCGACTTCAGCGGCCTCGAGCTTTCGAACGTCGATCATGGCGGGACGCTCAACCTCGGCATCCGCGAACATTTCGTGTTCCCGGAGATATCGCCCGAGACCTCGCCGGTCACGTTCTCGATCGGCGTGAGCATCGTTCCGAAAAAGAAGAACCACGATGCGGCGCTCGCGGAATTCCGCAAGCTTGGCGTGCCGCTCAAAAAATAACATGGCAAAAGAATCCGTCATCGCCCGCAGCAAAAAGAAGCCGAAGTTTTCGACCCGCATCGTCCGGCGCTGTTTCCGTTGCGGACGCAAGCATGGCTACCTGCGCGATTTCGGCCTGTGCCGCATCTGCTTCCGCGAGATGGCGACGAACCAGGAGATCCCGGGCGTAAAGAAAGCTTCGTGGTAGCGCGCGCACCATCACTATGTACTATCAATTATTGCCGCAAATGAAGAATGCCATCCGCGCCCGCAAGGACCGGATGACCGTTCCGTATTCGAAAATGGACCACGCGGTCCTGGATGCGCTGGTGAAGGCCGGATACCTGAAGAGCGTGGAAAAGGATGCTGTCGGGAAGAGGAGCGTCCTGGCCGTGAAGTTCGCGAAGAAAGGGACGTTCAGCGATTTCAAGCTTGTCAGCAAGCCGAGCCGCCATTTTTATACCGACTATCGCAGCGTGCGGCGGGTGCTGCAGGGCCACGGTGCCGCGGTGCTTTCGACGTCGCGGGGCATCATGACCGACAAGGAGGCGAGAAAGCAGAAGGTCGGCGGAGAATATCTTTTTGAGATCTGGTAATTCCAACATGTCGCGCCTCATCAAAAAAACGATTGCATTTCCGGATGGCGTCACGGTTGCCGTGGCCGGCGGTTTTGCGTCGGTCAAGGGCGCGAAAGGAGAGCTGAAGGTAGCGGTTCCGGATGGCGTCACCGTGACGGTTGCCGGAAAGGAGGTCCAGGTTGCGGGCGGTGGGAGCGCGCAGGCGGGAACG
>DATKMM010000011.1:0-5549 GCA_035541855.1 Minisyncoccota bacterium | reverse complement strand
GCCTCGTCGCTCGACCAGGTCGGCCCGCTCGCGAAAACCGTCGAGGATGCCGCGATCATCTTCCGGGCCATCGCCGGGCGCGACCCCCTCGACGCGACGGGCGACGCCTACTATGACACCGATCGCGCCGATGAGCTGCTTGATCCGAAATTGGAAAAGATCAAAAGTTTCGCGGTCGGCCTGCCGGAGGAATACTTCCTGCCCGGCGCCGACCCGGCCGTCACCCGCGGCATCGAGCACGCGATAGGGAAATTGAGATCGCTTGGTTTGAAATTCAAGAAGATATCCCTGCCGCACACGAAGTATGCGCTCTCGGTCTACTATATTATCGTCCCGGCCGAGGTCAGCTCGAACCTGGCGCGGTTTGACGGCATCCGATACTCGCGCATCCCGGGCGCCGCCGCGGAGGGCGCGAACCTTTCCGAACGGTACTTTAAACAGAAGGGCGCCGGATTCGGCGCGGAATCGAAACGGCGCATCATCCTCGGCACGTTCGTCCTTTCGTCCGGCTACTACGATGCATACTACGACAAGGCCCAGCGCGTCCGCACGCTCATCAAACGGGATTTCGACGAGGCGTTCCGCTCGGTCGACGTCATCCTGACGCCGGTGGCGCCGATGCCGGCCTTCAAGGTCGGCGAACGCGCGGACGACCCGCTCGCCATGTATCTCGCCGACGTTCTCTCGATCCCCGTCAAGCTCGGCGGCTTCCCCGCCATCTCCATCCCGACCCAGCCCGCCGCCGCGCTCGCGCCGGGCGAGCTCCCCGTCGGCTTCCAGCTTATCGGCAGGAAATGGCGCGAAGCGGACCTCTTGGGGATCGGGCGATTTTATGAAAAAATATAAGGACAACCATCCCGATGCCGCCTGACACCACCTCGACCATCCATACGCTTGCCGCCGCGTACACCGCCAACCTCGGCTGGCTTGATCTCGTCGGCGCGCTCGTATCCGCGCTCTTCATCGCCGGTATCGTCCTCCTCGTCATCAAAACGAACTGGCTTGGTCTGCGCGTCGAGCGGTTCCGCCACGTCATCCTCCAAACCGAGCTCCCGAAGGAGATGGCGAAAAAAGAATGGGCGAAGATCGAGGAGCACTTCTTCCGGGGCGATGAGAACGACCTGAAGATCGCCATCATCGAAGCCGACAAGCTGCTCGAAGAAGCCCTCAAGGAGGGCGGCTACCGCGGCGCCAGTCTCGGCGACCGGCTGAAGAACCTGAAGCCAAGCCAGCTCCCGAACCTCGACCACGTCTGGCAGGCGCACCGCCTGCGGAACCAGATCGTCCATGAACCGACCTTCAAACTGAAGCGGGACCTTGCCGAAAAGGCATTACGTATTTACGAAGACACCCTGAAGCAGTTCGGGCTACTGGGCCGTTGACGAAGCGATCGTTGAGACCGTGAGCTCGTCCGAACCGGGAACCAGCGTTCCCGAAAGCGTAACCTGGCTGCCTGCCAGCGTCTTGAACACCGGCCCGAGCGTCGCATCCGTCGAGTTCGCGATATACGCTTTCGCCCCGTCAGCCGTCGTCAGGGTATAGAGCGCCTTGCCGCCGCCGCCCAGCATGCCGCTGATCGTGATCGGCTGCGCGGTCGGCACCCCGCCGCCCGGCGGGATGGCATAGAAAGCGAGCTCCGCCATCAGCGCCTGGCTCTCCGCCGTGGCCGACGCCACCTGCGCTATCATGGCCGTGCTCGACGCTTCGAACTGCGCCTGGAGCGAGGCCACCTGGCCGCTTACGTCAGTGCTCTGCCCGTTCAGCTTTGAAATTTGCGCGGCGAGTCCGGCGTTCTGCGAATAGAAATACCACGCAAGCCCGCCGAGCGCGATCACGAGAATGCCGCCCACGACCCCGATGATCATGGCGCCATGACCGCCCGATCCGCCGCCGGCCGCCTTGGTGGCCGCCGGCCCCGCACTGCCGCCTGCCGGACGCGCCGCCGTAAACGTATTCCCGCTGATCTTCCCCGCCGGCATGGCTGTGGCGGGCATGGACATCGTCGCCGGCCTGGCGGATGACGCCATCGGCGATGACGACGGCTTGGCCGCGGCCGCCGGCCCGGAAGACGACACCAGGTCGCTCACCCGGATCATCTGCGGCTCTGCGGGCTTTCCCGGCATCGGCTGGGACGGTTTCATGGCAACCGGTTGAACGGGCTGCGCCGGTTGTGCCGGGGCGCCGCCGTCAACTTTTTTCAAAGTGTCATCGACGTCGCCCGCCACCCACCCCGCGCTCACGAGCGCGGCCTTGATCGCCTCCTTCGACACGCCCAGCTTCACCTGGGAAGAAATATAATCGACAAGTTGTTCTTGTACCATAGTTTTAACGTTGTTTCCCTTGACGTTTTTTTAACCTTTATTTAATTGTACCGCCTTCTGCGGGAAAGCAAAGGGCGAGTAATCCACAGCCCCGGCGGGGCGCCGCCGCTACCGGCCTATCATTTTTTTGAACTCCTCCACCATCGGCACCTGCTCGGGATCGACCGCATAAAGCCTGGCGGCGTGGTACGCCGTCCAGTCGGCCAGGATGAGCGCGTTGAATATCTTGTGCAGCTCCGATTTGCCCTGCAGGAGCACCACCTCCGACTTGAACCCGCGGTCCTTGAACAGTTTCTCCATCACGCTCATGCGTTTCGTCACGCGCGGGTCGTCCCCGCCATCCTTCAGGAACACGAACTTGAAATGGCGCGAAAGCGGTATCGTGCGCGTCTTCGCGTCGAAACCCGTCATCTCGTTGTGGTTCAGCTCGGGCACCGCGTTCGTGAACGCCGGAACCTTACCCGTTTCATTAAACTTGATCTTCCAGTTATACCCGATCGCCGCATTGCGCGCGGACGTATAGATGATGGGGACGTTGCCGTGCAGGCGTTTGGCGAGCTCCTTGCCGCGAAGTTCCTCGCGCGCGGGCGAAAGCTGGGTCCTCAGCAGCTTCGCCTCCGCAAGCCAGGCCCGCTCCCCCATGAGCTCCAGAAGCGCCATCAGGCCGAGCCCGGTCGCCATGCGCGGCTGTTGGTGGAAATCCGCGAGCTGGACGTACGGTACGTTGTTCTTCTGCGCCAGCGCGACCAGTTTTCCCCGCGCCGCGATCGCGGCGATGTTCAACCGCTTCGCCCGCGCCAGGTTGAACGCGTCGATCGTCTCCTCCGTGTTGCCCGAATACGAGCTCGCGACGATGAGCCGCTCCTTGAGCCCGGCGTCCGGCATCGGCGGCAGGCCGTAGTTCGACCACACCACGATATCCGCCTCCGGGTGCCACGCCCGGAGGATGTCGGCCGCGAGGTGCGACCCGCCCATCCCGCAGACGATGAATTTTTTAAACTTTTTTAATTTCCCGGCGTTTTCCACTTTCGGTTCATATTCGAACTGGCGCGGATAGTTTTTGATGTCGTCGATGATCATAGTCTTATTATACTCCTTCCCGTATCCGTTTCGGTGCATAAAAAAGGGCCATCCCAAAAAGATGGCCCTGACGGGCTCAACGCGCCCGGCGTCACGGCGGCTACCGCTTCGGTACCGGTTCCAGCATCGGCCCGATGAAAACCGTGCTCATCGGCGATAGTGATTTCGCTTCCGCGAAGAACCTTTCGAACTCTTCGCCGTTATAAGCCGTCCTTCGCCATTGAAGCGAATACGACGAGGTCATCACCACGGGAAATCCTACGTTATCGATATATGCCCACGCCGCCTCAATGTTGCCAAACCCTTTCATCGCCATACGGCCATGGCCCTCCTGCCCAACATTCTAACCGCCCGTCACTTCCTGTCAATCGAATGTCCGCCGAACTGGTTGCGGAGGACGGAAAGGATCCGGCCCATATAGCCCGGCTCCTTTTGCGACCGGACGCGGAACCGGAACGCGTCCTCGATGGCGGGCAGTTTCATCTTCCATTTTCTGCCGGTCGCGACGGTCCACTCGCCCTCGCCGGTGTACGCCACCGAACCGGACACGCCCTTCAGCTCCCCGCCGAACTGCCGGTAGCCGGATTCGAGCCAGCCCACGAGCCGCGACTCGATGACGCTGCCGTGGTTATAGAGCCGCGCCACCTTCCCGAGATCGAGCCTGAAGGGCGAATGCTTCATCAGCGCGAACCCTTCGGCGATGGACTGCATCATGCCGTACTCGATGCCGTTGTGCACCATCTTCACGAAATGCCCGGCGCCCGCCGAACCGAAGTACGCATAACCGCCGCGGACCGAGGCGTCGGCGAAAAGCTGTTCGAGCTCCGCGAACGATCTCCGGTCGCCGCCGACCATCATGCACGCGCCATCCCGCGCGCCGGCGGGGCCGCCCGACACGCCCGCGTCCAAAAATTTAATGCCGCGCTTCGCGAGCAGCTTCGCGCGCCGCATGGAATCCTCGAAGAAGGAATTGCCGCCATCGATCACCACGTCGCCGCGCGCGAGGCGCCCGGCCAGGCCCAAGATCAGTTCGTCCACCGGCTTTCCCGCCGTCACCATGAGCCATATGATGCGATTGCCCGGCTTCCGCGCGCCGCTCCCCAGTTTCTCCAGGAATTCGTCCACCGAGCGCGCGGCGGCGAACCCTTCCGCTTCGAGCCGCGCCACCGGCTCCGGCGAACGGTTCGCGACGACCACGCGCCAGCCGCGGTCGCGCAGGTTTCGCGCCAGGTTCGCGCCCATCTTCCCCAGGCCGTAAATGCCGATCTCTTTATGGAGCAGGGGCGCCGGGCCGGCCGGCAGGCGCCGCGTTTCGTCGAGCACCGCCGCTTCGGCCGCGATCGCCGCCGAATCCGGCTGATAGGAATGCAGGGTCACCATACCCTTCCCCCACGCGGCGATGAACGGGTCGATGAACCGCCACATCGCCCGGACCTCCCCGCTCGAGACGAAAAGCGTCTGGTCGCCCGCGACGCAATCCAGGATCAATTTTTCATATTCCTCGGTGTACTGCGCGTGCGGGCCGCCCTCGCGGAAATCGAAGTTCAGCGTCCGCTCCTCGAAACCCGGCGCGTGGCCCGGCTTCTTCGCGATGAACGTTATCGTGATCCCCTCCTTCGGCTCGAGATGGATCGTAATGCGGTTCTGGTGCTTTACCTTCCCTTCGCATACGCACGGCATTTCATGCCGCAGCAGGATCTCGATTTCTTTCAACGGTTTGCCCAGGCGCTTGCCGCTCTCCATCGCGACCGGCACGCCCTCCCAGCGGGCACCCGTCAAATATCCCCGCACGCGGAAATACGTCTCCACCTCCGAGTCCGGCGCGACGCCATCCGCCTTCCGGTACCCTTCGTACTGCGCCCGGAACGAGCCAGCCGCGGCCTCCTTCACGGTCGGAATACGGAGCCGCTCCAAAAGCTCCGCGCGCGCCGCGCGGATGCCGTCCGGGCCGTAGCCATGCGGCCGTTCCATCGTGACGAGCGCGAGCATCTGGAGCAGATGGTTCTGCCCCACGTCGCGGAGCGCGCCCACGTTCTCGTAAAAGCTCCCGCGGTCCTCCGCGCCGATGCTCTCGTGCAGGCGAATGTTGATCGCCTCCACGATCTCGTTGCTCCACTCGTGCTCGAACAGGTTGTTGCCGAACCGGAA
>DATKMM010000010.1:0-5044 GCA_035541855.1 Minisyncoccota bacterium | reverse complement strand
TCCGCCCGGCCGCTCATTTCCCTTTGACAACCCTGAGCCTCCCGTCCGCTTCGTAGACCTCGACGGTGCCATCCTGGTCGGTGCGGAAGAGGCGCGCGCCGGTGTCCGAAGCGATACGCGCGAGCGTGGACGATCCGGGATGTCCGTAGGTGTTCTTCGCGCCAACTTCGATGACGGCGACCTCCGGATCGACCGCGCGCAGGAACGCATCGCCCGACGCATACTTCGAGCCATGGTGTCCGACCTTGAGCACGTCCGCATGGATGCTCCCGCCCTGCGCCACGAGCCAGTCCTCCACGTTGAATCCCGTGTCGGCCGTGAGCAAGGTGCTGAACTGCGGCGTCCGGACAAGCTCCACGAGCCCCGTGTCGTTCAGCTCGGCGCTCGCCGCGAACCCGGCGTCCGGCGATAGAATATCGATCTCGTCGTCCCTGTAGCGGATCGAATCCCCCGCGCGGAGGGTGATGAACGGTATCCCGCGCGCCGCGATCTTTTCCTTGAGCGCGGTCCACGCCTTCACGCCCGGATCGTCGTCGCGCCCGTTATAGATGAACGCGCCGACCTGGTAGTGGTCGAGCAGGAAATTGTAACCGTTGAAATGGTCCGCCTGCGGATGCGTGATGACCGCGAGGTCGATATACGCGTCGCCCGGCGGCAGGACGCTCCCGAGATCGGCCACCACCTGGTCGGTCGGCCCGGCGTCGGTCATCACCTTCACGTTGTCCGGGAAGATGATGAGCTCGCTGTCGCCCTGGCCGACATCCAAAAAATAATCGCGGACGGGCGGCGTCCCGCGAAACGCCGCGATCTGGTACCAGACCGCCGCGTCAAGTGACGCGAGGACGAAAGCGATGATGATCGGGGCCGCCGGCGCCGGTTTATGCTTTTTCATGATAATAGTAAGCGAAAATGCCAAGCGACCCGTAATAGACGGCGACCGCGAAGAACGAACCGAACGGGAACGGCAGCGGCACCGCGAGGCCGGCGAATATCCTGATAACGGCGGCTTGGTAATACAGCAACGGACTCGCGAGCCTCGCCGCGAACATCGCGAGCGGCGGCGCGGCGAAACCAAGCCCGGCGACCAGCGCGCCGCAGAACATCGAGGGCGTGACTGCCGGAAAGATGAGAATGTTCGACGGGAATGCCATAAGGGAAAAGTCGCCGAACGCGGCGACGATGACGGGAACGATCGGCAGGAGCGACGCGATGGCAAGGACGGTCCCCGTACGCCAGGCGAGCATGCCGGGACCGCGCCCGTCCCATCGGAAAAACTTTTCGAGCGGGCCAGCCAGGTAGAAGATACCGGCAATACTGAGGAATGAAAGCTCGAACGCCGCCTGCGCCGGAAGCGCCGGATCGCCGAGCGCCATCCCCGCAGCCGTGAGCGCGAGCGCGTTCCGCGGATCGAAGACCCGCCCGATCATTTTGGCGGCCAACGCCAGGATGGCCATGACAGCCGCGCGCACGGCGGAGACATTCCCGCCGGACATCAGGACGAAAAGGACGACAACCGCCGCGATGGCGGGCAGCCGCGCACGGCGCCCGACGAACCCGCCCAGCATCCCGTCCAGGACGAAAACGAGCACCGAAATTTTATATCCGTACATCGAGACGATGTACGACGTCCCCGATGCGGACATCTGGCTTTTGAATGCCGCGCTCATCCCGCCCGTGCCGCCAAGCGTCTCGCCGCCGAGGAGCGCCGCCATATCGCCGGGCAACGCCTCGCTGAACTTCTCCAAGATGGCCGCCTTCAGGTCCAGCAGCCCTTCGCTCAACCAAAACCCCTTGCCCTCGGCGATAACCGAGATCGTTTTCGGGAAAACCGCCGGATCGTCCCCGGCCGCTTCCGGCGGCTCGATATCTCCCGACACGGCCACTTCTTCCCCGTATCGGAACCCGCCGCCGGGCGCCAGGAATATAGTGACCTCGCCGGCGTACGGTTTTTCGAGATCTGCCGGGAGCAACAGCCAATCCGCCGACATCTTCGGTTCGCCGGATATGATCGCCGTGAAAGAGACCGATCTCCCGGATGGAAAATCCATCGCGGCCGCGCGGCGGGAGGCAAAAAAGGAATAATAGAGCATTCCCGCAAAAAGCGCGGCGAGAGATACCGCCGCGAAGACCAGCCGCGCCTCCCGTCTTCGGCCCGGGTAGCACGCGAAAACCGACGCGGAAACCGCCGCAAGCAAAGCAGTATCCAAAAACCGCCAACCCAATCCGGCCGCGAGCGTCCCCGCCACGAATCCGACGGCTATACAAAACCCAGCATCACCGATGAAGATCATAGTTTTGTCCGCGTGGATCCTACGGGCCTCGAACCCGTTTCCCTGTTTTGGCAAAAACAGCGTCTTACCACGCAAACGAAGGACCCACGGAATGCGGGCTTTCATAGCGTACCAAAATAGTACTGAAGAAAACCTTAAGGAAAGTTAAAGATTATCTAAAACAAAACAGCCGCACGAGTCGGCTGTTTTTGCGCCAAAACAGGGATTTTTCGCCTACATTACATAGACGCTGCTTTCCCCATTATCATACCGCCAACAGATGGCGTGTCAAATTCGATTTATTTCTCCAAAAATCGCGTGAGCGCTTCCTTTAACTTCGCTTCCGTTTCCGGCGTAAACTCCCCCGTCGTCCGGATCGGCGCGAGGATGTCGTCCTCGTGCAGCTTGCCGAGGTATTCCACAAGACGGTCCTCCGTCCTCCGCACGTCTTCCACGGCTACTTTTTCAAAGTAGTCGTTCAGCACCGCGTAAAAAACGCAGACCTGTTCCTCCACCGGCATCGGCGCCTGGTCGCTCTGCTTCAGGACCTCGTTGATCTTCTGGCCCGCCAGGATCTTCCTGCGCGTCGCCTCGTCCACGTCCGTCGCGAACTGCGCGAAGGCCTGGAGCTCGCGGAACTGCGCGTGGGCGAGCTTCAGCTTGCCGGCCACCTTCTTCATCGCCTTCGTCTGCGCCGCGGAGCCGACGCGCGAGACCGAGATGCCGACGTTGAGCGCCGGCCGCTGGCCCTGGTTGAAGAGGTCTGTCTCGAGGAAGATCTGCCCGTCCGTGATGGAAATGATGTTGGTCGGAATGTAGGCCGTCACGTCGCCCAGCTGGGTTTCCACGATCGGGAGGGCCGTGAGCGAGCCGCCGCCTTTCTCCTTGGAAAGCTTCGCGGCGCGCTCAAGCAGGCGGGAGTGCAGGTAGAAAACATCGCCCGGATACGCCTCGCGGCCCGGCGGACGGCGGAGCAGGAGCGAGATCTGCCGGTAGGCCCAGGCGTGCTTCGAAAGGTCGTCGTAAACAATGAGCGCGTCCATGCCCTTGTCGCGGAAGTATTCCCCGATGGCGCAGCCCGCGTACGGCGCGAGGTACCACATGGCCGCCGGCGATGACGCCGACGCGGAAACGATGATCGAATATTTCATCGCGTCGAATTTTTTCAGCGTTTCCGCGATGCGCACGATCTTGGACTCCTTCTGGCCGATGGCGACGTAGATGCAGATCGGCGTCCGCCGTCCCTTGTCGTTGATCTGGTTCAAAATGGCGTCGAGCGCGATGGCGGTCTTGCCGGTGCCGCGGTCGCCGATGATAAGCTCGCGCTGGCCGCGCCCGATCGGGATCATGGCGTCGATGGCCTTGATGCCGGTCTGGACCGGCGTATTGACGCCCTCCCGTTCCAGAACGGATGGCGCGCGCGCCTCGAGCGGATTACGCCGGGGCTTGGCTCCTTTTTTGAAAATATCGCCGAGGCCGTCCTGCGGCGCGCCGAGCGGATCGACGACCCGTCCGATGAGCTCGTCCCCCACCGGGACGGAAAGGATCTCGCCGGTGCGCTTCACGGTGTTCCCGACCTCGATGGCCAGATAATCGCCGAGCACGAGCGCGCCCACCGATTCCTCCTCAAGGTTCAGCGCGAGCGCGGCGCAGCCGCCGTGCGCGGTCTCCACCGTCAGGATCTCCTGGCTCACGGCGTTCCGGAGCCCGAGGATCTTCACGATGCCGTCGCCGACCTCGATGACCCGGCCAACCTCGGCCCACTCCGGCTGCTCCTTGAATCCTTCGATCTCCTTTTTTAATTTTTCTATAACTTCGTAGCTCATAAAATTTAACCGCCAAACATAATATCCAGTTTTCTTTGCAGCGACCCGTCGAGCTCGCGTTCGTCGTTCACGATCAATTTGACCCCCGCGATCAGGTCCGGATCGATCTCGTATTTTACCACGTCGCCCGGCTTCAGGAATTTCGCAAGCATTGCCTGCTGGGCCTTCGTGAGCGGCCGCGCTGACTCGACCAGCACTTCCCGCAGGCCGTTCCTCCCCCGCGAGAGGCGCGCCGCTTCGTCGAGGATCTTCTTCAGGCGGACCTCGTCCCCGTTCCGGCTTGCCAGCGCGAGGAACCGCTTCGCCGCCGCCGCGTGGTCTACCTTCGGGTTCGCGAGCGCCTCATCGAGCGCCTTGGCGTAATCGTGGACGGAGTATTTCATGCTGGCTTTTTCGCTTCCTCGACCGCCCTCGCGACCAAAGCGCCGTCGATCGCT
The DNA here is from genome assembly GCA_035541855.1 of Minisyncoccota bacterium. Lineage (GTDB taxonomy): Bacteria > Patescibacteriota > Minisyncoccia > UBA6257 > 2-01-FULL-56-20 > JAJXYP01. Next base: position 511 of record DATKMM010000010.1, on the reverse strand, counting down.
TCGGGCGCCAGCTCGACCGTCCGCATGATCGCCCGCCGCACCAGGTCCGCCGCTTCCTTTTCCGCCATGCGCCGCGACGCCTCTTCCTGCGCCCGCAGGAGCGCCTGCGCATTCTTCAGGGCGTCGGCCTCTTTCGTTTTCGCCTCGCCGAGCATCTTCGCCTCGAGCGCCTTCGCTTCCTGTTCGGTCTTCCGCAGGATGGCCATAACTTCCGCTTCGGCGGCTTTTATCTTGTCTTTGCTGATCTCCTCCGCTTCAAGCAGGCGCCGGTCCGCCTCATCCGCCTTCACGAGCCCCTGCTCGATCTTTTCCCGCCGGTCATGCAGCAGCTTCAGCAACGGCCGGTAGACCGTGAAGCGGAGAATGACGAGCAGCAGGAAAAAATTGACCGCCTGCGAAAGCAGCAGGTGCCAATCGATGCCAAGCTGTGAAAAAAGTTGGGACATGCGGCGGAAGGCCGGAAACGGCTAGGCGACGAACTTGATGATAAGCGCCACGACCAGCGCGTAGA
>DATKMM010000009.1:0-2856 GCA_035541855.1 Minisyncoccota bacterium | reverse complement strand
CCATCGAGCGTGGTCATGCATCCCGGGATCATCGCCGAGTCGACGTACGTCATCCCCGGCGGGAGATCCGGCTGCGAGGTGCAGCCCGTGGTGCAGCTTCCGCCGCCATCCGCGTCCATGCCGGCATCGACGTCCGGCATGCCGGAGTCGTTGTCGGGCATCGTGTAGGCGTCGGGCATGTCGGGCATGCCGCCGTCGCCCATGTAGGCGTCGGGCATCGGCATCATGCCGCTGTCCGAGGAACCCGGCTGGCCGCAAGCGGTCAGCACCAGGCAGGTGAGGGCGGCCGCGAAGCCGCCCGGCGTCAGGAACATCCGGATCGTCGTCATGGCACACCTCCTCCTGAGGAGTTTTGATCGAACCCGTCCACACCATGTGAAAGGTCCTGCCGTGAGAATACCACTCGGTACTCCTAGTGAAAACTGGCTTAGCAAAAAAGTGCCCGAATGTCAAGGGTGTTTGACCAGCGGGAATAATGTAAAAGATCACGGAATTTATCCTTTGTATAGAAAGAAAAAGCCTCCCGCACCGAAGTGGGGGAGGCGAGAGCTAGTTCACCAGCAGGCCGGCGGGCGGCGTGAGCACCCTCATCAGGTGTGGCGGCAACGCGGCGAGCACGTGCTCGCGCGTGACCCGCAGATTGGGGGAAGGCGTGAGCCGCGCCTGTTCGTAGGCCTTCTCCGCGATGTTCGTCATCGAGTCGTTCCCGACGTAGCTCGTGACTTTCACGATCTCGTCGAGGTAGACCATCGCTTCGTGGTCGATCTCGACCTGCAGCCGCTCCATCTGCGCCTTGCGCTGAAGGTGGCCGCGGAACAGATCGAGGCTGCGCCGCCGCTCGCCCGCGAGCGAACGCTCGAAGTCGATGATGCGCGCCGCGAACAGCTGACCGAAGCTCGGGCGCCAGCTGCGGTGCCGGACCAGCTCCTCGGGCGACACGCCGACCGCCACGATCAGCAGCTGGGGCGTTGCGTTCCGATGACGCGCGTAGAGCGTCTCGAGCTCCTTCTGCGTCGACGGATGGATCTGCTCGCCGCAGTGGATGATCATCGGCGCCAGATACGAGCCGCGGCTGTCCGCGAGATGGTCGGCCAACTCGTCGGGCGTCTGGATGTTGCGGATGTCCGGCATGTGGAGCATGCCGTTCAGCCGCTTGCCGAGGAGCGCCACGGGGCCGTTCGGACCCGCGCCGCCGATCACGACGATCGGCACGCGGGAGCTCGCGCTCCGGCCGCCGACGTAGCGGTGGATCTGCATGGCCGCGGCCTCGACGGCCTTGGGGATGTCGACCGGCTTCTTGGTCTGTTTCACGATGCCTCCGGATGGACGGAAATGGATGATGGGTGGGGAGGTGAATCTAAGAAGAAAAGGAGCACGCTCCTGAATGCAGGAGAGGCTGAACATAGCCGAAACAGGGCCAAATGTCAAGCGTTAGCCCATGATATCACGCGTCGGTTGACGCTTCCATCGAAGACCTGTATCCTCTTGACATTGACTCGATCCGGACGATCGGGTCTTTCTTTTACCTAACCACCCTCTATGGCCTCTCCCATCTCCCAGGCGATGAAACAGATCGCGGAAGAAAAGAATATTCCGTACGGCGCCGTACTCGAAACCGTCGAGCAGGCGTTAGCGGCCGCCTTCCGCAAGGATTTCGGCAACAAGAACCAGAACATCAAGGTCGAATTCGACCCGGAAAAGTACGACGGCATGACCGGCGGCATCCGCGTGTTCGACGTGAAGAACGTGGTGGAAGACATGGAGCTCGACGAGGATTATTTTGCCCGCTTCGAAGCCGCCACGGCGCCGAAAAAGGACAAGCCGTTCGTGAAAGGCGAGCCTCGCCCCGTGGAAGGGGAGGTGCCGGCCGCGCTTGAGGAAGAATTCAAGTTCAATCCGAAAACCATGATCATGGTTTCCGATGCGCGCGACATCAAGCCGGACGCGCAGATCGGGGAGGAGATCCGCGTAGAGCTCGGCGTGCCTGCCGCCTTCGGCCGCATGGCCGCGCAAACCGCCAAGCAGGTGATCCTGCAGAAAATCCGCGAAGCCGAACGCGGCGTGATCTTCAGCGACTTCAAGGGCCGCGAAGGCGAACTGATGAACGTCACCATTCAGCGTCGCGAAGGACGCTTGGTGTTGATCGATCTTGGTCGCGCCACCGGCATCTTGCTTCCGGAAGACCAGATCGAAGGGGAACGCTATTTCCCCGGCACGCGCCTCAAGGCCGTACTGCGCCAGGTGGAAATGACCTCGCGCGGTCCGGAGATCCGCCTGTCGCGCACAAGTCCGATGCTCGTGACCGCGCTCTTCGCGCAGGAAATCCCGGAAATTTTGAATGGCACGGTCGAAATCAAGAATATCGCCCGCGAAGCGGGGAGCCGCACCAAGGTTGCCGTTTCGTCGAATGACGAAGCCGTGGATCCCATCGGTTCCTGTATCGGTCAGCGCGGCACGCGCATCCAGACCATCATCCGCGAACTCGGCGGCGAAAAGGTGGATGTGGTGTTGTGGGACGAGGATGCCGCGACCTATATCAAGGCCTCGCTTTCGCCGGCAAAAGTCACGGATGTGGAGCTGAACGAGAACGACCATCTTGCGACCGTGCACGTGAAGCCCGACCAGCTGTCGCTCGCGATCGGCAAGGGCGGCCAGAACGTCCGCCTCGCGGCCAAGCTCACCGGTTGGAAAATCACCATCGTCGAAGAAGGCGGCTCCGTCGCCGCTTCGTCCGACGAAGCGCCCGAATCCGCCGCCGATTCCGAAACCACGGCGAACGGCGAGCCGATGATGGAGGGCTACGAGGAACAGGTTCCGGTTGTCGCCGCCAAAGAGGGGAAAGACGAATCCGCTTCC
>DATKMM010000008.1:0-4397 GCA_035541855.1 Minisyncoccota bacterium | reverse complement strand
GAATGTAGGGGTAAAGTGGCTATGTTAGGCTCTCAAAATACAGTCGAGCGGACTGGTACAGAGCCACAAGAGTAGAGACTAAATCACTTTCAGAAAAATTCAGCCGCGCTTCGCGGAGCGAAGCGTATGGTGGGGTGGGGGTAAATTCGATACGACGATTTTTGAGAACTGCGTTCGAGCCGAAGATTTTTTGTGCAGACGATTTTTGGTGGGGTAAAGAAGTAGTTAAAACTTCTCGGGGCGATGTTTTTTCATGGAATTAAAATATTCTGTGCCGACAATATCTTCCATGCTGTATCCCTTAAATTGTTCTGATTCTGATAAATACATCATATCTGATTCGTTTGCATGGATTTCAAATTCGCCGTTGGTAATTCTTATCACACCCGGAAAGATTGTTGGGTCATATTTGCCGTTGCGTTCCGTGACTTCAAAAAGCCATATTTTTTGACCGTCGGATATTCCTCCATATTCAGCTTTAATGGCGTCTATCCATTTTTGATTTCTAAGTGGGAATTTCCCATCATAAAAATCATTCAAATCTCCTCGGATAAATAATTGTTTCTTCATCATTTTCTATTTTAATAGTTTATCCGGCGATATGCCGAGAGCTTTCGCTATCCTTACTATCGTCGCCAGTGTCAGATTTGTTTTCCCATTCTCTATATTGGTGATAAAGCTCCGGCCTACACCTAACGAGCGGGCGATAGCCCCTTGCGACAGACCTTTCTTTGTCCTGATGCGTTTGAGGTTTTTTCCGAACCAGATAGCTTCGTCCTTCATCACTTATACAGTGTAAGCTCTGGTATATTGCGGTACAATGGTATAGAGTAGTATACTACCCCTATGACCTCATATTTCCTCTACGCCCGCAAAAGTACCGATGTTGAAGATAAGCAGGTACGCTCAATAGAAGACCAGCTTGCCGTCTTGCGTGCTTTGGCTAGGCAAGAGAGACTTCATATCTCCGAAGTATTCGTGGAGAAACAATCGGCGAAGCGTCCGGGTCGCCCCGTCTTCGGCGAGATGGTTAAACGCATTAGTGAGGGCGAAGCGCAAGGAATTTTATGCTGGAAGCTCGACCGCCTTGCCCGCAATCCGGTGGACGCGGCGCAGATAAGTTGGATGCTCCAAGAGGGCATCATCGAACACATACGGACGAACGACCGCGATTACCAGCCGAGCGATAATACCTTACTTATGAATATGGAGTTCGGGATGGCGAACCAATACATCCTCGACTTGAGTGCGAATACGAAACGTGGCCTTCACGAGAAAGCGAAGCGGGGAGAATATCCGAGCGTCGCCCCGTTGGGCTATCAGAACGACCCGCGCACGAAGCAGATTGTCGTAGACAGGAAAGAATCGGTTATCGTCCGCGAAGCGTTTGAGCTGTATTCCCGCAACCAATCCCGCCTCGAAGACATTTCAAAGTTCCTTTTCGATAAGGGTATCCGTACCAAAGCGAGCAACCGATGGATGAGCGAGGGCGGGAGATTGTGGAAGCGCGACCAGATTACGGCATTCCTATCCAACCCGTTTTATTGTGGCCTGTTCCGCTATGCCGGAGAAATCTTTGAAGGAAAGCACACGCCTATCATTTCCAAGCAACTGTTCGATAAAGTGCAGGCCGTCTTGAAGGAGCGAAGCAAGCCGCAGGTAAGAACTAAAGAACCAAAGCCGTTGTGCGGTTTATTCCGGTGTGGCGAGTGCGGGCGCATGATTACGGCAGAAGTGCAGAAAGGCCACACCTATTATCGTTGCAGTAAGAAAGGCACGACCTGTTCCCAGCCCTATATCAGAGAGGAAGTTTTAGCGGTTCAACTTTCGGATATCCTCAAAGATTTCGCCGCGCCTTCGGATTGGGCGGTAGAGCTATCAAGGATGGCTGATGCCGACGAAGCGAACGCCATGCAATCCTCAATCGCGGCGAGCCAAGCCGTCCACGAGGAGATAAAGTCCGTATCCCAAAAACTCCAGCGACTCCATCGGCTCTATTTGGACGAGGACATAGAGCGCGAGACCTATCTCGCGGAGAAGGAAGACCTCCTCTCCCGCCGGAAGTCACTGGAAGGGAAACTCACCGGACTGGGCAGAGGGCATCTCACTTGGCTCGAACCGCTACGCGGTTGGATAAAAGACGCATCTTTGCTTAGTGAAACTAGCGTTTCATCTTCCTTACCCCACCAAAAATCGTCCGCCCAAAAAATCTTCGGCTCGAACGCAGTTCTCAAAAATCGTCGTATCGAATTTACCCCCACCCCACCTTACGCTTCGCTCCGCGAAGCGCGGCTGAATTTTTCTGAAAGTGATTTAGTCTCTACTCTTGTGCCCAGGGAGGGAGTCGAACCCTCATGACCTTGCGATCGACGGATTTTGAGTCCGTTGCGTCTGCCATTCCGCCACCTGGGCTTGCTCCCCGATTTTAGCCGAAATCTTTGATCGCGGCAACCACGGACATCCGCCCCGGCTACTTCTTATGCCGCGTGCCGAAGTGCAGGAAGGCGTCCAGGCCGGCGTACTGTCCGGCTTTGCCGAAGACGAGGACGAGCAGGGCGAAGAAGGCGACCACTTCCTCGTTGACGAGCTGGGCCGGATTGAAGCTGGCGATATTGATGCCGGGCAGGACGCTCGCGAGGATGAGCGCCATGGCGACGATCGAGGCGATGCGGGTAAAGAGGCCGATCACAAGGCAGGCGCCGGCGACGAGCAGGATCCAGGCGAATGCGGCCGACGGGACGGCGGCGAAAGGGGCGGGCTGGGCGAGCCAGGCGGACAGGCCGCCGAGCGAGACGGCCCGGAGCGCCGCGCCGAGCGTGCGGTCGAAAAGCGCCGCCCAGCCGAGATAGCAGAAGCTCAACCCGAGCGCGATGCGGAGGAAAAGGAGCGAGAGGCGCAGGGAGTGGGTCATGTTCCTTTGATTATACTATAATAAAGATATGCAGACGGTCATTACGGCGCCGCCCAGGATCGAGAACGACAAGAAGCACTCGCTTGGCCACCGGGCATTCCTGGTGTTCCTGGCGCGCCGGATCAAATTCGCGCTGTTCCTTTTCGCGCTCACGCTCGCTGCGTGGTATGCGCAGCAATGGATACCGGCGGTCGATGCGGATTGGGGCGCTTATGCGGAGCGGGTCCTCCTGGCGGTGAGCATCGCGTACTTCGTGTTCGTGTTCATGGAGACCTACCTCGAATACCGCTATTATACCTATCTCTTCACCGAGGAGGCGTTCATCATGACGTACGGCTATGTGGTGCGGAACGAGATCGCGACGCTGTACCACCACATCCAGAACGTGAACATCGAGCGGTCGGTGATCGACCGCATGATCGGGGTGAGCAAGATCATCATCCTGATGACGGGTTCGGACCGCGACACGCGGCGCAACCAGATCGTCCTGCCGGCGATTGGCAGGAAGAAAGCGAAACTGGTGCAGACGGAACTTTTGCGCCGCGCCCGGCGGCACGCCTCGTCCCATCCGGACGACGAGGATTAGGGAATTTGGTATGCTACGGGTAGTACCTGTTCGGAGCGCCCGAAGGAGGGCTGACGAATGAGACTGACGGTATATGACGATTGCGATGGGCCGCGCGTTGCCGGCTGGCTTTTCGCCGCGGTTTGCGTGGCGGTTGGGCGATTGCCCGCCCTTTCGCGTCTTTTCCGCGCCGCCTGGAACAGGATCGGCAGGCCCGCCTCGAAGTAGGCGGGCTTTCTTTACCACGCCTCCACCATCAGTATTTTGCCGGGGCGGAACATCCGGTAGATCTCCTCGGTGATGAACGGCATAAAAGGATGGAGCAGCTTGAGCGATTCGAGAAGGAGATATTCGAGCAGGGCGTAGGAGGTCGCTTTTTCTTCGGCCGAGCCGTCGCGGAGCTTTTGCTTTTCGGCTTCGATGATCTTGTCGGCGAGCGTGTGCCAGACGTAGTGGTAGGCCTTTTCGGCGGCCAGGTGGAATTCGTACGCCTCGAAGTGCGCCGTGACCTCGGTTTTCAAAACGGCGAACTCCTTCAGATACCCGTGTTCCGCGCGGGTATGGGCGGCGTCATCGGCGCCCCGCGGCGCCCCGGCTTCGCGGCTCATCTCGATGAACCGCGCGATGTTCCACAGTTTGGTCGCGAAATTCCGGTAGCCCTTCACGCGCTGTTCGTCGAACTTCACGTCGTTGCCCGGCGCGGCGCCCACGATGAGGCCCATGCGCACCGCGTCCGCGCCGTACTGGTCGGCGAGCACGAGCGGATCGATGCCGTTCCCCTTCGATTTGCTGAACTTCTCGCCCTTCGCGTCGCGCACGATGCCGTGGATGTAGACCGTGCGGAAGGGGACATCGCCCACGAGGGCGCCGCTCATCAAGATCATCCGCGCGACCCAGAAGAACAGGATCTCGTACCCCGGC
>DATKMM010000007.1:0-6284 GCA_035541855.1 Minisyncoccota bacterium | reverse complement strand
GGACGAGCCGCGCGCGGGCGAAACGATATTCTACCACCCGCCCCGCCATTTCATGGGTACCATGGCGGCGTACCAAGGGGCGTACTCTCGGCTAACAAAAAATGGGGTGGATTTCGGGCACTCTTCAAGTTTAGCGCCCTCAAAACACCATCCCTCTGCTTGTTCTACTATTCCCCTCCAAACTTCCGGGCGAAATCCTCCGCGAACTTCCGCTGGAGATAGATGACGAAAATGAGGGCGGCGACGGCCGCGCCGATGAGGTAGTAGCCCAGGTGGAGGTAGTGGTCGATCGTATTGTACGCGGCGCCGAAATAGTAGCCGATGAGGAGATAGATGAGCGAACTGGGTACGGTGATCACGAGGCTCCACCAGATGTATTTGCGGATGTCCATTTTCGAAGCGCCGACGACGATGAGTCCCGGCGTCGCGAGGAAGGGGATCATTTTGATCGCGACGAGCGATTTGGCGGTGTGCTTGTTCGCGAGCCGTTCGGCGGCGGCGACGCGCTGCTTGGTCAGGCCGAAGTAGTGGCCGTACCGGTCGATGAAGCTTTGGCGTCCCCAGTAGCCCATCGCGTAATAGATGACATCAGGAATGAGATTGCCGAGGATTGAAAGGAGGAACACGATCCAGAGATGGAAATAGCTGAGCGCGGCGGCGAAAGCGCCGGCGGCCGTGACCACCGGGCCTTCGATGAGCATCAGGATGAACATCACGGTGTATCCCTGCTGCAGGATCCATTGCGTGATGGCCTGGAAGGTGGTCGGTATCATGCGTCATTCCATTCTATCACATCAGCCGGGAGCCTCCATGGCGGGCCTTCTCGGACACTCTCCTGCATCATCTTTGCTACAATGGAATGATGCATAATCCTTTCCGGGCGCACCGCGGCTTCTGGACGCGGGAGCGCAAACGCTCCCTGTATGAGGGCATGGCGCTGCTCGCGGTGGCGATCATCGTCCAGATATTCGCCGGGCAATATTCCGCGCGGGTTTCGATCGGCGCGAATTCGGTGCACGACATCCTGCTCGACAACCTTCCGGTCGTCAACCTGGATTTCATCATTGTCGGCGGCGCGATCGCGCTGTGGGTGGTCGCCTGGTGGCTGCTTGTCACGAGGCCGCGCTATCTTATTTTCGGCACGAAAGCGATCGCGCTTTACATCATCTCCCGCGCGTTCTTTTTCAGTCTGACCCATGTCGGCGCGTATCCGCGCCTGGCTCCGCCCGGGCCGCAGAATCTTGGCTGGGGATTCTATAACCTGTTCACGTTCCAGGGGAATTTTTTCTACTCCGGCCACACGGCCTTCCCGATCCTCATGGCCCTCATTTTCTGGGATGACGCTTTCTGGCGGCCGTTCTTCCTCGCTTTGTCGGTCCTCTTCGGCGCGAGCGTGCTCCTGGCGCACGTGCATTATTCGATCGACGTGTTTGCGGCGCCGTTCATCATCTACGGCGTATACAAGATCTGCGAGCGGTTCTTCCCGAAGGATTTTGCATTGATGCTGCCGGCGTCCTATAATGAATCCCATGGAACATCATAATCATCATGAGGGCGGGGAGGCGGAAGCGCGGGAAGAGGCCATGGTCGCCGGGAAAGAGGCCAACCGCCAGGCGAAACGGGAGTGGGTTCTGCCGGTCAGCATCTTGGTCGCCGCGGTTCTCATCGGCGGCGCGGTGGTCTTTTCCGCGCTCTACAAGGGCGGTTCGGCTGCGGCGAATCCTGCGGATGCCGGTGCGGGCGGTGCCGCCGGGACGGCCCAGCAAGCGCAACCGCCGGCCGCCGCCGGGACGGCCAACACGAACGTCATGGCGCTCACTTCGCGGGACGCCGTCCTGGGCGATGCCAACGCGCCGGTCACGATCGTCGAATACGGCGATTACCAGTGCCCATTCTGCGCGCAGTTTTTTTCGCAGACCGAATCGCAGATCGTTTCGAACTATGTGAACACCGGCAAGGTGAAGATGGTCTTCCGCGATTTCGCCTTCCTCGGTTCGGAGTCCCTCGCGGCGGCGAACGCGGCGCAATGCGCGAACGACCAGGGTAAAATGTGGCCGTACCACGACGCGCTCTACACGGCGAAATACGTCGATTTCAATAAAGGAGGCAGCGAGGACGACAACTTCTACTCGGCCGCCGAACTTTTGAAATTGGGCCAGCAGGTTGGCCTCGACATGACGAAGTTCACGGCGTGCGTGAACGGCGACAGCGACGCGGGCATCGTGTCGCAGGAGAAGACCGACGCGACGAACTTCGGCGTGAACTCGACGCCGACCTTCTTCGTGAACGGCACGCAGATCCTCGGCGCCCAGCCGTACTCCCAGTTCCAGACGGCGATCACCACGGCACTTGCGGGAAAATAACCGCCGTGCTATAATGCCAGTGAATGGGTGCGAGCATAGCTTGCCGATGATATCGAACAAGCTATGTCCCACACGATTCTTTTTGGCTAAAGGCCCCGGAAACGGGGTTTTTAGTTCGCTGCGGGAATACCCTGCTTTGGTGGCAGCAAATCCCTAACTGCCACCAAAGCAGGGTATTCCCGCAGCGAACTATGCTATACTGAAGGCGGAGTGGCTAGAGAGCACTCGTTCAACAACAAAAAGAATCGGAGGTCACCATAGCCGCTCCGCCCAGATCTTTAATCTTTCGCGATGCCTGTGCGGATTTGAGGTTTGAGCGGAGCGGCCTTTTTGTCGGTTGAAGATCACTGACGCTAACCATGCCGAAGTTCCAGGAGAACATATCGCTTGCAAAGTTCAGCCATTACCAGATCGGCGGCGCCGCGCGCTTTTTTTTTGAACCGAAAAACGGGCAAGAGGTCGCGTGGGCTGTCGCCGAGGCGAAGGCGAGGCGGCTGCCCATGTTCATCCTGGGCGGCGGGACCAATTTGCTGTTGAGCGACGCGGGGTTCGACGGGCTCGTCATCCGGCCGGCGCTTGCTTCGATCGAGGCGAGCGGCACGGCGGTCGAAGCGGGCTCCGGCGTTTCGATCGACGACCTGCACGCTTATCTCATAGCCCATTCTCTTTCCGGGTTTGAGTGGGCCGGCGGACTTCCGGGCACGCTTGGCGGCGCCATCCGGGGCAATGCCGGCTGCTTTGGCGGCGAAACGAAGGACATCGTCGCTTCGGTGCGCAGTTTCGACCCCGAAACCATGCAGACGGTCGACCGCGCCGCGCCGGAGTGCGCGTTCGGCTACCGCGACAGCGTGTTCAAGCATGGCGGCGCCGGGGAGATCATTTTATCCGCGAAGCTCTCGTTTATGAAAGGGGACCGGCAGGCGATCGCGCAGGCGGTCCGGGAGAAGATAGAACATCGCGCGAAGAACCATCCGCTGGAATATCCGAACATCGGGAGCATGTTCAAGAACGTGCCGCTCGCCACAGTGTGCCGCGAGGGGAGCGAAAAATACGAAGAAGGATTGGCGAAAGGGAGCGTCCGGCTCGACGGGTCGCGATTTTCCGTGAAGACCGACCCGTTCCCGGTGGTCTCCGCGGCGAAGCTGATCTCCGAGAGCGGCCTGCGCGGCGTGAGCTATGGCGGGGCGATGATCTCCGCGAAGCATCCGAACTTCATCGTGAACGTGCTTGGCGCATCGTCGGAGGACGTGAAGGCGCTCATGGCGCTCGCGAAGGCGGAGGTGAAAAGGAAATTCGACGTGGACCTGGAAGAAGAGGTGCAAATCGTCTGAAAAAAGCGTATAATCCGGTGGATGTTCGACGCGGTCAAAAATCTTTTTGCCGGCGATCCGCTCGGCGCGCTCGGGGAGCGCGTGCGGGAGATTAACGCGCTCGAGGACGAGATCTCGAAGCTGGGCGACGAGGCGCTCGCGGCGGAGAGCCTGAAGCTGCGGGAGCGCATTGCCGAAGCCGGCCGGGACGGCGGGGATGCCAAGGCGGCGCTCGACGATGCCCTGCCGCGGGCGTTCGCGCTCGCGCGCGAGGCGTCGCGGCGCACGCTCGGCCAGCGGCCGTTCGACGTCCAGCTCATGGGCGGGATGGTCCTGCACCGGGGGGCGGTTGCCGAAATGATGACGGGCGAAGGCAAGACGCTCGCCGCCGTCGCGCCGACCTACCTGAACGCGCTGACCGGCAAGGGCGCGCATGTCGTGACCGTCAACGAGTATCTCGCGCGCCGCGATGCGGTGTGGATGGGGCGCGTCTACCGCGCGCTCGGACTTTCGGTCGCGTGTATCGTCCCGGGCGCGGCGTTCGCATATGACCCGGAGTGGAAGGTTCCGGAAGACGCGGAGAAGCTGGCCGACCAGGCCGTGGATGCGACCGGGAGCTTTTTGGTCCAGCAGGATTTCCTGCGTCCGGTCTCGCGCCGCGAAGCGTATCTCGCGGACGTCACCTACGGCACGAACCACGAGTTCGGTTTCGACTACCTGCGCGACAACCTGGCGTATCGCGTGGAGGACCAGGTCCAGCGCAAGCATCATTTCGCGATCATCGACGAGGTGGACAGTATTTTAATAGACGAGGCGCGCACGCCGCTCATCATCGCCGCGCCGGATGCGCAATCGAGCGATTTTTACAAAGCGTTCGCGCGGATCGCGGCGAACCTGAAGAAGGACGAGGACTATGAAGTGGACGAGAAGCGCAAAGCGGTCTCGATCAACGATGCGGGCGTGGAGAAGGTGGAGAAGATGCTCGGCGTGCAGAACATCTACGCGCCGGAAAATATCCGCCTTGTCCACTATCTCGAGGAGAGCGTGAAGGCGCAGGCGCTCTTTTTCCGCGACCGCGACTACGTCGTGAAGAACGGCGAGGTGGTCATCGTGGACGAGTTCACGGGGCACCTGCTCATGGGACGGCGCTACCAGGCGGGCCTTCACCAGGCGATCGAGGCGAAGGAAGGCGTCACGGTGAAGGAGGAATCGCGCACGTACGGCAAGGTTTCGGTGCAGAACTATTTCCGCATGTACGGGAAGATCTCCGGCATGACCGGCACCGCGCAGACCTCGGCGGAGGAGTTCCATAAAGTGTACGGCCTCGAGGTCGTGAGCATTCCGCCGAACAAGGGGCTCGCGCGCAAGGACCTGAACGACCTTATTTATAAAAGTTTCAAGGCGAAAGTGGATGCCGTGGTGCGCGAGGTTGCCGAACGGAGCCGGCAGGGCCAGCCGGTCCTGCTTGGCACGACCTCGATATCCAAAAACGAGATATTTTCCGCGGCGCTCTCGCAGGCGGGTATCAGGCACGAGGTGCTGAACGCGAAGAACAACGAACGCGAGGGCGCGATCATTGCGCAGGCCGGGCGGCCGGGCGCGGTTACGGTCGCGACGAACGTCGCCGGGCGCGGCGTGGATATTTTGCTCGGCGGCAATCCGCCGACCGCCGCCGAAGCGGCCCGCGTGCGCGAGCTTGGCGGCCTGCATGTCATCGGTACCGAACGCCATGAAGCGCGGCGCATCGACAACCAGCTTCGCGGCCGCGCCGGCCGCCAGGGCGACCCGGGTTCGTCGCGGTTTTTCCTGTCCGTGGAGGATGACCTTCTCCGCATTTTCGGCGGCGACCGGCTGAAAGGGCTGATGGAACGGTTCGACCTGCCGGATGACCAGCCGGTCGAGTTCGGGTTCGTATCGAAAGCCGTCGCCGAGGCGCAGGCGAAGGTGGAGGGTTCGAACTTCGACCTCCGCAAACATCTGCTTGAGTACGATGACGTGCTCAACAAACAGCGCGCCGCGATCTACCGCCGCCGCCAGGAGTTCATGGGCATGCTGGACAAAGAGGACATCGCCCGCACTATCGCGGACGCCGCGCTTGCCCATTTCAACGCCGCGCTCGCCGCGGATTTCGACGTTCGCAAAGAGGAGATATTAAAGATCTTTAAAGAAGCCGCGATCATCCGGGAAACGGATGATCCGGCTGCGGAAACGGTACCTGACACCCTTACGGCGCGGGCCGCCGAGATCGCCGAGAATCCGCTGGCGCGCAACCAGCTGCTCGGCATCCTCGATATGCTCTGGATGACGAACCTTGAAGATCTCGATGCCCTGCAGGAGGCGGTCGGCCTCCGCGCGTACGGCCAGCGCGACCCGCTCGTCGAATACCGCCAGGAAGCGAGCCGCCTTTTCAAAGCGTTCTGGGGGAATTTCAACGCCTGGGTGTTCGGGAATATTTTCAAAACGGGAGCTGGCCAGGGTGCGGCGCCGGGCGCGGCCGCCGCAGGCATTTCCGCGCCGAGAATACCGGATGCCGCGGCGCAAAATCCCGGCGGTGAAAAGATCGGCCGCAACGACCCCTGCCCCTGCGGTTCCGGAAAAAAATGGAAGAAGT
>DATKMM010000006.1:0-4054 GCA_035541855.1 Minisyncoccota bacterium | reverse complement strand
CCGGCCTGGACGATCTCCAGATGGTTCTGCGGTACAACTATAACTGGGGTTCGATGAGCTATCAGCTTGGTCCCGCGCAGAGCGGCGCGCTGGCGCAGGAAATCGCCGCCGCGACCAAAAATGCATCAACCGTCGCGTTCGGATATCAGGGCGGCACCGCCCAGAAAGCCGCGCTCGCCGACCTTCAGGCGCTGGGATTCAGCCGCGCAAGCACTTCGTTCATGGTCGCGGGATACGACCCTCTGGAGATCGCGATGTTCGATCGGGATTGAACCGCATATCGAAAACGCCCGTCACGCCAGATACGGTTTGACCTTGTCCCGATACGCTGCCTCGATGTCCTTTTCGAAATCCGCGATGGCACCGTAGTCGTTCGCGAGCGTGAGGTCGGCGCGGGAGCCGATCTCGGGGATGAACTTTTCGTTCGGCTGCTGGTTCAGCACGGCGAACTGTTCGCGCGTGGTCGCGGCCTCGCCGGAGCGGTTGCGGGCGAGGAGCCGGGCATAGCGCGTATCGTCGCTCGCGGCGACATAGATGATGGCGCTCCTGATTCCTTCCGCGGGGAACTCGCGGATCATTTTCTCGTCCACGTCCCAGCGTACGCCGTCGAGGATGCCGACGTCCGCCGCGTCCTTCGAGAGGCGGAACTTCACCGCGCGCGAAAGAACGCCTTCCGGGAACGCGCCCGGCCGCTGCATGATCTGCGCGAGGATCTGCTCGTTGCCGCGCCCATGCGGCATGCCCCAGAGGTCGAGCGTATCGCGCAGGACGTCCGAGAACCGGTGCCGGCTCACGGAAACGCCGTCCGCCCTGAAGAGCGCCTCGAGCTTGTTCCCGACCGTTTCCTTTCCCGCGAGCGGCAGCCCCGCGAGGCCGATGACGAGTTTCATTTTACGGTTTCAAGCGCTTTTTCTGCGAAATATTTCATCGTTTTTGGTATGTTGAATGCGGGATTTTGAAGATCGTCTTTGGTAAACCAGCGAATTTCTTCGCTCACCTCCTCATTTCCCTGCGAGAAATTTTCACGGTTGGAAGCAGCGAAATATATGAAGTTCAAATGTTGGTGAGTGCTGCTGATCGGATGTTGGTAAAAGAATCGGGGGGTTAGGATCTCGGTATATCCATCGGCAGCCCAGTCAATGTTGGTTTTCCGGCCGATAATAGTTATATCCAGCCCTACTTCCTCCTTTGCCTCTCTGACTGCGGCCTGTATTGGGTTTTCGTCGAGCTCGATATGTCCGCCGACTCCCATCCAAATCCTGTATTTATCATGTTTTCTGAGGAGTACCTTCCCTTCGTGGACGATAAAAACTCCCACGGTGAAATCTATCTTCTCGTGAATATGCGGCATGGCTTTATGATAGAATACCTTTATCCATGGCACAAGACGAGGTCCATTTTTTCGATGCCCATACCCATGCCCAGTTCGGGGCGTTTGACGCCGACCGGGATGCGGTTTTGGCTCGGGCGCGGGAGGCGGGCGTCTGGATGGTGAACGCGGGCACCCAGCGCGACACTTCGCGGGTGGCGGTGGAACTGGCGGAGCGGGAAGCCGCGGCGGGGAACCAAGGTGTTTTCGCCGCGATCGGCCTCCACCCGGTTCACACGGCGAAGTCGTTCCACGATGCGGACGAGCTCGGCGGCGGCGAAGCGGCGAGGGCGTTCACCTCGCGCGGCGAGATTTTCGACGCGGAGTATTACCGCGCGTTGGCGCTCCGTCCGAAGACGGTCGCGATCGGCGAATGCGGCCTGGACTACTTCCATTTTAGCGATGACGAGCCGCGCGAGGCGCAGGTCCGGAAGCAGAAGGACGCGTTCCTGGCGCAAATAGCGCTGGCGGAAGAGGTTAAGAAACCTTTAATGATCCATTGCCGCGACGCCTTCGCCGATCTCATTGCTATGTTAAAAGAAAATAAAACAAAACTTGACGCCGCGCCCGGGATCGTGCATTTTTTCACCGGAACGACGGATGACGCCCGGGAGCTCCTGAACCTGGGATTTTCGTTCACGTTCGGCGGCGCGATCACGTTCCCGCCCCGGAAAGGGCAGGCCGCCGGCAGCTACGACGAGGTCGTAAAGCTCATCCCGGCCGATCGCATGCTTTCCGAGACCGATGCGCCGTACGTGGCGCCGGCGGCATATCGCGGCAAGCGCAATGAGCCGACGTACGTCGTGGAGGTTGTCAGAAAACTGGCCGGGCTCAAGGGCCTTTCGCCGGACGCCATGAAGGCGCAGATCTGGGAAAACGCCCGGCGGGTGTATAATATTCCGTGATGCCAAGCGCCGAATCAATCGTCATTTTTTTCTGGTTGTTTTTCATTGCGTACTGGGCCGTTTCGGCGGTCGGGGTTAAAAAGGACGTGACGAAAAGCCGCTCATGGGGCGGCGCTCTTCTGCTCCGCATCCTGATCATCGTCGCCATCGTCTGGGTCCTTAACACGGGATTTTTCCCGGGCTTCTGGGCGAGCGCCTCTAGTTTGCCGATCTTCGCGAACGCGACCGTGAAAGCGATCGGCGTCATTCTTTGCGCCACGGGCATCGCGTTCGCGATCTGGGCGCGGCGGCACCTGGGCCGCAATTGGAGCGGTTCGCCGCAGATGAAGGAGGACCACGAGCTGGTGACGTCGGGACCGTACCGTTTCGTGCGCCATCCGATCTACACCGGCATGATCGCGGCGCTTTTCGGTTCGGCGCTCGTCGGCGGTCCGGGGTGGTTTGCCGCCTTCATTATCTTCGCTGCTGTTTTCATTTTGCGGATCAAAAAAGAGGAGGGTTACATGATGCAGCTTTTCCCGGGGCAATATCCGGGATACCGGAAACGCACGAAAGCGCTCATTCCGTTCATCTGGTAAAAAGGCCATTTTTGGCATACAATAGGGGAATATGGCAAGCGAGTATAATCCCAGGGAGATCGAGGCGAAGTGGCAGAAAAAATGGATTGCGGAAAAAATTTTCGCCGCCCGCGACGACTCGCCCAAGCCGAAATATTACCAGCTCGAGACGTTTCCATATCCTTCCGGCGCCGGCCTGCACGTCGGGCATCCGAAAGGTTATATCGCCGAGGACATCCACGCGCGGTATATGCGCATGCGCGGCAACGAGGTCTTGTACCCCATGGGATGGGACGCGTTCGGCCTGCCGACCGAGAACTACGCCATCAAAGTGGGCAGGAGCCCGAAGGAGGTCGCGCGCGAGAACACCGACCATTTCCGCGGCCAGGTCCGGATGTTCGGCCTGTCGTATGACTGGGACCGCGAATTGAGCACCGCCGACCCGGAATATTATAAATGGACGCAATGGCTTTTCATCCAGCTCTATAAAAAGGGTTTGGCCTACCGCGCCAAGGCGAAAGTGAACTGGTGCCCGAAGGACCAGACCGTGCTGGCGAACGAGCAGGTGGTCAACGGGAAGTGCGAGCGGTGCGGCAGCGGGATCGAGGAGCGCGACATGGAGCAGTGGTTCCTGAAGATCACCGCGTACGCCGACCGGCTGCTCGACGGCCTGAAGGGACTCGACTGGCCGGCCGCGACCATCAAGCGCCAGGAGGATTGGATCGGAAAAAGCGAGGGGGCGCTTATTAAATTTCCATTAAAAGATTCGGCGGATGCGATCGAGGTCTTCACGACGCGCCCCGATACGCTTTTCGGAGCGACGTATCTCGTGCTGGCGCCGGAACATCCGTGGGTGGCGCACGCGGTTCACGGCCGGCACGATGCGCTTTCGAACCGGGATGAAGTGAAGGCGTACGTCGATGCGGCGTCGCACAAAACCGAGCGGATGCGCCAGGAGGAGGCGAAAGAAAAGACCGGCGTGGAACTGAAGGGCGTGAAGGCGATCAACCCCGCGACAAAAGAAGAGATCCCGGTCTGGGTCGCGGATTATGTTCTGGGTTCCTATGGCACCGGCGCCATCATGGCGGTCCCGGCGCACGATGAGCGCGATCTCGAGTTCGCGAAAAAGTTCGGGCTCGCGGTCCGTACGGTCGTCAAAGATGGAGCTTTCGTGGATTCCGGACCGTTCAACGGGATGGGTTCCGAAAAAGCGAAAGCGGAGA
>DATKMM010000005.1:0-16861 GCA_035541855.1 Minisyncoccota bacterium | reverse complement strand
ATTTGATGTCGTCTGGAGGGCTCTCTGATCTCGAAACTTATGGAACCAAAGCCATTTTTTTCCATCGTGCTTCCCACGAAGAATCGCCCAGAGCTTTTACGGGAGGCAATACAAAGTGTTTTATGGCAGGACTCTGAAGATTACGAGCTTATCGTTTCGGACAACTGGAATGACGAGCGAACGAAGCGGGCTATTGACGAGTTCGTGGGGGATCGTCGGGTGAGGTATGTCCGTCCCGACCGCGAACTTAACATGCCTGATCATTGGGAATTTGCCAGCACTAAAGCAACTGGTGAATATGTTTTTATATTGACCGACCGTACCGTATTCCGGAATGGAGCATTAAAAAAGATCGAGGAAGCCATACGAACATATGCTCCCAAGGGTGTAGAGGCGTATGCATGGAGTCATGATATTTTTGATATAAAAACAAGAGCGGTACGTCCGGTCGGGATAGCTTCCCGGGGGGTCGCCATATCAAAAACGGATCATCTGCTTATTGAATATGCCAAAACTGAACGGGTCAGTCCGCGCTTTCCGCTTCTCCCGAATGCCTGCTATCATCGGGACCTTGCCGGGCGTATTCGGAAGAAGCACGGCAGGTTATTTTTCCCTATTGCCCCGGATAATACATCCGATTTCCTTTTCCTTTCATATACCGATGCAGTTGCAAGCATCGGCGAACCGCTTATGTTATCGCAAAATGCTGAGAACAGTAATGGCGCTATGACATTACAAAAAGGACCGGAAGGATATTTCCGTACCTTGAACATGCCGACGTGGTATCGGCATGTTCCCATAAAGGTGCCATCGGTCCAGAGTTTGAACTTTGATGATTTTTTGACCATGCGCGCCATGGTGGGGGTCCGGCCCGTTGATGCCGATGTCGATTGGGTAAATTATTTTTTGCATTGTTACGAAGAAATTGTTTATTTTGGCCGCAACGGGTATATCCGGAACCGAAAGAAAGAGTTCATGGACGCGTGGAATGCCGCGCTGGCGGATTTCGACGAGAAGGTTCAAAATGAAGTCAAGGCAAAGATGTTCAGGATCAAGATATTGTTTTCCGTGAAGGCGCATCTCGCCTCAAGCTTTTTAACGCCATGGCTGCGGAACGTTCAAAGCTCAATACAGTATCGGAGCGCGCGCCGGAAATATGAAGATGTCCTGACGGCTGCCGGGTTCACAAGCTCATGAAAGGCATCATTTTGGCAGGCGGTCTGGGAACGCGGTTGCGGCCGCTGACGCATGTTACGAACAAACATCTTTTGCCGGTCTACGACCGTCCAATGGTCATGTATCCGCTCGCAACCCTGAGGCAGGCAGGTATTAGCGAGATCATGGTGGTCTGCGGTAAGGAACATGCCGGAGGATTTATGAACTTTCTGGGGTCGGGAAAGGATTTCGACGTGAAATTATCCTATGCCTTGCAGCAGAGTTCCGGCGGTATCGCCGAGGCATTGTCGCTGGCGGAAGATTTTGCCGACGGCGGGAAGATGGCGGTCATTCTCGGCGATAATATTTTTGAAGACGATTTTTCGAGCGCTATCAAGGTGTTCGAAAGACGTTCAGGCGCCATGGTTTTTCTGAAGCAGGTTCCCGATGCAAATCGATTCGGGGTTGCGGAAGTGGAAGGTGATAATATCGTCCGCGTCGAAGAGAAGCCCGCAGTACCGAAATCAGATCTCGCGATCACGGGGCTTTATCTCTACGATCCCGACGTGTTCAGCAAAATTCGCACCTTGCATCCTTCGGCTCGGAACGAGCTCGAGATCACTGATGTCCAGAATTTATATTTACAAGAAAGAAAACTTTCATTTGCCATGGTTGATGGATTTTGGTCCGATGCGGGCACGTTCGAATCATTGCTCCGCGCGGCGCAATGGGCAGCGGAACGTAAAAAGCGCTAAGCAGCGATCTTTCCCGAACGACCCCGTGATCCATCCCGGACACCTCGGGAAACCATGCGCATCTTTTGCCACCTGTTCTCTTCAAAGATCATTATCTTTGCAAAATTGAGCGCATCCGAAAAGATGTTTTTTGCTATCCAGCCGGGAACAACGCGCCAATATTTTTTATAAAGGAAAATATTGTTTCGGTAAGTGTAATAATACCGCCATGGGCCATATGAAGGTACGATAAATGATTTTCCGAACAGTGAATGGACCATGGGGATTAGCCCTGGTGTTTCGTGGAGCATCGCGGATGGAATGAGCAGTGTTTGATATCCGGCTTTGATAACACGGAAAGAAAAATCGTGATCAATGCCGCCAATTATGAGCGTTTCGTTGAACCCTCCCAATTGTTGCCATATGGCTGTTTTGACGAGCTCACCGGCCGTAATGGTCGTGGTGATAGGAAGGGGCTCCGGGGCATGATAGACAGGGCCTTTCAGGGTGGTGTAATTTGGGGCGAGGACGGCGATCTTGTCCTGTCTCCCAATCGGAAGAGCACTATACGCGGCCATCATCTTTGCCACCATGTCCGGCTCGGCTATGCTGTTATCGTCGAGGGTCATGGCCCAGGGATAGCCATGTTCCTGCGCGTACCGTAAGCCGTGGTTCAAGGCATTTCCCAAGCCATAATTTTCCGGATGGCGGATGATGGTTGCCGACGGGAAAGAGGCCATTACTTTTTTGAGCGCGGCAAAGTGTTCCGGGTCGGAATGATCGTCGATAACGACCACATCGGTGACCTGGGGGATGATGGCGGCCAAGCTATGCCCGATCTCTGTGCTGGAGTTATAAGCGGTCAGTATCGCGCAAATACGGTCCTTCATATCTCAGATTTTTTGAACGGCAGGATGGCGATGGCTTCACTGAGGAGGGGGTCGCGGAAAATTTTGAGAAAACCGAAATAAATAATGATGGAAATTAAAATATTGATGATGAGATTTATTCCCAGGAGGGACAGGCTGGCGGTCGCGATGAACATGATAGCGGCTGCGGCGATTATCTCCTTAAGATAGGGCAGGATGCTGAACGGATTTATTTTGTTCATGACGTACCATAGATAGCCATTGCTCAGGGTTTGCGCAATAAGGGTTCCAACGGCGGAGCCGGTCATGCCCCAACGCGGGATGAGAAACAGGTCGAGGGCGATATTCGAGATGCCGCCGATAGCGGACGTGATGATCAGGCTTTTTTGGTGGCCATAGGAAAAGATGGCGTTTACGATGATGGCGCCCGGATAATCGACGATGAGCGTTGCCATAAGGAACTTGAAGGCCGGGCCGCCGGGAGCAAAGGCGGTGCCAAAGGTGAAGGTCATGATCGATGTACCGAGGATGATGCCGCCGATCACCATCGGGATGGAGGCCAGGAAGATCAAGGTCACTGAGCGTTCGAGCGCTTCGCGAAATTTGGCGTCATCGCGCTTGGCGAGACGCGAGAAGAGCGGTAGGGTGCTCACTTGCAGGACGGCGGGGACAAGGTAGAGGACCTGGATGATGCGGATGGCGGCGGAATAGATGCCGACATCCGAGGCGGTCTTCATCCAGCTGATAATGAGAATGTCGGTGTTCGTGAGGAGCAGGCCCAGGGCGCCAACGACGGCGAATGGCCATGCTGCTTGTACGATTGGTTTAATGAGGCTTGCCTTGAAATTGGCAAGGGCATGAGCGATATATTTCCTGAGTACGATCATGGCCGCGATGGCGCCGAGGATTGTTCCGATGGCGTAACCCCAGCCGAGCGATTCGGCGGTCGGGTTCCGGAAGATGAAGATGAATCCAAAAATGACAATCGCAAAATTAGTAAAGATAAAGACAGCAGCTTCCCATTCCATTTTTTCCATCCCCCGGAGAAGCGACATGAAGAACTCGCGCAACGTATCGAACATCAGGATAAAGGCAACGATCGGGAGGAGTGCTTTCGCGCCGGGCAGCGTACTGAAATAAGGACCGATGAAAACAATGATGGAAACGCCGACGACGAGGAGCGCCAGTTTAATTGCAAAAATGGTCGAAAAGAAACTGGAGCGTTCTTCCTCTGACGATTTTGCGGTTTCACGCGTGAGCACGGTGTTGATCCCGGGATCCATAAAAAGAGTCATGAATCCGGCGAGCGTAAGGGCATATGAAAAAACACCGTACTGGGCAGTGCCGAGTACGCGGGCGGCATAGATAATGATGGCGGCTTTGATGATCCGGCCGCCGAAATTGGACACGGAAAGCCAGAATGTGTTCTTTGCTATGGTTTGCCGCGTACTGCTGTTTTCAAGCAGAAACTCCTTTATTTTTTTCATCATTCACGTATGATAATACCATATGGCAATAATTCCGTGGTTTTATGAGCAGGCAACGAAAGGTTTTCGGAACGAGCCGGCGCGGAAGATAAAGGATGCCCTAAGGCCGGTGAAACATGCGATTGTCGGCAAGCGGGGTCTGTACCAGGCCATCGATATGGTCAAGGAGCGTGCTAAAAACAAAGGAACCGAAGTGAGGGTCGTTTTTGATGTCGGCGCCGCTATCGGTGAGGCCGCACTCCCGCTGGCAAAAGCATTTCCGGTAGCGCAGATATATTGTTTCGAGCCGCTTCCCGAATCCTATGCGTTGCTCGTGGAGAGAACCAGGAATTTCAGGAATAGGGTTCACTGTTTCAATTATGGTCTACACGAACGGCCAGGAGAATTGAAATTTTATGTTAACGAAGACCATCATGATGCAAGTTCCTTGATTCCTCCTCCGGAATCGTGGAAGCGGCACGAGATATCGATCCCCGTGAAACGGCTTGACGATGTTTGCCGCGAGCTTGGCATAACGCATATCGATTTTATGAAAGTCGACGTCGAGGGCATGGAGAAAGAGGCGCTTGGTGGCGCCCGGGAGATCTTGTGTCACACCGACAGCGCCTTTGTGGAGATCTCTCCATGGCGCAAGGGATATAACCATGACTATATCGACGTTTTCGAATCTCTTTATGCGGCCGGACTGGCTTTCGTCGGAGTTTACGACGACTATTTCTTCACGCGGCAATGAAGGTTTCCATTTTGGTGAACGCATATAACGAGGAGCGCTATCTGAAAGAGGCGCTGGATTCGGCGCTCGCGCAGACATTCGGGGATTTTGAGCTCGTGGTGCTGGACGACCAATCGACCGACCGTACGCCGGAGATCGTGAAGGAGTACACCGACCCGCGGGTCCGGTACGTGCGGCCGGCGCAGCGGCTTGGCCTCGTCGGGGGACGCAATGAGCTTTTGCGCCAGTCACGCGGGGAATATCTTACGTATCTCGACGCCGACGATATCTATCTGCCGACGAAGGTGGAAGAGGAGGTGTTGTTCCTGGAGCAGCATCCCGATTGCGCTGCGGCGTATTGCGATCTCGGATATTTTTTTGATGGCGACCCCGGCAGGCTCTATCGCCATCGCTATGAGTTCTACTCCGGCCCTGACGTCTTCCCGAACCTGCTTGAAAAGATGTTCATCACGAACACGGCGGTGATGTTCCGCCGGAGGGTTTACGAAGAGATCGGGGGATACCGTTCCGAGATGGGGATTGTGGAGGATTGGGATTATTTTCTCCGGATGGCCTATGTCGGTTACCAGATCGTGTTCCTTGAGAAGGACCTGGTGCGCTATCGGCTGCGCTGGGACAGCCATACGAACTTTGCGCGCCAGCAGGAGATAAAGGAATCTGCGGTTAAAATATTCGAAGACCTGCGCAGCCGCATGCCCGAAGAGGACCGTGCGCGCTACCATATCGACCGCTGGGTCGCCGACCGTAAGGAGGCGTACGCGGTCACGCTTGCGGCGGCGGGCGAAGGCCGCAAGGCCCGCGCAATGTTGAAGGAAGCGGCGACGTACGTCGGTTTTTTGAAACGGGCAGCCATCGTCACGCTTTCGTTTCTGCCCGGTTCTCTCGCGGGCACTTTGGTGGAATGGGCCTGGGACTGGAAGAAAAAAAATCTTTTTATTCCGATATAATAACTTTATGCCAAAGAATATCCTGGTGACGGGCGTGGCGGGTTTTATCGGCAGCAACCTTGCCGACCGGCTGGTCGCAGCCGGATATAACGTCGTGGGCATTGATAATCTGGCGTATGGGATCGCCGAACAGGTGCCGGCGGCGGTCAGGTTCCACCAGCTCGATATCCGCTCGAAGGATATCTACCCGGTCTTTGAAGGCGTGGACGTGGTCTTCCACCTCGCCGCTAAAAATTCTTTGCCGGATTGCCAGCGCGATCCGGTGGAGACGATGGATGTCAACGTGGTCGGCACGGCGAATGTTTTCGAAGCGGCGCGCCGTGCGGGCGTGCGGAAGGTGGTCTATGCGCAATCTTCGGCGGTCGAGGAAGGGGATGAGCGGCTCAAAGGTTTTTATGCGATCAGCAAATTCGCGGACGGGATGGTGGACGAGGGATACCGCGATGCGTTCGGGCTCACGACGGTAGCGATGCGATATTTCAACGTCTACGGCCCGCGCCAGGACTACCGGCGCAACCCGCCGCCGGTCATGACGAAGTTCATTGTAAAAATGTTAAAAGGCGAGCCGCCGCTTGTATTCGATGATGAGGACAAGAATGCACGCGACTTTATCTATGTGGACGATATCAACGATTTCCATCTGCAGTGCATTGAGGACGACCGCGCGGACAACCGGATGTTCCGCCTGGGAAGCGGCGCGAGCGTTTCGATGAAGGATATTTTCGAAACGATAAAAAAGATCATGGGGTCGCCGCTCGAGCCGGTCGTGCAGAAGCGGCCGGACGATCCGGACTACCGTCCGGCAGTCACGCGCGCCGATATTTCCGACGCCGTGGCGCTGGGCTGGAAGCCCAGAACATCGCTCAAAGCGGGACTGCGGGCGCAGATCGAATACCTGAAGGAAGAGTTTGCGAAAGGGAAGATTACGTGATAATTTTAAGGCATGATCATTACGCGCACCCCGTTCCGCATCACGCTCGGCGGTGGCGGCACCGATCTGCCTTCGTACTATGAAAAGTATGGAGGTTTTATTTTTTCCGCCGGGATCAACAAGTATATGTACATTGACGTGAACCGGCCCGCCGCAGATGATCTGGTTCGCGTCAAGTATTCCGAGAGCGAGACCGTCAATCACGCGGGCGAGGTCCGCCACCGCCTTGCGCGCGAGATCCTACGTTATACGGGGATCGAGAAGAACATCGAGATCAGTTCGGTCGCTGACATCCCGGATGGCACGGGGCTTGGTTCCTCGAGCTGCTATGCCGTTGGATTGCTGCACGCGATCCATACGCTCAAGCGCGACTATGCGTCCCTCGCGCGGATCGCCGAAGAGGATTTCGAGATCGAGGCGGGGGCTCTGGGCCTTCCTATCGGCAAGCAGGACCCGTATCTGGCCGCTCTCGGAGGGCTTACGGTGCTTGATATCGGGAAGGATGGTTCCGTAAGGTTCCGTAAGGCCGGCGTCTCCCCGGAAATTGCCGATGAGCTGAACTACCATCTTCTGGTCTTTTATACCGGTAAGCGCCGCAGTGCAGACGTTATTCTGGGCGAGCAGCAGCAGGGTGTTTCCGAGAACAAGAAAGAGATTGTCGAAAGCATGCACTATATCAAGGAGCTTGGTTACGAGATCCTGGAGGCCGTCGAATCGGGCAATATCGATGAGATCGGGAAGAGGTTCCATGCGCATTGGCAGCATAAAAAGAAGATCTCCGCGAAGATGACGAATGCCGAGTTCGACCGCATCTACGATGCCGCGCTAGCGGCGGGAGCGCTTGGCGGGAAGATATCCGGCGCCGGCGGCGGCGGATTCTTCACGTTCTACGTCCCTTCCGGCCATCGCGAATTTCGGGAGGCGATGCGCCAGCTCGGTCTTCGGGAGATGCGCTATCGGTTCGATTTCGAGGGATCGAAAGTGTTCGCCGATTTTTAAAATGAAATTAAAAAATAAGGTTGCGGTCATCACGGGCGGGTCGGGCGGGATCGGCAGGGTTGTCGCTGAATTTTTTGTCCGCGAAGGCGCCCGCGTGGTCATCGTGTCCCGCGGCCGGAAGGACATCTCGCCGGTCGTCAAAGAGATTGCCGCCGTGACGGGGAAGCAGGTTTCCGGCGTTTCCTGCGACGTGGCCGACGCGAAGGCCGCTGCGCGCGCCATCCGCGGTATCGCGAAGAAGTTCCGCCGCGTGGATGTTCTCGTGAACTGCGCCGGCATCCAGGCGCCCATCGGGCCGTTTGCGGGGAACAAGATCGAGGATTGGGAAAACAATATCGCTGTGAACCTGTTCGGCACGGTGCACGCGTGCAAAGCAGTCCTCCCGTTCATGATGAAGCGGCGGTCCGGCGTGATCATCAATTTCGCCGGAGGCGGCGCGGTGTCGTCGCGCCCGAACTTTTCCGCCTATGCGGTCGCGAAGACCGGCGTAACCCGGTTGACGGAGATCCTGGCGGACGAGCTCAAGCCGTACCACATACGCGTGAACGCGATCTCGCCGGGCGGCGTGAACACCGGCATGGCTGAGGAGGTTTTGCGGGTCGGCGCGCGGGCCGGGAAAGCGGAGCTCGCGAAAATAAAGAAGCAGTTTCAAACCGGCGGCGTGCCTCCGGAACTTCCGGCGGCGCTCGCGGTTTTCCTTGCCTCGAACGATTCGCGCGGGCTGACCGGGCGGCTTATTTCCGCCCCGTGGGACAAGTGGAATGCGTGGGGCAAAAAGCAGATCAAGGCGATCATGGCGGGGGATAAGTTCACATTGCGCAGGAAGGTCTAATGGTGTATTACTAAGGGTAATGCCTAAAAAATTAAGCGAGCTGAAGATCAGGGTTTTCGCGGACGGTGCAGAGAAGGCGAGCATGGTCGCGCTTGCCAAAGATCCGGTCATTAAGGGGTTCACCACGAATCCGACCCTGATGCGCAAGGCGGGCGTGACGGATTACGCCGGCTTCGCCAAGGAGGTCCTCGCCGAGATCACGGACAAGCCGATCTCGTTCGAGGTGTTCTCGGATGAGTTTCCGGAGATGGAGCGCCAGGCGCGGATCATCGCCGCATGGGCGCCGAACGTGTACGTGAAGATCCCGGTTACGAATACCAGGAAAGAATCATCCTGTCCGCTCATCCAGAAGCTTGCGGCAGAGGGAATGAAATTAAATGTAACGGCAATTTTAACGGTTCCGCAGGTCGCCGCCGTCGCTGCGGCGCTCGATCCGAAGACGCCTGCCATCGTTTCCGTTTTCGCGGGACGCATCGCGGATACCGGTGCCGATCCGGTGCCGGCCATGCGCGAGTGCAAAGCGATCCTTGCGCCCAACCCGTTGCACGAATTACTGTGGGCGAGCCCGCGCGAGCTTTTGAACATCTTCCAGGCCGATGAGATCGGCACGGACATCATCACCGTGACGCCGGAGATCCTGAAAAAAGCGGAGAAGATCGGTTACGACCTCGCCGAGCTTTCGCGCGACACGGTGCAGATGTTCTATGACGACGGGCAGAAGGCGGGGTATTCGCTGAACTAATTTTTAATTTACCAATTCGCAATGTACCAAGATTATATAGATCAATATTTCAATGAGGTAAAACAGATTGCGGAAGCGATCGACCGTGCGGCGATCGGCAGGATGCTCGAGATCCTGGATGCCGTGCGCGCGGCGGGCGGGCGGCTTTTCATCCTGGGAGTGGGCGGCAGCGCGGGGAATGCGGGGCATGCGGTGAACGATTTCCGCAAGCTCGCCGCGATCGAGGCGTACGCGCCGACGGACAATGTTTCGGAGCTCACCGCGCGGACGAACGACGATGGCTGGAACACGGTCTTCTCGAACTGGCTCGCGGGCAGCCACCTGGGCCCGAAGGATGCGGTGATGGTGTTCTCCGTCGGCGGCGGCAATCTCGAGAAGAACGTGAGCGCGAACATCGTCGAATCATTAAAACTTGCCAAAACCGTCGGCGCGAAGGTGATCGGCGTCGTCGGCCGGGATGGCGGCTACACCGCGAAGGTCGCGGACGCCTGCGTGATCGTCCCGACCGTGGATCCGGAAAGCGTCACGCCGCATGCGGAGGCCTTCCAGGCGGTCGTGTGGCACTGCATGGTCTCGCACCCGAAGTTCCAGGCGCAGAAAGGCAAATGGGAAAGCACGAAGTAGCGATATTCCTCGACCGCGACGGGACGCTCATCAGGGATTTTAATGATATCGTAAGGCCCGCGCAGGTCCGGATACTCCGGAACACGGCGCCGGGACTTGCCCTGCTCCGCAAGGCGGGCTTCCTGCTCGTCGTGGTCAGCAACCAGCCGGTGGTAGGGAAGGGGCTCATCACGCGGCGCGGCGTGGAGAAGCTGCATGCCCTGCTCAACGCGCGGCTTGCGAAACGCGGCGCGCACATCGACGCGTTCTATTTCTGTCCGCACCGGCATTGGGACAATTGCGCCTGCCGCAAGCCGAAACTCGGACTGGTCCGCCAGGCGGCGAAAAAATACGGCATCAACCTGCGCCGGAGCTTTTTCATCGGTGACGATATGCGGGATGTCGAGACTGGGCGCCGCGGGAAAATAAAGACGATATTGGTGAGGACCGGGAAGGGCGGAAGAGATAAACGATTTTATAACGTGAAACCCGATCTTGTTGCCCGCGACCTGCTCGATGCGGCGAGGATCATCACTAAGCATTTATGATCAAGATCAAGCAAGCTGTCATCGCGGCGGGCGGGTTCGGGACCCGCTTGCGGCCATATACTGATACGATTCCGAAACCGATGCTTCCGGTTCTTGGCAAACCAGTGCTCGCATGGAGCGTAGAACATTTCAAAAAATATGGCGTTACGGAATTTTTCGTCGCTCTTCACTATTTACCGCAGGTCGTGACGGATTATTTCGGCGATGGGTCCCGATTGGGGGTCGCCATGCATTATTTCATCGAAAAGGAGCCGCTCGGCGAAGCGGGATCCTTGAGGCATTTTGAACCTCTGCTCGATAAACTGTTCTATTATATTTATGGCGACATGCTGACCTTGGTTGATTACGGAAAGATGGCGGCCGCGTATGCCGGAAAGGATGGCCCGATTGGCATGGAACGCGTGGAGCGGCAGGATGATCATGCAGATGCTGACGTTGCCGAGCTTGGTCCCGAAGGCCGGTTTGTCGCTGTCCATGCCAAGCCGCACCTGCGGAAGTATCCCAATGCATATCGTACGCGCGGGTCGTTCATTCTGGACAAAAGGATATTGGCGTATATTTCCGCAGGAGGGCAGGCGACGCTCAACCGGCAGGTGATCCCGGCGGCTATTGCCGCAGGCGAGAACTTTTACGCTTATGAATGCGATGAATATTCGAAAGCATTTGACACGGTCGAAAAATGGCGCGAGGTTGAAGAATATCTGAAAAAGCATACGCTATAAGCATGGCAACGCCGACCATCAGCATCCTTATGGCGACCCGGAACCGTGCGAACCTGATCGGGCAGGCGATTGAAAGCGTCCGGCGCCAGACTCTGCGCGAGTGGGAATTGATCGTCATTGACGATGGTTCGCCGGATAACACGGCGGAGGTGATGGTCGAATGGGAGCGGCGGGATGGGCGTATCAAATATCTCCGCATTCCGCGTATCGGTCACATAGCGGGCGTTTCAAATGCCGGATTGCGCGCGGCGAACGGTGAATTCGTCGCGATCCTCGATGACGATGATTATTGGATCGACGACCGCAAGCTTGAGAGGCAGGTCGCTTTTTTACACGGGCACCCGGATCATGTTGCCTGCGGCGGGTGGTTCATATCGGTTGACGGGGACGGGAAGGAGACCGCCCGGTTCAGAAAGCCGGAGACCGATGCTGCGATCCGCCGAGTTGCCCTGTTTGCGAATCCCATTGCAAATTCGACCGCTTTGTTCCGCCGGACTGAGGGCGGGTACTACGATGAAGCGGTCCATGGATTCGCTGATTGGGATTTTTGGTTGACGCTTGGGAAGCGGGGGAAGCTGGCGAATCTTCCTGAATATTTTCTGGCGTACCGCATGTGGAGCGGAAGTGGATCTTTCGTGGATACTAAACGGAATGCCGACGCCGGGCTGAGGATCGTTCTGAAGCATCGTGGCGAATATCCCGGGTTCTACCGTGCGCTTGCCATGGCGGAGATCTATCGCATTTATGCGCGCCTGCCGCTCGGTGTCCGCCGGTGGACGAACAAGTCCCTCTCGCGTCTGAAAAAATGGCTGTTTTCGAGGTAGCGCCGCGCTTGATTTTTGATGCTGTCGGAATACAATGGAAACTATGTCAGGCGCGAAGAAACCGGTCGTGGTCGCCGTGTCGGGCGGTTTCGACCCGATCCATATCGGCCATGTGCGCATGTTCGAACGGGCCAAAGCGCTCGGCGACAAGCTGGTGGTCATCCTAAATAACGATCATTGGCTTCAGGCAAAAAAACAGCATATTTTTATGCCGGTCGAGCAGCGGGCGGAAGTGATCGGGGCGTTGCGCGCGGTGGACGAGGTAGTGATCACGAAACACGGCCCGAACCCAGCCGACATGAGCGTCTGCGCGGAGCTTGCCGCGATCAAGCCGGATATTTTCGCGAACGGCGGCGATCGAAAGTTGGATAATATTCCGGAAGTGCCGGTCTGCGAGGCAATTGGCTGCAAGATGATATTTAATATCGGGGACGGAGGCAAGATCCAATCGAGCTCGTGGCTTCTGAGGGATTATGTTGAAAAGGTGAACGGGAAGACGGAGACGGCTTAGCGCCCGGCCGCGGTTGTTTTTCTGACCCCTTCCGCGAACTTCACTTTCGGCGACCAGCCGAGGACCTTCTTGGCGTGCGACCAGCTCATGAAGATGCGCTGGACCTCGCCTTTGCGTTTTGGCGTGTAGAACGGCTCCTTCTTGAATCCGTAGGCGTCGGCGAGCGCGCGGAAGACCTGGTAGTCGGACGTTTCCCGCCCGGTCGCGATGTTCACCGTTTCGTTCCTGCCGCGCGTGACGCCGAGCACGCTCGCGCGGGCGACATCGCCGACGTAAACGTAGTCGCGGGTCTTCTTGCCGTCGCCGAAGATGGTAGGCCGGATGCCGTGCGCGATCTGCTCGGTGAAGATGGGGAACACGCCGGCGCCGCCCTGCGCTTTCTGCCGCGGGCCGTAGACGTTCGCGTAACGGAGGATGAGGTGGTCGATCCCGAACTGCCGGGAAAAATACCAGACGGTCTCCTCGGCGACCTGCTTCGTGAGCGCGTAGGGGGAAAGCGGATCGGGCGGCGTGGACTCGCCGGCGGGGAGCTTTTTGGGGCTGCCGTAGATCGCGCCGCCGGTCGAGGCGAAGATGAACTTTTTGCGTTTGGCCGGCGCGTCGGCGAACGCGAGCAGGACGTTCAGCGTCCCTTCGGCGTTGATGGCGAAGGTCAGGTCCGGTTTTTTGACGGAATCCGTGACGCTGATGAACGCGGCGTGGTGGTTCACGACGTCCGGCCGTTCGTTCCCGAAAATTTTATGGAGCGCGGCGAGGTTGCGGATGTCGGCTTTGTAGAAGTTCGCGCGCGGGTTGAGATTTTTGCGCGAGCCGCTCGAAAGGTTATCGATGACGGCGACCTTGTGTCCGGCCGCGATGTAGGCGTCCACTATATGGGAAGCGATGAAACCGGCGCCGCCCGTGACGATGATTTTCATGAAATTTTAATCCGGGTTGATGAACAGCGACTTTATGGTTTTTATGATGATGGCGAGGTCGAGGATGAGCGAGCGGTTCTTTAAATAGTATATATCATATTGGAGCTTTTGCCTGACGTCGTCGGTGCTGCGGTCGGCACGGTGGTTCAGCTGGGCCCAGCCGGTGACGCCGGGTTTCACGAGGAGCCGGGTCTCGTAGTAGGGGATCTCCTCCTTGAGCTTCGCCACGAACTCCGGACGCTCCGGGCGCGGGCCGACGAAGGAGATGTCACCGCGGACCAGGTTGATGAATTGCGGCAGTTCATCGAGGTGCGAGGCGCGGAGGATTTTTCCGATCGGGGTTGCGCGCGCATCGCCCTTGGTCGCCCACACGGCGCCCTTGGTTTCCACTGAGCCGTCGGATGCGAGCGCAGGCATGCTGCGGAATTTATAGAGATGGAACTCGCGGCCGTTCTTCCCGACGCGGACCTGCCTGTAGAGGATCGGTCCGCGCGAGGTGACGCCGACCAGGACGGCGATGAACAGCTCGAGCGGCAGGAGAATGATGCCGCCAATGATCGCCGCCAGGAATTCGAACGCGCGCTTCAGCGGGTCGTAGAACTGCGCCACGCCCTCGATGTTTTCCAGGAACCAGGTTTCCTCGAGGTCGGCGAGCGGGACCTTGCGCAGAATGAGCTCGGAGAAGTTCGGCAGGTCCATGACGACGATACCCTGGCTGAAAAGCTGGTAGAGCGTCGCCGGCAGATGGCCTTCCCGCTTCAGCTGGCGCGAGACGACGATGCAATTGACATCCTTCTCTTCGACGATCTTCCGGATCGTTTCCGGCGTTTTCCCGGCGGCCGATTCGTCCAGCCGCGCGCGGATCTCGTAGCCGAGCTGGGCGTTCTCGCGGATGGTCCGATCGACCTCCTCCGCCGCGCCGTTGCCGATGAGGAGCACCCGGTTCGGCGCCTCGCCCGTCGACGCCGCGCGGTTGAACGCCCGCCGCCACACGGTCTCGAGGGCGGCGAAGACGACCGCGAAGATGATGAGGTTTGTCTTTGGCGCGATGCCGAACTGCGGGATGGTATAGAAAACGAGAACCGAGAGCACGGTGCTCGTCGCGATGGCGAGCCAGAGAGTTTTAATGAAATCGAGGTTATTGCGGAGACGGCGCAGGTCGTACAGCCCCGCGATGTAGAATATGACGATCCAAACGACGAAGATGACCGTGAACGGCACGGCGTGGGCGTTGATGAACGCGTCGTAAAACCCGGCGCCGTAGCGGACGGCGAGCGCCAGGAACAGGCCCGCGTAGAGCGCGATGACGTCGCCGAGGAAGAGGATGAAGGTTTTGGCCCTATTGCCCATTGAATCGCTGGAAGATGTTTACCGTACCCGTTTTCGTGAGGTTATAGATAATATACGCCCCGCCGCAGAAAATGAGGATGATGGCCAGGACGAAGATCGAGCCGATGACCCATTCTTTCCACCGGTGGGCCGCGGCATAGACGGTATTCTGACTGTTTTGGAGCCGAATATCAATATAGTCGCGGGTGAACGGCTTTTTGAAGAACGTGATCCAGAAATAGTTGATGGCGTAGCGCAGGCCGGTCGTGAGGCCGCCTTCTTTGGCGAGCCGCCGCCCGGAGGACAGCGCGGGAAGCTTGAAGGTGAACTTTACGTGGCCGACTTTGTTCAGCCGCCGCGCGATGTCGGTGTCTTCGCCGTAAAAACTTAAAGTGGTGTCGTAGCCGCCGATCTTTTCGAGCGCGTGCCGGCGGACGACGAAGTTGCCGCCCTGGAGCATCGAGCCGATGCGGAACACGAAACGGTTGATGAGATAAAAGCCGAAGCCGATGTAGTAGAAGAACCGCGTGGAGATCCTGATTTTGCGCGGCGCGTCATAGTAGATGAAAGGGCCGGAAAGCGCCACGAGCCGCGGGTCGCGCGCGAACTCGGTCATCACCTTTCCGATCCACCCCGGGGTGATGCGCGTGTCGGCGTCCACGTTGGCGATGAGGTCGCCGGTCGAGGCGAGATAGCCGGCGCGGCGGGCGAAGACGATGCCTTTCCGCGGTTCGTTGACGAGCTTGACGTCGGGATATTTCTCCACGGCCGCCGCCGTGCCGTCGGTCGAGGCGTTGTTGACGACGACGATCTCGATGTCGTATTCCGGGAGGGCGCGCTTTTGCGCGATGATGGCCGCCAGGCAGTCGCCGATGTAGTTTTCCTCGTTATACGCGGGGATGACGAAGCTTAGTTTCATCCCTCTATTATACCGCTTGGCCCTTCGTCCGGTACTGTCCGATGGCGTCGCGGTAAATGGCCTCCCAGCGGTCCGCGATCTTCGGCGGCGAGAACTGGAGCGCCTTTTTCCGGCCGCCGGCGCCGAGGCGCGCCTCGAGCGCGGGGTCCTTGAGCACCGCGACGAGCCGTTCGGCGAGCGCGGCGGGATCGCC
This sequence comes from Minisyncoccota bacterium, assembly GCA_035541855.1. Taxonomy (GTDB): domain Bacteria; phylum Patescibacteriota; class Minisyncoccia; order UBA6257; family 2-01-FULL-56-20; genus JAJXYP01. The sequence continues at coordinate 866 of DATKMM010000005.1, read as the reverse complement.
CGGCTCGACGATGTAGCCGGTGTCGGGCGTGATGTATTCCGGGAGCGCCCGCGCGTTCACGCCGACGACCGGCAGGCCGCACGCCATGGCCTGCATGGTGACCATGCTTTGCGTGTCGGAAGTGCTCGTGATGGCGAACACCTTGCCGGCGTTGTAGGCCTCGACGAGCCGGGGCTGGTCGAGGAAGCCGAGGAACTTCACCGAATCCGCGACGCCGAGGTCGGCGGCCAGTTTGCGGAACACCGGCTCGTCGGCGCCCCGGCCGGAGAAGATGAGCTCGGCGTCGGGCAGGGATCTTTTGACGAGCGGCAGGGCGCGGATCATGACGTCGATGCTTCTTTCTTTGGCGAGCCGTCCGGCGTGGACGATGGGATAATGGCCGAATTTGAACCTTTTACGCAGGGCCTCGCGGTCGGGCAGCGGTCTGAAGATATCGGTTTCGATCGGATTGGAAAGCGGGATGCCGCGCTTATGGAATCCCGATTCCTCCATTTCGCGGAACACCGAGCGCGACGGAGCCGTGACGATCTCGCATTGCGCATAGTACCAGTTCACGTACTTTATGATCAGGTTGTCCGTCCAGCCGGCTTTCACCGGGTTGTAGATCAGGAAACTTTTAATGGCGGTATGGTTCGTGCCGACAAGCGGGACGTGGAGAGCCCGGCTCGCGATGAGCGCTTCAAGGCCGGTGCCGAAGAACGTCTGCGTATGGATGACGTCGGGGTTGAACGCCTTCACTTTCAGGTAGCGCAGGCCGTAGGGGACGACCATGCGGCCCTGGCCGGAGCCGGCGCCGAAGAAGATGGAAGAGAACCGCGTGACGCCCACCTGCCGGCCGAGGTCTATCTCCTCGTGGGGCAGGTTCG
>DATKMM010000004.1:0-16508 GCA_035541855.1 Minisyncoccota bacterium | reverse complement strand
GATCTCATCCGATAAACCCCCGCAGTCCCTGCCGATCCTCCAGGAACGCCTCCGCTCGCGCTTTGAAGGCGGTTTCGTGGCCGACGTCGGCTTCCCCGAGTTCGAGATCCGCATCGCCATCATCCGGAGCAAGCTCCTCGAAGCGAACCGCGAGCTCTCCGATGAGATCGTTACCCTGATCGCCAAGCGGTTGAAAAAGAACATCCGCGAGCTTGAAGGGGTGTTAAAAAAGGTCATTTTCGCCCAGGAACGACAGCGGGTCGGCATTACCGAAGCCGATGTCAATGAGATCATCGATAAAGCCACCCAGAGCGTCGCCAAACGCATCGAGGACGACAAGATCCTGAAAGCGGTCGCGGAATTCTTTAACGTCACAATCCCGGACCTCGTAAGCCACAGCCGCCGCAAAGCGGTCGTCGAACCGCGCCAGATCGCCATGTACTTACTTCGGGATATCTCCGACCTTTCCTATCCGTATATTGGGGAAAAGATGGGGAGAGACCACACCACCGCAATCCATTCTTATGAAAAGATCAATCACGAAGTCAACCGTAATCAAGCGCTTAATCAGAAGATATTAACAATCAAAGAATCAATCTATAAAAGCTGATAATTGATCTTTTGGAAGTTATCCACAAATTTTCTTCCACTAACTATAACAATCCTTCTTAATAAGAATTTAATTATTACTACCATGAAGATCATTGCCATCCAGTCGAATATTAAGGAGGCTATCTCGGTGATCGAGCGGGTTGTCGGTGAAAATGTGAATTTACCGATTTTAAAAAATACGTGTATTAAAGCGGTTGGTGGAAGTATTAGTTTTACAACAACCAACCTCGAGATAGCAGCTACCTGCCGCGTTTCCGGAAAGGTGATCGAGGACGGCGCCGTGACGGTTCCAGTTGGTTTACTATCGAGCGTTATCGGAAATATTAAAAGCGACCGGCTTAATTTGGAAACAAAGGGGAATGTTTTGGAGGTAAAGACCGATAATTATAACGCGACCATCCAGGGTTTACCCGCGGAAGATTTCCCGCCGACTCCCAAAATCGGGAATCCCGGGAGCTATCTTGAAATTAAGGGAGTGTTTCTGAAGGATGCGATACGCGAAGCCGGGGCGGCCGCCCAGGCATCCGACCTGCGGCCCGAATTGAACAGCATCCTTTTTGATTTTTCATTGGAGACCTTGAAGCTTACCGCCACGGACGGGTTCCGGCTTGCCGAGAAGACGATTCCCGCAAGCGCTTTCACGGTCAAAGACCTTGAGCCGTTCCGGGCGCTTGTGCCGCTCAAAACCGGATTCGAGGTTTTGCGGATCATGAAGGACGACGGGTTGGTCAGGGTGTGCTTCGATCGGAATCAGGTGGTCTTCACCACCGACCAGATCGAGCTGGTTTCCCGCTTGGTAGATGGCAATTTTCCCGAGTATTCACAGATTATCCCCAAAAAGTTCACCACCGAAATCGTCGTCGATACGGACGAGCTTTCGGGTGGCGTGAAGTTGGCGGCGGTTTTCGGGCAGAAAAACGGCGAGGTGGCGATCAAGGTCCATCCAAACAAAAAAGCTATCGAGATCGTATCGGCCGACCAGGCGCTCGGGGAGAATGCTTATCTTTTGCCGGCGAAGATCAAAGGGGACGCGGCGGAGGTTGTTTTCAACTGGCGCTATCTTTCGGATCCGCTGAAGGTCATCCGGACGGAAGAGGTTTTATTGGGGCTCCAGGAGGAGGCGAACCCGGCCATCATCCGCCCTGCGACGGATGGGTCGTATTTTTACGTGATCAAACCGATATTAAAGGGGTAGCGTGCTTTGCGGCTGCTGGCCGAGAATGGATGGGTGCGCCGCGATCCATGCCTGGGTGTCCGTTTCCCAGTTCTCGTATTGCGGGTCGGCGGCCGGATCCGCCGGTTGCGGCCCGAGCGGGTTGTTCTTGTCGACGTAATAAAGGATCGAGTGAACCTGGCCGTCCACCAGGTATTGGCCATCGAGCATCGGCTTGGTTTCGTTCACGGGGTCCGGCTGCGTGAAGGTGTCGTTCGGCACCTCGGGGAGCGCCTGTTGCATAAAAGCGCTCCACATCGGGACGGCGGCGAGGATGCTCGATCCGCTCTTTTGCATGGGCGAGTTGTCGTTATTGCCCGCCCAGACGCCGACCACGAGCGAAGGGGTGTAGCCGAAGGCCCATGCATCGCGGTAATCGTTCGAGGTGCCGGTCTTCAGCGCGACGTCATACCCCGGGAAAACGGTAAGGTTCTGGCTGGCGCCCATGAGCGGCGCGCGCGCGGCCGCATCGGAAAGGATGCTGTTCACGAGCCGGACCGATTGCGCGTCCGCGACCTGGGTCGCCTGGTCTTTATACGACTCAAGCGTATTGCCGTTGGCGTCCTGCACGGAGAGAACCATGGTTTGGGCATGCTTCACGCCGTCGGTTGCGAGGACGGAATACGCGGAAACTTCGTCGATGAGGTGCACGGCACCGCCGCCGAGGACGAGCGACAGACCGTATTGCGCCGGGTCGGTAAGGGTGGTGAGGCCGAAGTTATAGGCGTTCCCGACGGCGCGCTGTTCCCCGACGAGATAGAGCATTTCGACCGCCGGGACGTTCTCCGATTGTGCGAGCGCGTCCCGGATGGACATCGGCCCGGCGAAGGTTCCCTCGAAATTCTGCGGATGGAAGCACTTTGAATTCGTGGCGTTGAAATCGGGGATCGCCGGGCAGGATGGGTCGGTGCTGAACTCGGTCGGTACGTCCATCAGGATGGTGTCGGGGCTGTAGCCCATCTGGAATGCGGTGAGGTAGACGAACGGTTTAAGCGACGATCCCGGCTGGCGCAATCCCTGGGTCGCGACGTCGAAGTTGCCGTCGTTCGAGGCGTCGAAATAGTTGGCCGATCCGACCAGCGCCAGGATCTGGCCGGTCTGCGGGTCTTCGGCGACCAGCGATCCGTTGGTCGATTGGTAGAGCTGGGTGTTCCGCGCGACGCCCTGCGCGACCGCCGTCTCGGCCTGCTGCTGCAGCGGCCAGTCGAGCGTCGTCACGACCTTCAGGCCGCCGTTGTCGACCATATCTTCGCCGTATTTCTGGATGAGGTAGTTTTCCACGGCCATCACGAAGTGCGGCGCTTTAATGCCCCCGGTAGATTGCGGCTGGAAAACTATTTTGTACGCAAGCGCGTCGTCAAGCTGGGATTTGGTTATCTTTCCCTGCTGGTACATGTCCTGGAGCACGAGCTTCTGGCGGTTAAGCAGGTCATCCACGTGGCTGCCCCATGGCGAATAGTAGGTTGGCGCCTGCGGCAGGGCGGCGAGGATGGCCGCCTGGGCAAGGTTGATATCGGTCACCGGCTCGCCGAAATATTCCTCGCTGGCCTCCTCGACGCCGGAGATATTAGGCCCGTAGGACACTTCATTAAGATATAGGCCAAGGATCTGGTCTTTGGAATAGTACTGGCTCAGTTTGACGGCCAAAATGAGCTCCTTCAGTTTCCGGGTGAAAGTCTGGTTCAGTGTTAAGAAGGCGTTGCGGGCGAGCTGCTGGGTGATGGTCGAGCCGCCCTGCGCCAGGCTTCCGGTCGTGAGGTCGACGTAGATCGCCCGGATGATGCCTTTCAGGTCGTAGGCCGGCTCATTGTAGAAATTCTGGTCTTCGATGGCGACCGTCGCATCCTTGAGCGGTTGTGGGATCTGGTCGAACGAAACAACCGTCCGGCGGGTGCTGCCCGTGATCTCGTACAGCACGATCGTGCCTGTACGGTCGTATATCCTGGTGGATTGGCCGATCTGCTGGTTTGATATCTGCTCGAGCGTCGGTAATGTTTTCGCGAAATAAAGGACCATCAAAAAGCCGGCGATCGCGATACCGGCGATCGCGATACCGGCGATCTGGAAGGTCCTGGCCCACGGGAACCTCCGTTGTTTATGGGGTTGCATCAGCTTTTCTATAATAAAACAGCCGCCGCCCTAAGGCAACGGCTGTTCTCCTTTCGCCCGTGTTTCCCCTTTATTCCATCAGATAATCACCACTCGCTTCGCTATCCTTCTCCCCCGCATCATCATCTTCGTCATCATCTAAATCGTCCTCGTCCTCGTTCGCGTCGTTGTCGTCGAGCTCAAGGTCCTCTTCCTCGTCCTCGTCGCTCAACCGGCGGAGGGAAAGCGAAAGATTCAGTAATTCGATCTCCATAATGGACATTGTTTAACGACCTTTCTTAAAAATTATTTTCCAGTATACGGGAGTGGGGAAAGCTGTCAATAGGCCGAGCTCCCCATGATTGCCAGGGCAAGGGCGTCGCTCGCGTCATCGATCAGCTTCAGGCCGGGTTTGGCGAGGATGAGCCGCACCATTTTAAGCATCGCCTGCTTGTCGGCGAAGCCGTAGCCGGAAATGCCGAGCTTCACCTCGTTCGGGGTGTATTCCCTGATCCCGGTCCGGCTTTCCCGCGCCGAGAGCAGGATGACGCCGCGCGCCTGGGCGACCGCGATGGCCGTTTTTTGGTTTTTCGCGAAGTAAAGGCGTTCGACGGCGACGGTATCGGGGCGGTACTTCCTGAAGAGCGCGTCCATCCCTTTTTTGGTTTCGACGAGCGCGCCCGGGTCGTCGGTGCTTGCGATCTTCAGGATGCCGGCCGCGATAAACCGCGGGTTCGGGTCCTCACGGTCGCGCCGGACGATGCCGTAGCCGATGCGCCGGGTACCGGGATCGATGCCGAGGGAGATCATGGTAATTTTTAATTTCTAATTTTCAAGAGGCGTTCGTGAAAACTTCCTGGATGTCGTCGTTGTCTTCCAGGGCGTCAACCAGCGCGGCGAGCTTCGGGGCGTCGGCGTCCGGAATTTCCTGGGGGAACTTCGCGGCCCACCCGTCGGCGGTCTTTTCGAATGCCCACTGGACGCTTCCGGACTCCGCCCATTTCCCGCCATGGTCGCGCAGGATGGTCTTTACTTCCTGGACGGTGCGATTCCGGTTGTTGCTGATGGCTTCAACCAGGAGAGCGATGCCGCCCGGCCCGTAGGCCTCGAAAGTAAGTTCCTCCAGCCCTTCATCCGCTTCGGATGCGCGCTTGATGGCCCGTTCTATGTTTTCCTGCGGCACCCCGGCATCCTTCGCTTTCGTGACGGCCGTGCGCAGGCGCGGGTTGAAATCCGGGTTGGGTTCGGATCTCGCCGCCGCCGAGATCGCCGAGAGGAGCTTCGAGAATATTTTTCCCCGCTTTTGGTCGGTGATCTCTTTTTTGTGCTTTATTCCCGCCCAGTGCGAATGTCCGGACATAATGGTTGGTGATAACGCTCGGGACGCTAAGATTATATAGCTAGTTTTTTGCAAAAGAAAGCCATACAATTACGGTATATGGCATCGAACGCCAACTGGCAGCAGGATGATCTGAAGGCGAAGCTCGCGAAACTGCATCGCGAGGGCGAGGAGCGCGCGGCGGAGCGGTTGGCCAAACAACTGGGGTACGACTACATAGACCTCGATAAGATGCCGATCTCGCTCGATGCGGTGCGGGCGATCCCCGAAGCCGAGGCGCGCGACGCGAAGGTGGCTTCCGTCGAAGTGAGGCCGGGCAAGGTCGCGCTCGCGGCGGTGAACCCCGACCTGCCGGCGGCGAAGGCCGTCATCGGGAAGTTCCAGGACCGGAAATACGAAGTGAAAATTTTCGTGGCTTCGCCCTCGAGCCTGCTCGCCGCGTGGCGCCTCTATCGTTTCATGAAGCCCGAGAGCGAGGAGATCACGGGCAAGGTCCATATCACGAAGCAGCGGCTCGAGGAGCTGCGGGCCAGGATGACCACGCTCGATGCCGTGAAGAAAGAGTTCTCGTCGCTTGATCCCGCGAGAACCTCCCCGGTGGCGGTGATCGAGATCATGCTGGCCGGGGCGCTCGCCATGCGGGCGTCGGACATCCATACCGAGGCCGGCGAGAAGAAGGCGAAGGTCCGCTTCCGCGTTGACGGGCTGCTGCACGACGTGTTCGATGATTTCGACCCGGCGGCCTATGCGACTTTTGTTTCCCGCATTAAACTGCTCTCCGCGATGAAGCTGAACGTCCGCGACGAGGCGCAGGACGGCCGGTTCACGATCGGGCTGGACGACAAAGAGATCGAGATGCGCGTATCGATCATCCCCGCCGAGTTCGGCGAGACGATCGTCATGCGCATCCTCGACCCGTCGGCGACGATGGTGGGGCTCCCGGACCTCGGCCTGCGCGAGGACAACCTGGCGCTGGTCAAAAAACAGCTCGACCGGCCGAACGGGCTCATCCTCAACACCGGCCCGACCGGTTCCGGGAAAACGACGACGCTCTACGCATTTCTCCGTACGATGAACAACCCGGAGATCAAGATCATCACGCTCGAAGACCCGATAGAATACCGCATCGATGGCGTGGAGCAGACGCAGGTGGACGAAGAGTCCGGCTACACCTTCGCGAACGGATTGCGGGCGATCGTACGGCAGGACCCGGACGTGATCCTGGTCGGCGAGGTGCGCGACCTCGAGACGGCGGATATCGCGATGCAGGCGGCGCTCACGGGCCACCTGGTGTTCTCGACGCTCCACACGAACGATGCCGTGGGCGCGGTGCCGCGGCTCATCAATCTTGGCGTGAAGCCGGTCTCGATCGGGCCGGCGCTCGCGCTCGTCATCGCCCAGCGCCTGGTGCGCGTGCTGTGCCCGAAGTGCAAAAAGGCGGCTGCCATGGATGACGCCATGAAGGCGAAGATAGCTGCGTTTATCGCGCGGCTGCCGGCAAGGGTGGATAGAACGAAATACCAGGCCTATTCGGTCTTCGAGGCGGTTGGGTGCGCCGAATGCAATGGCCTTGGATACCGGGGCCGGGTGGGCGTGTTCGAATTTTTGGAAGGCGGCGCGGACCTCGAGACGACCATCCTGAAAGAGGCGTCGGAGGTGGCGCTCCGCGAGGTGGCGAAGCGGCAGGAGATGGTGACTATGCAGGAGGACGGGATTCTGAAGGTGCTCGAGGGCAAGACGACCTGGAGCGAGGTGGAGAGCGTTACCGGCGAGATCTCGTGGTAGTGCCGCCTCCCTCTGCCACGACACCCTCGCGCACGCTCGCCCCGTTCCTGCGACAGGGCTCGCTGGCCATGTCACGTACATTTTCTTCTCCTTTCCTGTTAAACTTATAAAGTAGCAATCTCAAACCTGGGGGCAATTCCTCGCGAAAGGATAAAAACCCTACTGCCCGGAGGCAAAGGGACTAGAATTACTCAAAGGATAGGGCCAGCCGGGACCGGTCCGTCCTGAAATTTTTAGAAATAATTCCCGCCCCCAGATTTGAAACAACTACCTTATCTAGGGGATATGTTAGCATGGCTGGATTTTTTTGTCAAGTGGCATCATACTATGGGTAACCAGCGCCAAATCCGATGCCTAAAACACCTCAAAACAACCATGATGACCGCAATATTGATTCGACCCTGCGCCCGACGGCGTGGGACGAGTATGTCGGCCAGGAAAAGATAAAGAACGGCTTGCGCGTGATCCTCGATGCGGCGAAAAAGCGCGAAGAATCATCCGATCATCTCTTGTTTTCCGGCCCGGCGGGACTCGGGAAGACGACGCTTGCCTATTTGGTAGCGCGCGAGCTGGGCGGCATGATCCGCACCACTTCCGGCCCTGCGCTCGAGAAAACGGGCGACCTTGCGGCGATCCTCACGAACCTCGCGCCGAACGAGATCCTTTTTATCGACGAGGCGCACCGCATCAATCCGATGATCGAAGAGGTGCTCTACCCGGCTATGGAGTCGCGGAAGCTGCATCTTGTGGTCGGCAAAGGGCCTTCCGCGCGGACGCTGTCGCTCGACCTGCCGCCGTTCACGCTGATCGCCGCGACCACGCGCGAGAACCTGCTTTCCCAGCCGCTCCGTTCGCGCTTCGGCGCCACGATGCGTCTGGGATATTACGAGGCCGAAGATATTAAAAAGATACTGCACCGCTCCGCGAAGATACTGAACATCCAAGCCGATCCGGAGGCGGTCGAGATCCTTGCCCGGGCATCGCGCGGCACGCCGCGGGTCGCGAACCGGCTCCTGAAGCGCGCGAGGGATTTCGCGGAGGTGCACGGCACGAGCGTGATCGACCGCGAGGCGGCGCGGAAAACGCTCGAGATGCTTGAGATCGATGAGGCGGGGCTCGAACCGCACGACCGCCGGCTCCTGCTTACGATCATCGAGAAGTTCAATGGAGGCCCGGTCGGCATCAATACTCTCGCGGCGGCGCTTTCGGAGGACCGGGGCGTGATAGAGGACATTTTCGAGCCGTATCTTATGACGCTCGGCTTCCTCCAGCGGTCGTCGGCGGGCCGCATCGTGCTCCCGGCGGCGTACCGGCACCTCGGGGTCCGGGACCGGGGCGAATTGCTTTAGAGAGTTTTAATCCCCGGGGAGTATAGTGGGTGGATGGTCTTCATTAACGAGTGGCTGCCCAACCCGGCGGGCGATGACGCCCAGGGGGAGTTCATCGAACTTTTCAATACCGGCGCCAGTGCCGCCAGGCTGGATGGGTGGACCCTGCATACCACCGGGAAGAAGATATTTTCGCTCAGCGGGCGTTCGGTCGGACCGGGCGGTTTCTTGCTCCTGCGGCGGGGCGATACGAAGCTGACGCTCAAGAACAACAGCGAAGAGCTGCGGCTTTACGATGCGGCCGGGAGGCTCGCCGACCAGTCGTCCTTCGATGGGTCGGCGCCGGAAGGAGAGAGCCTGTCGCGGATAAACTACGCCACCGACACGGCGGAGCATTTCACGTGGGCCGATCCGACCCCCGGCGCGGCCAACCAGATCGTCGGGAGCACCGCTATCACCTCGCGGGAATATCCGCGCGGCCAGCCGTTAAACCAATATTCGCCCGGCGCCCTGCCGTTTCTGGGCATGCTGTTCGCCGTATCTGCCATTCTCTCGGTGCTTGTGGTATATTCCGTACGAAGCCATGAAAATTTTTCAAAGTTCATCTTCCCGGAAGACGGCGGACCTCGGCGATAGCATCGCGCGGAAGCTCGCCGCGGGCCGCCGGCCGAAGCGCCGCGTCCGCGCCGCCGTGTTCGCTCTCGCCGGAGACCTCGGCGCGGGGAAAACGACATTCACCCAGGGATTCGCGCGCGGCCTGGGCGTCAGGCGCCGCGTGGCCAGTCCGACGTTCGTGCTTATGCGTCGATATGCCCTCTCCGGCCCGTCCTCCGGCCGGTTCGGGAACCTTTATCACCTCGATGCCTACCGCATCAAAAAGCCGGATGCGCTCGAGGTGCTGGGCCTCCGGGAGATCATGGCCGACCCGGAAAATATCGTCCTTGTCGAGTGGCCGGAGAATATAAAAAAGCTTTTGCCGCCGGGGACGGTCTGGGTCCGGTTCCGGCACGGCAGGAAGGAAAATGAAAGGGGGGTTATAATAACGGGATGAAGCGGCTTCTCCTGATCGACGCGAACTCCATCATCCACCGCGCATTCCACGCCCTGCCGCCGTTCACCGGGCCCGACGGCCGACCGACCGGCGCGCTGTACGGGATATGCTCGATCCTCCTGAAATTATGGCGCGAGGACAAGCCCGACTATGCCGCGGCGCTTTTCGATCGGCCGGAGCCGACGTTCCGGGATAAAAAGTACGCCGGGTACAAGGCCCAGAGGCCGCCGGCCGCCGCCGAGCTCATCGCGCAGATCGTGGAGGCGCACGACCTCTTCAGGGCCTTCGGTGTCGCGACATTTGAAAAGCCGGGATTCGAGGCGGACGACCTCATCGCGACGCTCGCGGAAAAGTTCCGCGGGGGACCGGGCCTGCAGGTCGTCATCCTGACCGGCGACCGCGACACGCTGCAGCTCGTCGAGGACGAGAAGGTCGTGGTCCGCATTTTCAACAAAGGCGTGAGCGACACGACCATTTATGACGAGAAGGCCGTCGTGGAAAAATACGGCCTGCCGCCGGCAAACCTGGTCGATTACAAAGCGCTCGTCGGCGACGCATCGGACAATATCAAGGGCGTTCCCGGGATCGGTCCGAAAACGGCGACGGAGATCCTCCGGCGGTTCGGCACGGTCGAAGGCGTTTTACGGCGCGCCCCTGCGGATTCGAAAATCGCGGAGCGGCTGCGGACCTTCAGGAAAGAGGCAGAGCTTTCGAAGGAGCTGGTGGTCCTCGATCGGCACGTGCCGGTCGAGCTGGGGGACATCGATTCGCTTGCTGTCCGGAATGACCGCGCGGCGCTCGCTGATTACTTCAAAACGCTTGGTTCGGCAACCTTATTGAAGCGGCTGGACGGGGAGATCGCCGGAAGGCCGGCGGCCAAGCCGGCACAAGGCTCGCTATTCTGATATCATTAGGGATATGGACAAGCGGCAGCCAAAGTTTCTAGACGTCGTCGCCCGGGAGGGTTTCTGGCTGGTTTGGGTTTTGCTTGCCGTCGTTATGGCGGCGTTCGTGGTCGACGTCATCGCGGTGACGTCCCCGTTCCTGCTGCTGGTGGAAGGGGCGCTGCTGGCCATTGTCTTCATCCTTGCATTTGTCGGCATGTATCACGCGGCGCAGACGGACCTGGGCGCCATGACGGAGCGCAGCGAGCTGGCCGGCATCCTCGGCATACTGGACGATGCGATCATTGTTTACGAAGAAGGGTTCCGCGTTATTTTTTTCAATCCGGCGGCGGAACGGCTGTTCCATCTGCGCGCGGATGACGTGGTGGGCCACGTGCTTTCGCCCCGCGACGTCGAGGCGGCCGGATGGCGCACGCTCGTGCAGGTGGTGTTCCCGTCGCTCGCGCCGCGCGTGGTCGCGCGGTCAAAAGAGGGCGAGTATCCCCAGGTTGCCGACCTTTCGTTTGTCGATCCGCAGTCGGAGTTCCGCGTGACGACGGCGCCGCTCGCCAACGAGAAGGGCGTCCCGTTCGCGTTCATGAAGATCGTCCGCAACCAGACGGCGTTCGTCGAAGCGGTCCGCTCGAAGAGCGAGTTCGTCACGGTGGCGTCGCACCAGCTCCGGGGGCCGGTGACCGACATCACGTGGGCGATCCAGTCCCTGGCGACGGCGACGGAGCTGAACGATACGGACAAGATGATCGTGCAGAACGCGCTCGCCGCAAGCCAGGGACTCCTGCGCCGCATCGAGGACCTTTTGAACATCGCGAAAATGGAAGAGGGCGAGTTCGGCTATGCGTTCGAGGATACCGACCTCGTCGCCTTCATTGGGAAGGTGCTGGCCGACGTCCTGCCGTCCGCGCAAAAAGCGGGCGTCAAACTGTATTTCGACCGGCCGGCGGGCGACCTCCCGCACGTGATGATCGATCCGAAGCGGCTGCCGCTCGTGCTGGTGAACCTTATCGAGAACGCCATCCGCTACAACATCGAGAACGGGGAGGTCATCGTGAAGGCCGACCAGGTGCCCGGCCGGCCATACGTGGCGGTCAGCGTGAAGGATACGGGTATCGGCATCCCGCCGGAGGACATGCCGAAACTGTTCAATAAGTTCTATCGGGCCGAGAATGCCATGAAGCTGCAGACGGAAGGTTCCGGGCTTGGCCTCTATATCGCGCGCGGCATCGTGAAGGCGCATGGCGGCGAGATCTGGGCGGAATCCGAGCTGAACCGGGGTACGACGATGACGTTTACCCTGCCTACCGACCCGAACCTCGTCCCGAAGCACGAGGCGGGCGGGGAGTATCTGTTGTAGGGGGAGTTTGGAGCTTAGAGCTTGGAGATATGAGGTAGGAGGTAAGAGATATGCACAAGTTTTTTTGACGAACGGGATTTTTTGGATTATCCTTCATTCGTACCTCCTAGCTCCTAGCTCCCATCTCCTAGCTCTCACCCCTTAGTCTCCACTTCCAGTCCATGGCAAAAAATCTCAAGTATATTTTCGTGGTTGGCGGCGTGATGTCGGGCGTCGGCAAAGGCATCACCTCGGCATCCATCGGAAAGATCCTGCAGGCGCGCGGGTTTGAAGTCACTTCATTAAAGATCGATCCCTATGTTAATGTTGATGCGGGAACCATGAACCCCACCGAGCACGGTGAGGTCTTTGTTTTAGATGACGGAATGGAATGCGATCAGGACATGGGAAATTATGAGCGGTTCCTTGACCGCGACCTGACCCGTGCGAACTACATGACGACCGGCAGCATCTATCTCGACGTCATCCGCCGCGAGCGGAACCTCGAATACGGCGGGAGGTCGGTGTCTGTCGTGCCGTATATCCCGCTCGAGGTCATCGGCCGCATCAACCGCGCGGCGAAAGCGGCGAACGCGGACGTCGCGCTCATCGAGATCGGCGGCACGGTCGGCGAATACGAGAATATTTTATTCCTGGAAGCGGTGCGGATGCTGCGGCTGAAGCGGCCGGAGGACGTCCTGCTCGCGCTCGTGAGCTCCATCCCTTCGCTCGGCGCGGGCGGCACGGAGCTGAAGACGAAGCCGACCCAGCACGCCGTGCGCGACCTGAACGGCGTCGGCCTCCAGCCGGATTTCATTTTCGGCCGCGCGCCGGTGCCGCTCGACAAAAAAAGGAAGGAAAAACTTTCGCTCATGTGCGGCGTCGCGGAAGAGGACGTCATCTCGGCGCCGAACGTTTCGAGCATCTACGACGTGCCGCTGAATTTCGAGCGGGAAAAATTGAGCGACCGGCTGATCGCGAAACTTGGATTGCGTTCGCGGACGCACGATCTGAAAGAGTGGCGCGCGCTGTCGCGCGTGGTCGCGAAAACGGCCGCCGAGGTCGCCGCGGATCCCGGTCGCGCCGTCCGTATCGGCGTCGTCGGGAAATATTTCGACTCCGGCGACTTCAATCTCACTGATTCATATATTTCGGTGCTCGAAGCGATCAAGCACGCCGCGTATCATTGGAAGCGGGAGCCGGTGATCGAATGGATCAACAGCGAGGAGTTCGAGCACGGTTCGGACGCGAAGCGGGCGGCGGCGCTGAGATCGCTGGCGCGGTTCGACGGCGTCGTGATCCCGGGCGGGTTCGGTTCGCGCGGCGTCGAGGGCAAGATCGCGGCGATCCGCTACTGCCGCGAACATAAGGTCCCGTATTTCGGGCTGTGCTACGGCATGCAGCTCGCGGTCATCGAGTTCGCGCGCCACGTGGCGGGGTTGAAGAGGGCGAACACCACGGAGATCGATCCGAAGACGCCGGATCCGGTCATCGACATCATGCCGGAGCAGAAGAAGAACATGGCGGCGAAGGATTATGGCGCGACCATGCGGCTTGGCGCGTACCCGGCATCCCTCAAAAAGGGTACGATCGCCTATGGCGCGTACGGCGAGCCGCTCATCTCCGAGCGCCACCGCCATCGCTATGAGGTTAATCCCGATTTCATTAAAACCCTCGAAAAACATGGCCTGGTCTTTTCCGGTTTCTCTCCGGACCGCCGCCTGATGGAGATCGCCGAGCTCCCGCGCACGAAGCATCCGTTCTTCCTCGGCAGCCAGTTCCATCCCGAGCTCAAATCGCGCCCGCTCCGGCCGCATCCGCTGTTCCGGGAGTTCGTCAAAGCCGCCATCCGTCGCAAGTAGTCCTGCGGGGTGCTATCATTAAGGCATGGATTTCGCGCCGGTTTACCTTGTCCAGCGATTTCTCTACCGTATCGGCGATTTTTTCCACCACTGGTATGTCCATGGCTCGCGCGCCATCGGCAACCAGCTGATGGTCACGCTCGAGGCGGCTGACCAGACCTTCGCCGTCAAGATCACCCTGCGGCATTTTTTCGAACCGCTCTATAAGGATTATTCCATCATTGGCCGCATCCTGGGCGTCGTTTTCCGCACCGGCCGCGTCATCATCGGCGGCGCGGTCTATCTCGTGATCGCGATCTGCTTCGCGGCGGCCTATCTCGTCTGGCTCGCGATACCGGCCGCGATCCTGTGGTACGTCGTGACGGGCAAGGTATAGCCACCATGGAGACCAAACCGAATCTGCAGATCGCTTTTCATGACCCCCGGCTTGGCATGAGCTTCGCCGGGCGGCTGCTCGTCCGCGTCATGACCTGGATCGTTTATCTGGTTGTCGCCGCCGCGGCCTTCACCTTCCTTATTTCGGGCATGGCGCGCCTGCGGTTCATTGGCGTTTTCCTGGCGCTTTTCCTGCTCGATCTTTTCATCCATCGCGGCCAGGGAGACCTGCCGATCGCCGAACTGCCGAAGGCGGGGGCCGTCAACATCGCCAGAATATTCCGCCCGTCGGCGTTCGGAGCCCTCGAACGGGCGTTCGATTCGAGCATGCTGGCGCGCCGCGGTTTCTTTTTGGAAATGACGGAGCGCCTGCTGGAATATCCCGAGGTCGTGAACGGCCTGCGCCGGCTCGATGTCCCGCCGGCGGATTTCCGGCAGAAGCTCGATGAGTTCATCGGGGCGTCACCGGCCGCGCCGGTGCCGAAGGCGGAGCTTTTGAAAAGCGCCGAGGTGCTCGCGATCGCCGCATTCGGCCAGGCGCTCGCCGCCGGGCATGATTTTGTCGAGGTGAGCGACCTTTTCTCGGCGCTCCCGAAGGTCGGCGACGCGAACGTCGACCGGCTGTTCAATCTGTTCGCTGTCGAACCGGGGGATATCGAACGGGCGCTTATCTTCAGTTCGGGCGCGCGCGCCCGCGGTTTGGGCGGCCTGCCGGCCATGCTTGGCGGATTCGTCCTGGAGTCGCACCGCCACATCCGCCACCGCGTGATGAACCGCGCGTGGACCTCGCGCCCGACGCCGACGCTCGATGCCTACGGCACCGATTTCACGGACCTCGCGCGCGACCGGCAGATCGGGTTCCTGATCGGCCACGAAGCGGAATACGAACAGCTCGTCGAGACGCTCGCGCGTCCGACGAACCCGAACGCGCTCCTCGTCGGCGATGCGGGCATCGGCAAGGAGGCGGTCGTCCAGCATCTCGCGTTCCGCCTCGCGAAGGACGACGTGCCGCGGGCGCTTTTCGACAAGCGGCTGGTGTCGCTCGAGCTCCAGGGCCTCGTGGCCGGGGCGACGCCGGACGTGCTGAACGCGCGCCTGAAGACGATCGTCGAGGAGATCTATCTGGCCGGCAACATCATCGTTTACATTCCCGACATCCACAACCTCGTGAAAACGTCCGGCAATGCATACCTTTCCGCCGCTGACGCCCTGATGCCGGTCATCATGAACAACTCATTCCCGATCGTGGGCGCCACCTATCCGAAAGAGTTCAAGGAGTTCATCGAGCCGCGCAGCGATTTCGTCGGCGCGTTCGAGATCATCCGCGTGAACGAGATCGCTCCGGCCGACGCGGAAAAGGTACTGACGTACGAAAGCATGATCCTGGAGCGGCAGGGGAACGTCACGATCAGCTTCGGCGCGGTCAAACGGGCGGTCGAACTGGCGAAGAAGTACCTGCATGGGAAGTTTTTGCCGTCGAGCGCGGAAGAGCTTCTGAAGAGCGCGGTCGTGGACGCCGAGCGCCGCGGCGAGAAGCAGGTGGGGCCGGACCTCGTGACGGCGGTCGCCGAGGCCAAGACGCACATTCCCATCCACGAGGCGCAGGGCGAGGAGGCGGAGAAGCTTTTGAACATGGAGGATATCATCCATAAACGGCTGGTGGACCAGGAGGAGGCGGTAAAAGCGGTCGCGACCGCGCTGCGCGAATACCGGAGCGGCCTCGCGCGGAAGGGCGGGCCGATCGCGAGCTTCCTTTTCGTCGGCCCGACCGGCGTCGGCAAGACCGAGCTCGCGAAGATCCTGGCCGACATCCAGTTCGGTTCGGAGAAGCTGATGACGCGGTTCGACATGACGGAATACCAGGACAAGGCGAGCTTCGCGCGGTTCATCGGGTCGCCGGACGGGCAGACGCGCGGCGCGCTCACGGATGCTGTGCTCGAAAAGCCGTACAGTCTGGTCCTGCTCGACGAGTTCGAGAAAGCGTTCCCGGATATTTTGAATTTATTTTTACAGGTGCTCGATGACGGCCGGCTCACGGACGGGCTGGGCCGCACGGTGGACTTCACGAACACGATCGTGATCGCGACCTCGAACGCGCACTCGGACATCATCAACGACGCGCTCGGGAAGGGCGAATCCATGACGGACATCGCGGAATATCTTAAAAAGCGGCTGGTGGACGTGTTCAAGCCGGAGCTCATCAATCGTTTTTCGAAGGTCATTATTTTCAAAAACCTGGAGCCGAAGGAACTGGGCCAGATCGTGCTGATCAACCTGCAGGAGTTCGCGGACACGGTGAAGGAGCAGGGGATCTCGATCGAATTTTCGCCGGAGGCGGTGGCGCAGCTCGTGAAGCTCGGATATGACCCGGCGTTCGGCGCGCGGCCGCTCCGGCGCGTGATCGAAGAAAAGATCCGCGCCCCGCTCGCCGAGGCGATTCTCGCGAAGAAGGTTGCGAAAGGCGCCCGCGTGAAGCTGGTGTTCAAAGACGAGTCGTTCGGATTCGAATAAGGGTGTCAGGTACCCTTCAATCTCGTCTGGGTGCTGATCGCCCTGGCCGCTATCATCAATCTTTTCGTTCATATTTGATTTTTGTTATTTAGTATCTTAGAATCCAGGC
>DATKMM010000003.1:0-3057 GCA_035541855.1 Minisyncoccota bacterium | reverse complement strand
TATAGCATATCATTTTTGTTATCCACAAGGTACCTTGACAGAACAAGGTAGCTTGGTAAACTAAAGCCATGGAGATCAAAGATAAATTCACGCCGATCCGGACCGGCCTCCTCGAGCTCGTCATCCTGAAGGTCATCTCGGCGCACAAGATGTACGCCGCGGACATCCTGGGTTTCCTCAGGGGAACCGGATTCGAGACGCAGGAAGGGACGCTCTATCCCCTGCTTTCCCGCCTGCGTCGCGAGGGCGCCGTGGAATATGAATGGGTCGAATCCGCGGCGGGGCCTCCGCGCAAATACTATAACCTGACGGCGAAGGGCAAACATCAGCTCGAGTCGATCGCCGGATACTGGGAGGAGCTCAACCAATTCATTAAAAATATAGGCCGAAAAAAATCATGAACAAAGTAACTACTATCAATCTGAATGGGCGGGCATACCAGCTCGAGGAAGCGGGCTACGAGGCCCTGCGCGCCTACCTCGAAACCGCCTCGCGGAAGCTCGAGGAAAATCCGGACCGGGACGAGATCATGGCGGATTTCGAGCAGGCTATCGCGGACAAGTGCGACGACCGCCTGCGCGGGCACAAGGACGTCATCTCGACGAAGGAAATAGAGGCGATCATCGCCGCTATGGGACCGGTGGATGCCGGCCGCGATGCCGGGGAAAGATCGGGCGCGGGCGCCGCGGGACCCGCCGCCGGGAGCGGCGGGGCGCCGAAGGACGGTGCGCCGAAACGGCTCTACCGGATCCCGAAGGACGAATGGCTTGCCGGCGTGTGCAACGGCCTGGCGGCATATTTCAACCTCGACGTTACGCTCATGCGGGTCATCTTCGTGCTGCTCACGATCCTCACGCACGGCCTGTGGGCGTTGGCCTATATCATCCTTGCCATCGTGATGCCGGTCGCGCGGACGGACGAAGAGCGGGCGCGGGCGCATGGCGAACGCCCCTGGAACGCGCACGACTTCATAGAGGAAGCGCGGACGCGCTACGCGGAGTTCCAAAAAGAACACCCGCAGGCGCCGACCGACCCGTTCGACAAAGCGGCATGGCGGCAATGGAAGCAGGATATGCGCGAATGGAAGCGCGATCTCCGCGAGGAACTGCGCGCGAAGCGCCGCGAATGGCGCACGGAGCCTTACGCGGCGCATTGCAACCGCGCGGCCGGCATTTTCACCGGGATCCTTTCCGCGATCATCGGCATCCTCATGACGGCGCTCGCCGCGCTTTGGATCTACGCCATCTGGGCCATCGTCGCGCATGGGACGGTCTTCGGATACACCTTCGCGCTTGGCCATCCTCTCTGGATCCCGCTCCTTTTTGTCACCCTGCTCTTCTATCTTGCGTCCCTGCCGTTCCGGCTCATGTTCTACGGCCTGCATCGGCATTACCGCCAACCCGCGCCAAACGGCGCTTTGGGCGGCATTATTTTCCTTGTCGCCCTGCTTGTTTTCTTCTGGTCAGCGCACGAGCTCTTCCCCGCCGCGAACGCGGCATGGAACCTCGCCGTCAATTATCTGACCACCGTTACTTACCGGCATTAAGGGCCGCCCTCGTGCTGGGGCCGACGTACCCTTTCGTATCGATGCCGTTCGCCGCCTGGAAGCTTTCCACCCCCGCCTCCGTCAAGGTGCCGAAATAGCCGGTGATCGGGCCGCTGTAGTAGCCGTCCGCCGTGAGCCGCTCCTGCAGCGCCGTCACATCGGCGTTCTGCGAACCGACGCCGAGGAAATTATTGAACTGGTATCCGGCTGCGCGGTTCGCACTCGTGCTGTTGTTCGCGCTGGCGCCGCCCGCCGTCTGCGTCTGGAGCGCGGCAAGCTGGCTCTGGAGCGCCTGGATCTGCGCCAACAGGGTGCTGTTGTCGGTCGTCGTCGCGGCGACCGCGGCTCCCGTCACGCTGATCGTCTTCTGGACATCATAGCCCGATGCCGCCGCGCTCACGTTGCCGTTCTGGTCCGTGATCGTGACGCCCGATATCTGGAGCGGGACCGGCTGGCTCGACTGGCCCGCGGCAACGACATAGGTCGCGATATAGTTCGTGCCGCCGTTCGTGGTCGCCCAGCTGAGCGGAACGCCGTTATAGGAACCCGTGACGCGCGCGTTCGGCTCCGGCGAGAGCGGCGTCAGCGTGAACGTGATGGAATTCCCGTTCGTCAGGACCCCGGTCGTGTTCGCGTTTGACGTAATGGAGGAGATCACCGGGGCGCCGGCGGCGACCACGGTCGTGCCGCCGTTCGTCCCGGCGCCGGAATACGTGAAAGAGGCGCTTGTCTGGTTGTTCGAATTGTCGGCGATCGTGATCGTGACCGGCACGGTCTGCTGGACATCGCCCGACTGCATCGTATAGCTCGCCGTGAACGGCCCCATCGCCCCGCCGCTCACGGAAACCGGATGTCCGGCGATCGTCATGCTGATGATATTCACCGATTCGTTCGTGCTGAACGAAACCGTCAGCGTATCGTTCGTGCCGGCGAACGCGCCGTTCGATGAATTCGACGAAATGCTGAACGAGGTGAACGCCGGACCGATGGCCGGGATGATGTTCCACGTGGCACTGTTGAAATACTGGCCGTCGCCGACATCCTGCACGTTCGTTCCGACCGTAACGTAGCCAGTGGCGTTCGAACCGACCGAACCGCTCAGGGTCAGGGTGATCGTGTTCGAACCGCTGCCGTTGACCGCCGTCACCGTTTCACCGGCAAAGGAACCAGTGAAGTCGGTGTAATCCCCCGGACTGGTGTACACCGGCTGGGAGAAAACGATCGTGATCGTATTCGGGCCGGTCAGCTTCAGGCTTTGGATGGTCGCGGCGGCGAAAGCGCTCCCGGCGAACGCGAAGACGCCGAACCCCGCCGCCAAGGTTGCCGCGCCCGCAAATTGGATGGTTCGCCGGAACATGCTTTTTCTTACATTATACAATATACGATACGACCTGCAGCGAAAAAAAGTGCATAACTAAAAACCTTCCGCCCCATAAACGGAAGGTTTTTCCGGCGGAACCGATCCTCTAATTTCCCGCCGGTATCCTGCCAAACCCGCCCCGGAAACCTTT
>DATKMM010000002.1:0-5413 GCA_035541855.1 Minisyncoccota bacterium | reverse complement strand
TAAAAGGGCGATAGGGATCTTCATGAACTTATAATATATGAGCACCATGGATGAAGAGCGGAACAAACGGGGCAACGGAGCCGATATGCCGTCCGAAACGGGCGAAATGGCGGCGATAAAGAAGGAGCGCGACGAATATCTGGCCGGGTGGCAGCGCGCGAAGGCGGACCTTATCAACTATAAAAAAGACGAGCTGCACCGGATGGAGGATGTGGCGCGGTACGGGAACGAGGGTCTCATCAGGGAGATCATCACCGTGATGGATGATTTCGATCTTGCGCTGCGGGTGATGGAGAAGAACGGCGGCGCGGACGGGGTTGACCGCGGCATCTACCTGATCCGTTCGAAGGTGGAGGATGTTCTGAAAAAGCGCGGCGTGGAAAAGATCGCGATCAGGCCGGGCGACGGGTTCGATCCGATGGTCGCCGAAGCGATGGCGGAGATCCCGTCGGACCATCCTCCCGGCGCGATCGTCGAGGAGATCGAGCCGGGCTACCGGCTGCACGACAAAGTGCTCCGGCCGGCGCGGGTGATCATCAGCAAGGGGAACGAAATTAAAAATTAATTAAATTTTAATAAAACCTATGGCAAAAATAATCGGCATCGATCTCGGTACGACGAACTCGGCGGTGGCGGTGATGCGGAACGGCGAGATCCAGATCCTGGAGAACGCGGAAGGCAACCGCACGACGCCGTCTATCGTCGCGCTTTCGAAATCGGGCGAGCGGCTGGTCGGCCTGCTCGCGAAACGGCAGTCGGTGACGAACCCGAAGAACACGGTCTTTTCCGTGAAGCGGCTGATCGGCCGCAAGTGGAGCGATCCGGAGGTCCAGCGCGACAAGGCGTGGCTGCCCTACGACATCAAAGAGAGCGCGTCGGGTGGCGTGGAGGTGAAGATGGGGGACGACTGGTACTCGCCGGAGGCGATTTCGGCGGAGATCCTGCGCAAGCTGAAGGCGGACGCGGAGGCGCGGCTCGGCGAGAAGGTGAACGAGGCGGTGATCACGGTGCCGGCGTATTTCGACGATTCCCAGCGCCAGGCGACGAAGAACGCGGGCGAGATCGCGGGCCTGAAGGTGGAGCGCATCCTGAACGAGCCGACCGCGGCGGCGTTCGCGTACGGCCTGGACCGCGCGAAGGACAAGGCCGACCAGAAGATCGTCGTGTACGATTTCGGCGGCGGCACCTTCGACGTTTCGGTGCTCGAGATGAGCATCGATCCGGACACCAAAGAGCAGACCGTCGAGGTGAAGGCGACGGGCGGCGACACGCATCTCGGCGGCGACGATTTCGACAAGAAGGTCCAGGAATATCTGGTCGGGGAATATAAAAAGCAGGAAGGCGTGGACATCTCGAAGGACCCGCTCGCGCTCCAGCGGCTGAAGGAGGCGGCCGAGCGGGCGAAGCATGAGCTTTCGTCCGGCGTGGAAACGGAAGTGAACCTGCCGTACATCACGTCCGGCGCCGACGGCCCGAAGCATTTCCTCATGAAGCTTTCGCGCGCGAAGCTCGAGTCGCTCGTGCAGGAATATATTGACCGCTCGATCAAGCTGACCGGCGACACGGTGACGGCGGCGGGGTTCAAGCTTGGCGATATTGACGAAGTGCTGCTCGTGGGCGGCCAGACGCGCATGCCCGCGATGCAGGACGCGGTGAAAAAGCTGTTCAACAAGGAGCCGCACCAGGGCATCAACCCGGACGAGGTGGTCGCGATGGGCGCGGGCGTGCAGGGCGAGATCCTCTCGGCGAAAGCGGAAGGGCGCAAGACCGAAGGCGAAGTGAAGGATATCCTCCTGCTCGACGTGACGCCGCTCACGCTCGCGATCGAAACGTTCGGCGGCGTGGCGACCCCGATGATCCAGAAGAACACGACGGTCCCGACCGCGAAGACGGAGACGTTCTCGACGGCGGCGGACAGCCAGACCTCGGTCGAAGTAAAGGTGCTCCAGGGCGAGCGCCCGATGGCGGGGGACAACAAGCTGCTCGCGCGGTTCATTCTTGACGGCATTCCGCCCGCGCCGCGCGGCGTGCCGCAGGTGGAGGTGACGTTCGACATCGACGCGAACGGCATCCTGAACGTTTCGGCGAAGGACAAGGCGAGCGGTAAGACGCAATCGGTGAAGATCGAGGCGTCGACGAACCTTTCGAAGGACGAGATCGAGAAGCTGAAGCGCGAAGCGGCCGAGCATGCGGCGGAGGATGCGAAAAAGAAAGACCTGGTCGACGCGCGGAACCAGGCCGAGGCGCTCGTCTACACGGCGGAGAAGGCGCTCGCCGACGGCGGCGACAAGGTGCCGGCGGACATCAAGGCGGGCGTGACGGAGAAACTTGAGGCGCTCAGGAAGGCGAAGGACGGCGAGGATGGCGCGGCCATCAAGGCGGCCACGGCGGCGCTTTCCGCAGAGGTTCAAAAAATCGGCCAGGCGCTCTATAATAAAGAGAATGGAAATCCCCCAACCGACCCCGCCAACCCCTCCGCCGGCGGCCAGTAAGCAGGCGGGCCTGATCAGCCCGAACCGCATCTACCAGGTCCAGAACGGCCAGAACCTGATCGATCCGATCACGGTCATCGGCGCCAGCAAGCCGGAAGGGAGGTGGCGCTCCGTGGTCCTGGATGTCCTCGCGGTCCTTTTCGCCGGACTGTTCGGCTATGAGTTCTCGCGGTATCTCGCGAGCGACCTCCCGTTCTGGTTCCCGCTCGGCGCGCTGCTCCTTTGGGGCGCGGTCTCGGCGATCGAGGGTTTTCTCCAGAAAAGCTATTCGCGGCGGTTTCTCATCATCATTCTCGAATCGGCGGCGCTCATCGGATGGTTTTACGCCGACGGGTGGCAGGCGCTCGCCATCGCGTGGCTCGCGGCCATCGGCTTCCTGCTGTGGGGCTACCATTCCGCCCGGCGCGAAATGCAGAACATGATCGAGATCCACTTCTTCGGCACCAGCCGGAAGGCGATCGGCAGCGTGGTCACGGCCGCGGTCGTTTTCATGATCGTGATGTACGCGGCGCTCCCGGCCAACAACGGCACGTTCTTTATCGCGGAGAACGGATTTAACCTGTTTTTTACCTGGGGGACGGGCTTGGTCCAGGAATTCTATCCCGCCGTGCCGCTTTCAGGTTCGGTGAGCGATTTTTCCGCCGCCATCGCGAAATTAGAACTGCAGGACAATCCCGCATTCCAAAACCTGACCTCAGCGGAACAAAGCACGGCTCTGGGGCAGGCATCCAACCAGGTCATGGCGGCGCTGTCGGACGGTTCGAGCACGGCGGTCGCCGTATCGCCGTCGGAGCCGCTCAATAACGCTTTCTACCAGTATCTGGCATCGCTCGCCGGCCAGTTGCAGGAAAAATTCACCGCGCTATACTATGTGTTCTGGGGCCTGACGCTTTTCATCATCGTCCGGACGGCGGGCGTGGTCGCGGTCTGGGCCGGGCAATTTCTGACGCTCATCGTTTACGAGATCCTGCTCTCGTCGGGATTCATGAAGATCAGCGAAGGGCCGGCGACGAAAGAGATCATAGAATATTAAATCATGGCAAAAGATTATTACCAGATCCTCGGAATTCCGAAGAACGCGTCCGACGACGACATCAAAAAGGCGTACCGCAAGCTGGCGCACCAGTACCACCCCGACAAGGCGGGTGGCAGCGAGGAGAAGTTCAAGGAGATCAACGAAGCGTACCAGGTACTCTCCGACAAGAGCAAGCGCGCGCAATACGACCGCTTCGGCAGCGCGGGCGGCCCGGCCGGATTCGGCGGCGGTGCCCAGTGGGGCGGGTTCGGCGGATTCGACCCGTCGCAGTTCGCGGACATGGGCGACCTGGGGGATATGATGGAGAGCATTTTCGAAGGGTTCGGCGTCCGGCCGCCGCGCAAGACGTATGAACGGGGGGCGGACCTCGAGGTCCAGGAACAGATCACGCTCGAGGAGGCGTTCCGCGGCATAACGAAGCAGGTGCGCCTGCGGACCTTCGTCGAGTGCGGCAAGTGCAAAGGCAAGGGTGCCGAGCCGGGCAGCGGGTTCGAAAAATGCGCTACCTGCGACGGGCGCGGCGAGGTCCGCATGGAGAAGCGGTCGTTCTTCGGCAGTTTCTCGCAGATCACCGTCTGCGCCAAGTGCCACGGCACGGGCGAAGTGCCGAAGAAGGCGTGTGGCGCCTGCAAGGGGTCAGGCCGCCTCGAGGCGGACCGCGACATCCGCGTGGAGATCGTGCCCGGCATCGAGGACAACCAGCTGATCCAGATCAGGGGCATGGGCGAAGCGGGCGGGCGCGGTACGGCGGCGGGCGATCTCTACGTCCGCGTGCGCGTGCGGCCGCATCCGGTGTTCGAACGGCACGGCGCGAACCTCGTGGTCGCGAAGGAACTGAACGCCATCGACCTCCTGCTCGGCAAAAAGTTCGAAGCGCCGACGATCGGCGGCGGGAGGGTTTCGTTTGAAATACCGGCCGGCTTCAACCTGAAGGAAAATCTCCGCATTCCGGGCGAGGGCATGCCGCATTTTAATTCGTACGGCCGCGGCGACCTCTACGTGAACTTCATCGTCAAAGCGCCGAAGAAAGCCGACGGCAAGCTGAGGAAGGCGCTGGAGGAAGCGGGAGCATAGATCACGAGGGCGTTGCATCGAATGGCCAGAATGCCTGATGGCGTAAAAATATTTTCGAACAAGAAACTGTTGACCCCGCGCGAGGCGGCGGCGTTGTATATCGAGCTTGGATGGGGCACGGAGAAACAGTATATGGAGGCGCGGATGCGGCGTTCGCTCGCGAACTGCGACATCGTGGTCTTCGCGCGGGACGGGGCGGGTGAGCTGGTTGGCGTCGCCCGCGCGCTCTCGGATTTCGCGATCGAAACGAAGATACTCGATATGATCGTCGCGCCCGAATACCAGCGGCAGGGGATCGGCCGGCGCATGATGCGTGAGATCGAGCGGCTCGCCCGCGGCACGAACGTCTATTTCGAGACCGAGCCGAAAAATTTCGGCTTCGCCGCGAAGTGCGGCTACGCCAAGCGGAAAGGGCTGACGGTGTTCGTGAAGAAGCGATAACCGGGGCCGCCGACCAGGGCATTACGCGGCCCGGCGTTCCCTGCCGTCCGCTCCGGTTATCTTTTCCATGTATAAGGGATTATACCATGCTTTTTCTTATAGCTGTGCCCCGTATCGGGACAGACCTCGAACTTTGGACGTCATGATAGAGAAATTAACGGCATGGTTCAAAGCGAATCCAGCGGCTTCGTTCGGGCCATCATCGTCCCTTCCCGATCATTATACGAGCGGCGCGGGTGATCAAAAGTACGGAAAACTTGCCGCGTGAGGCAAACCGCGGACTAAAAAAAGGTGGCCGGAGCCACCATTTAACCTTTCGGTGATCACTGCTTAGCACGCGCAAATCGCCATCGTCATCTCCTACAACATC
>DATKMM010000001.1:0-5211 GCA_035541855.1 Minisyncoccota bacterium | reverse complement strand
TGGAAAATCAACGGAAAAAAGAAGAGGCACCCCGGAAACGGCCGGGATGCCTCGCAGAACTACGGGACTGGCGGAAGCGGAACTCTGGCGGCCATGATTAATCGTTCCTGTATTGCTCGCTGAAAAGCAATCGGCCGAACCGGTCCCCGGGGCCGTAGACCAAGCGTAGGCGCTTTCGGTGGCGTCACGCCGTGTGGTTGCTTAGCTTTATTATTGTCCACGGCGAACCCCCCGCACCCATAGGTGCGCGTGCAGGTGGGCATGATGGCGGGCTGCCATCCGCCGCGAGTACACCCGCCGCAGCGGGCGGACAAACCCAACCCTTGTAAATGGTACGGCCCGTCTCGGTAGGCCAACCCCCTTTCTCGTCCTAAAAAACAAAACCACCAACTGCGGAACCGTCCGCTCCGCATATCTCGCAAATAGCATTTCTCTCTCCAAGGTGGAATCGTACTGCCACTTTTAAATTACCCCCGTAATGGGCAACTGTCAACGCGCCGCCCCTGTGCATTGCCCGATCACGATCGGCGCATGGTTGAACTCGCGGTTCGCCAAATAACCCAGGCCGAAGCTCAAAGACGCAACAATGAAAATGACCGCGCCAAGGACGATCTCATTTTTATAGGCACCCATCCCGCCATCGTACCATGCCAGGATTAAATCCAGCTTAGATCAAAAGCTTAAATACTGCTCCCACTTCGCGTACAGCTCCCGCGTGGCCCGGATGTCGCCGACGTTATACTTCGCGATATCCAGAAATTTCCCTTTTTTGAACAGCGGGCCGACATCGTCGCCGGTCACGCCGCCGGACTTGGGGCTCGGGATGCCGAATGCGCGGCTCCAAAGGTGCAAACTGCCTTTTCGCCGCGTGGCGCCGTAAAACGAAAGCTGCTCGGCGAGATCGATATGGAGCGCTTCAGGATTGTTCTGGTAGAGATACCGCCCGCGCATGAGGTCCTTCGTCGGCCGGATACCCTTGATCGCCGACCGGATAACGAGAAACGGGATGTCGAACGCGCGCCCGTTGAACGTGATGAAAACCTGGTACCGCGACGCCAGCTCCCAGAACTTCCGGAGCATTTCCTCTTCCGCCATCTGCTTGAACTGGATGCCGTCCTCCTTTAGCTCCTCGTTCTTCTGCCCCGGTGCCTGGTAATAGACCGCGCCCTCGTTTTTGTAATAATCAAGCAGGCCGATGGCCACGATCTCGCCCGTAAGCGGGGAAAAGCCCAGGCCGCTCTTCAGGTCCTGGAGCGCCAGCTGGTATTCGCTTTCGTTGTCCGAGTCCTTTTTGATCCAGCGGGTCAGGTTTTCCTGGGTCGCGTGGTCCAGCTTATCGAAATCTTCCCCGATGGTCTCGATGTCCAAAACCAGCTTGTTCGTGGTTGACATTGCCTGTATTGTAGCATAAAATGACAGAACTATGGCCCATACCAAAGCGATAGGTTCCACCAAACTCGGCCGCGACTCCATCGCGAAGCGGCTTGGCGTCAAGATCAACCACGGCGGGAAGGCCCTCGTCGGCCAGATCATCCTCCGCCAGCGCGGCACCCGCTATCTCCCGGGCACGGGCGTTCTTCGGGCGGGCGACGACACTCTTTATGCGGGAAAGAACGGCACGGTAAAATTCAGTTCGAAAACCAAAATGAAGTTCGACGGTTCGCGGCGGACGGCGACGACGGTCAGCGTCATATAGCAGCCATTCTTCATGAAAGTCATTATCCTTGAAGACGTCCGCGGGATCGGTAAGAAGTTCGAGGTGCGCGAGGTGCGCGACGGGTATGCGCGCAATTTTTTGTTCCCGAACAAGCTCGCTGAGCCGGCGAACCCGACCTCGCTCAAGAAGCTCGAAAAAATGAAAGCGGAACACGACGCGAAGGAGATCGAGGTCAAAAAACATCTCGAGGAGGTCGCGCGGAAGATCGGCGGCATGAGCATCGAGTTCGACCTGAAGAAGGGCAGGGATGGCTCGGTCTTCGGCTCGGTGAACAAGGAATCGGTCCTGAAAGCGCTGCGCGAGCACAAGCTCATCACGACCGAGCGCATCGACATCACGCTCGACCGCCCGATCAAGGAACCTGGCACCCATGCGGTTCAGCTCGACCTGAAGAAGGGCGTCACCGCGGAACTGAAGGTCGTCGTGAAGGCGGAGTAGCTCGCCGGCCCGCTCGGACACCCCGCTGAGACGCAGGAATCTCTCACAAGTGTTTGCACTATGCATATTGATCTGCTAAGCTGCACCTTCGTTTGGTATATAAATAGCCACCTTCGTGGCCT
Source organism: Minisyncoccota bacterium (assembly GCA_035541855.1). Classification (GTDB taxonomy): domain Bacteria; phylum Patescibacteriota; class Minisyncoccia; order UBA6257; family 2-01-FULL-56-20; genus JAJXYP01. Next base: position 2,934 of record DATKMM010000001.1, on the reverse strand, counting down.
ATTTATATTTTTCTAAGATAGCGGCGATCTCCCTGCCCTGCAGATCCGAGAACCCGATGGAGGCGAGTGAGACCGGCGACAGCCGCTGGCCGCGCGCTAACCTGTCCGGGCGCCCGCTTGCCGAAGCAGGGCGGCAGATTGAGTAGCGGCCGAAGCTGCTGCCCGAGACGGAGCAGGTTCGCGGATATGCAGGGCAGGGAGGAGGCGCGCTATTTCCCTATCTGCTCCTGGATGACCTGCAAGGCCTTATCGAGCTGGGCGTCGACCGTACTCGTCGCGGAAAGCGTGCTTGAAACGGCATAATCCGGCGTAAGGCCCTCATGGTCGATGATCTTGCCTGACGGCAGGACCCAGTGCGCCACCGTGATCTTGATCGAAGATCCGTCCGAAAGCGGTTCAAGCTGTTGGACTGTCCCCTTACCGAAGCTCTGGGTTCCCACGAGCGGCGTGCCGCGGTCGTCGTGCAGGGCGCCCGCCAGGATCTCCGCCGCCGAGGCGGAGCCGCTGTCCATCAGGACCACGAGCGGGAAGGTCGAGAGCGATCCGTCGCCCGATGCCGTGAAATCCTGTTCCGGCACGGTTCGGCCCACCTCCTTCACCACCAGCGTCCCCGGCTTTACGAAGTAGCCCGCGATGTCCACGGCCACCTCGAGGTAACCGCCCGGATCGTCGCGCAGGTCAAGTACGATACCCTTGGCGTTCGCCGCCACCGCCTTCACGAGCGCCTGGTAGAACTCGAAATCCGCATCCTGCGTGAACTCGCTGAGCGTGATCACCGCGACATCGCCCTTCATGGCGAACTGCACGTTCGGCACGTTGATCGTCTCGCGCGTGATCGTAAAGTCCTGCGGTTTCGCAAAACCATCGCGCATGATCGTGAGCATCACCTTCGAACCCACCGGCCCCCGGATCGCGCTTACCGCGTCATCCACGGAAAGCGCCGCCGTGGAACTGCCGTTAATGTCCACGATCTGGTCGCCCGCCTTGAGTCCCGCCTCGGCAGCGGGCGTACCGGCGAGCGGCGCGATGATCACGAGCTCGCCATCCCCGTTCGCGCCCAGCTCGGCGCCGATACCGCCGAAATCACCGGTGATGTCCTGCTGGAACTGGGTATTGCCGGATGGCGAAAAATATTCCGTATACGGGTCGCCGAGCGAGCTCACGAGACCCGCCACCGCGCCCTGCACCTTCGCGGCATCCGTCGTGCTCGGATTGCGCAGATAGAGATCGTTGATGTCCTGCCAAGCCTGCCAGAAGATCCCGAAATCCGCCGGAGCGGTCGTCGAACCGTTCGGCGTCATATTTGAAAGTCCGCTGACAACGATATTCTCCGGCGCCTGCCGTCCGGCCGACCAGCCAAGCCAAAAACCGCTGCCGGCGAGCGCAAAGGCGAGAACGACGGCAATGGCCGTCTCCAGTATCTTTTTTTTCGCCATTTACAGTGAAATATCCAGCTTCTGCCGGAGCCGGGCGCCGGAAATGCCGCGGACGAAATACAGTTTCGAACGATGGACCTTCTTCGGCGATGAAACGATCTGGACCTTCAGGATGGAGGGTGAATTGATCGGATATACCTTCTCGACGCCCACGCCAGCCACCATCGCGCGGACCGTGAAGGTCGCGCCCGCCTCGGAACCGTGCTTGCGCGCCAAAACCAGGCCCTCGAACGGGGTCTTTCCCTCGAACACCTTGACCTTCGCGCCCGGCTTTATTTTCTGCAGAATATCGGATGGGATCATAATATAGTTTTAATTTAACAGGCTCTTTACCCGCCCGACCAGGTCGTCGATGGAAACCTTGACCTTGACAAAGTATTCCCTCGCCCCGAGCTGGCGGGCCTTCTCGATGTCGGAATCCTGCGCGAGATTGCTCAGGATCACCACCGGCACCTTGGAAAGCTGGGGCATGATGGATATCGTCTGCAGGACCTCGAACCCGGTCACCTTCGGCATCACGAGATCGAGGATGATCAGGCTCGGCGTCTTCTGCTTGAAAAGCTGGATGGCCTCCTCGCCATCGAACGCCTGGATAACGGAAAAGCCGTCCTTTTCGAGACGCGCCTTCATGAGCGATGACAGAAACCGGTCATCCTCGATGATCATTATGCTTTTCGCTTCGTCAGACATATGCCTCTTTAGTATACCACACCGGCAAAGAGCTTTTTAGTTGTTCCAACCTCGACACTATCGTTTTAGGATAGTTTAATTGATCCACGCACAGCTTCCGCTACGCGTGCCTTGTTCATGCATCCCCGCATATCGCTATGCGGCATGGACTATATCTTCATCCTTTCCCGAAATATTGCCTGCTTGACCGGATGCCATGAACCGATCCGGTCCATGAACAAACGGTGACCCTTCTTCCTGACGAATACCCTCCAATAATCAGGGTCGACTGCACGGCTTGGGTTATGAATCTTTCCGGTATCGTTGAGCGAACCGTGTCCGCGTCCGTTTATTCCGCGACGCGTCATGTAATGCACCATGCAGATAAGCAAGAATTTCTCCTCTCGAAAAAGGAGTCTGGCGTATAGTCTCTGAGGACTCTCCAATCCGATGATCGGATTGGGTTGCCTGCTGGTTTTCTGCACTGATCATATTGTCACGATACCACATCAACATTAAATCTTTATGAAAGATCGGTTGACAGGATCGTAATGTCAGATACTCAGATGTTCCAGCATATAGCCAGATTTGGTTGTTAGAAGTTACCCTCTAAAAGTCGCAACAAAGGCAGTTTGCCTCTACGACTTAGCCCATGTCACCGATCTTAGGCTGATCCCGGAAAGAGATTTCACCTATTACCGGCTCCCTTGGCTTGACGGGCAGTGAGTACAGGACTCGAGAACGTATTCACCGCGGCGTGGCTGATCCGCGATTACTAGCGATTCCGGCTTCATGGGGGCAGGTTGCAGCCCCCAATCCGAACTGGGGC